>NZ_JBBHZL010000003.1:0-465560 GCF_049843575.1 Cupriavidus sp. Met-2
GAAGCCCTCTCCGCAACTCTCCAGACCGTTGCCACGGCAGGCACCCAAACGTATGATCTGCCGCCATGACTTCCGAGATTGAGCCCGCACCCACCGAAGAACCAACTTGGTTTCTCTATTTGCTCGAGTGCGAAGGCGAATCCATTTATACAGGTATTACCACCGACGTTCAGCGTCGATATGCTCAGCATCTCGCCGGAACTGGCGCAAAGTACACGCGTTCTCGCCGGCCGCTGAGGTTGCTTGGATGGCTTGAGTTTTCGACGAAATCGGAGGCCCTAAAGGCCGAGATACGAACAAAACGTATGAGTGCGGCGCAGAAACGCGACTTCTGCAGCCAACTCCGGACAACGTATCCATAAAAGAAAAAGCCGGCAAAATGCCGGCTTTTTCTTTCTTCACACGTGATCGAGCGTCAAACCACGATCAGCGTCACGTCGATGTTGCCACGGGTGGCGTTCGAGTACGGGCACACTTGGTGGGCCGCTTCCACCAGCTTCTGCGCGGCTTCCTTATCCAGGCCCGGTAGAGAGATCTTCAGTTCGGCCTGAATGCCGAATCCCTGGGGAATCTGGCCGATACCGACCGCGCCTTCGATCTTCGCGTCAGGCGAGATCGCAATTTTTTGTTGCCCTGCCACAAAGCGGATTGCGCCCAGGAAACAGGCCGAGTATCCAGCCGCAAACAGTTGCTCTGGATTCATGCCGTTGCCACTGCCGCCCATTTCCTTCGGCACTGCCAGCTTGACGTTCAACTGGCCATCCGAGCTTTCGGCTCGGCCATCGCGGCCACCGGTTGCGGATGCGTGAGCGGTGTAGAGGACTTTTTCGAGTTTCATTTGAACACTCCAGGTTTTGCCCAGCGGGGGCGGGCTAGTCAAAGGTCCCGGCTTTTGCCGGTCAATCATCGGTCCGTGCGCTTTCCAGTGTGGACCGCAGTGCATGAAGACGCGACGTCAAAGACTGAATCTCGGAGATCGAGCATTGCGTCGCACACAGCAATTTCTCCGGAATGTCGGCTGCCGAGGCGCGAAGCCTCCGGCCTGCATCCGTCAGGTTTACAAGGACACGACGCTCATCCTTGGCATCTCGTTCGCGTGCTACTAATCCTGCTGACTCGAGCCGTTTGAGCAGCGGAGTCAAGGTGCCTGAATCGAGTGTCAGCCGTGTGCCTAGTTCCGAGACCGTCAGCGTGTTGCTTTCCCAGAGCACAAGCATGACCAGGTACTGTGGGTATGTAAGCCCAAGCTCACTTAGAAGCGGTTTGTAGATCTTGGTCATCGCCAACGAAGTCGAATACAGGGCAAAGCACAACTGTTGGTCCAGCAAGAGCCAGTCGTTGCTTGATGCTTCAGTTCGAGAGGGAGTTGTCGTATCGCGCATGAACATATCTTATACACAATTAAATTGTTCGCAATATAAAATTTGCATCGAACCTATAGAGATTAGATGGGCGACGCGCGTGCACAAGCCTTGATGAGGAAAAGCAATCAAAGATGCACTCGTGGCGTGAGTCTAACCAGACCGTGATCTGATCTGGTTCTTTAAGTCTGGCTTAAGTGTGGCTGCTTACCATGATTCCGTCGCGCCAAGAAAACCGTCGGCGCTATGGACCATCGAGAAAGGAAAGCACCATGATTCGTCAGACTCTCGCCCGCTCTGCTGTCGGTGTCGCTGCCTTGGCTGCCCTTGCCGGCGGCTACGCGTATCTGCAGAAGGATGCGATCACCCCGGGATACGCCGCACAGACCCCGGTCACCGCAAGCGCAGGACCGATTGCAGTCGCCACGCCAACGGATTTCTCGAGCATCGTGGATCAATATGGCCCAGCCGTCGTGAACATCAGCGTGACCGCGCGCGCCCAGCGTACTTCGGCACAAGTGCCGCAGGGCGTCGATCCGGATGACCCGCTGTTCCAGTTCTTCAAGCGATTCGGCCCGCAGTTCCAGGGGCCGCAGAATGCGCAGCCGCAGCTGGTGCGTGGACTAGGCTCGGGATTCATCGTTAGCCAGGACGGTCTGATCCTGACGAATGCGCACGTGGTCGACAACGCTACCGAAGTCACGGTGAAGCTCACAGACCGCCGCGAGTTCAAGGCCAAGGTGTTAGGCAGCGATCCGCAGACTGACATCGCGGTGATTCGCATCGATGCAAAGAATCTCCCCACGGTCCGGCTGGGCGACCCGTCGAAAACCCGCGTTGGCGAGCCGGTGCTCGCCATTGGGTCCCCGTACGGCTTCGAGAACACGGTCACTGCCGGTATCGTCAGTGCCAAATCGCGCTCGCTGCCCGATGACACCTACGTGCCGTTCATCCAGACCGACGTTGCGGTGAATCCCGGCAATTCCGGCGGTCCGCTGTTTAATCAGCGCGGCGAAGTGATCGGCATCAACTCGCAGATCTACAGCCAGACTGGTGGCTATCAGGGCCTCTCGTTTGCCATCCCGATCAACGTAGCGACCAAGGTCGAGGAGCAACTCGTAGCCCATGGCAAGGTCACGCGCGGCCGTCTCGGTATCTCGGTTCAGGAAGTGAACCAGGCGCTTGCGCAGTCGTTCAACTTGCCGAAGCCTGCGGGTGCGCTGGTCAATTCGGTGGAACCGGACAGCCCCGCGGCGAAAGGTGGTGTGAAGGCTGGCGACGTGATCGTGCAGCTCGGCGATGACGTCATCGATCATTCCGGTGATCTGCCCGAGCATGTGGCCGACCTCAAGCCGGGCACTGAGACGAAGCTCAAGGTCATCCGCAAGGGGCAACCGATGACGCTGACGGTCCAGGTCGGGGCGGTGAAGGAAGACGCTCTGGCTCAGAAGGGTAGAGGTGGTCAGGACGGCGGACGCCTGGGTCTTGCGGTTCGTCAGTTGACGCCCGCGGAGAAGCGCGACAGTGGCATAGACGGCGGCCTCGTGGTCGAAGACGTGACGGGACCCGCTGCGCGAGTAGGTATCCAGCCGGGCGATGTCATTCTCTCACTGAACGGCACGCCGATCTCTTCCGCCGAGCAACTGCGGACGCTGGTGTCCAAGTCTGGCAAGCAGGTGGCACTGCTGGTACAGCGTGACGATGCGCGGATTTTCATCCCGCTCGACCTCGGCTGAGCGAGTGCGAGGAAGTGGTTTACGGTCCTCGCAACACGTATACGGGACGTATACCGTAAACGGGTATACGTCCCGCAAACCCTTGCCTGAAGCGGATTTCCGGGTGACAAAACACACCAAAACCGTGTTTGAACGGGTATGATCTCGACTGCGATGCATGAAGCGTGTGGTGATATTGCGATCACCACTTCTGGTTCTTGCTGAATCGACAGAAGAAGGAAGTCTATGCAGTTGGATTTCGCCCGCGCCCCCACCTCGCCGGCTACTGACCTGGCACGGCGGCTTGCGCCAGCCGTCACGAAGCCGACACCGCGTCGGCGCAAGAAAGAAGCTCCGCCGCACTGGGAACGGGGCTATCGCTCACACTACTATCGCAATGAACGCGGCGACAAACTCGGTGAAGTCCGCTTGTCCGACCGTGGCGATCTCCCCGTGGTCTACCACTGGGCAGCCGGCAACTACTCCGGTGCAGAAGGCTCGCTGGCCCATGCGCGTGCCCGAGTGGAAGAAACAGTAGGCTTTGGCATGCGCCAGTTGTCGCTGTTCTAAGGGCGAGCGCAACCTGCGCACGCCGGATCGATGTGATGGCGATCCGCCGCCATTGCCGCGCTGTCGCCAGCGCAAACGCAGTACCCCTCCCGCCTTTCCTGCCTAAGCAAGGCACATTCCCTGGCTAGTCGAGCCGACGCTGTACCAGCATGAAGACCGCAGCCGCCATGGCGAGCACGGCAATCAATCGATAGAGATCTTCGCAGGCAATCAACCGCGCCTGTTGATCCACCAGGGCAGCAAGTTGTGCGAGCGCGCCTGCATGGGCCTGGCCCGGCTCGAATCCGCGTGCTGCCAGCGCAGCCTGCACGTTATGCATCCATTGCTCCGTTTCGGCTGGCCGCTGCCCCAGGGCGTGCACCAGGCTCGTATGCACTGCGAACTGCCGGTTCTGCAGCAGGACAGCACCTAGCGCCGATGCAAACGAACTGGCGATCTGGCGAATCAGGTTCTTGCTGCGATACCCATGCGCGAAGTCATCGCCGGCCAGTGAGCCGAATGTCAGGCCCGCGATCGGAATGATGACCATCACGCCGAAGAGCCCCTTGCCGATCAGCCCGACGATGAGCGCTGGGGGGCCGACGTCTGGCGGCATGAAGGAGAACCACGTCATCGCCCCAGCCATCAGCAGCAACCCCGTCGTCATCAGCGGCTTCTTGTGTTTCAGCTTGCGCGCCACGCGCTGGTACACCCAGATGCCGACCAGACTGATCGTCGCGGCGAACGTGTTCAGCCAGCCGGTGGTGGCAAGCGGAAACCGCAGCGCTTGCTCCGCGTAGATCGGGAACACATAGGCGGCGAGGTTGCTGATCATGTAATAGACGAAGTACATGGCCAGGCCGGTCAGGAAGACGGGCTGGTACAGCGCACGCAGGTGCAACACGGGCTTTTCGTGGTGCCACTGCTGCCACAGAAAGACAGTTAGCAGCGTCAGCGCGAGCGCGGCGATCAGCGCAATGCGTATCGGATG
The DNA here is from genome assembly GCF_049843575.1 of Cupriavidus sp. Met-2. Classification (NCBI taxonomy): domain Bacteria; kingdom Pseudomonadati; phylum Pseudomonadota; class Betaproteobacteria; order Burkholderiales; family Burkholderiaceae; genus Cupriavidus; species Cupriavidus sp. Met-2. Next base: position 4,617 of record NZ_JBBHZL010000003.1, read on the forward strand.
CGAGAACACGTCGAAACGGGCTTCCGTCAACGTTGCCTGCAGTGCGACGATCGCGACCCCGAACAGCAGCAGTGGACCGAGCCCGGGTCCTTCCACGTCATCGCGGGCTTCCGCGTCCGGGAGCAACAGCCAGGCGCCTATCGTGGCAAGTGCCGCAAACGGCAGCACGCCATAGAAGACGTCCTGCCAGACGCCTCGATCGACCAGCTCCGCGGCGAAGGCGGGGCCCAGCGCCGAAGCGCTGAAGATGCCAAGCATGAAGATGCGCGAAGCCCGCACCCGGTCGGTCTGGCTGAACATCATGTTCACCAGGATCCGGCAGCTCGTGAACAGCGCGCCGCCGCCAACGCCCTGCACGAAGCGGGCCCCCACCATTTGCGTCAGGCCGGTACTGGTGGCGGCCGCGAGCGTGCCCGCCATGAACAGCAGGAGTGACCCGGTCAGGTAGTAGCGATATCCGAATCGCCGCGCGAGCCAATGCTGCGTCAGGATCATCAGCATGCTCCCGACGGCATAGGCGGCCTGGACCAGCGCAAAGCTGCGCGGGTCCGCGTCGATCCCGCCGATGATATGGCTCGACGCGAACACGAACATGATGTTCTCGAGAAACTCGACGCCAGTGGCCAGGCCCAGCAAGATCATGAGCAACATCTGCCGTTGCTGGTGGCTGAGCAGGCGCAGCCACCTCATGCGGGCGCGCAGCCGATGCCACGGGTCTGCCTGCGCGGTCACGATGCGTTTGCTCCCAGCGCAGCCAGATGCTGATGTAGCCGACCGAGATCGCGCGTGACGGCTGCCAGACCGGTCTTGCCGATGGGTGCCCAAGCTTCGGCGTAGGCGGCATGGACTGTCGGTGCGGCACGCTTGAGCAAGTCGTGGGCGGCGGGGGTGAGGATGAGCTCGAGGCTGCGCCGGTCGTGCTGCGAAGCCTTGCGCTGGACCAGTCCGCGCGTCTCGAGCCCGTCGATGAGGCGGGTCATCTGAGTGCGCGTGGCATCGATCGTCAGTCCCAGCTCGGACGGCATGGTCGGTTCCATGGCGTCGATCCCCAGCATGCTGATGACGAGGTACTGGTTCAGGTCGAGATCATGTACGGCGAGCGCCCGTTCGATATGCTGGCGCAGCAGCCGTGCCGACCTCAGCAACAGCCGCGATGCCAGGATCAGGTCACGGGGTGCTTCCGGATACTCCGCGCAAAAGCGATCAATGCGACGCTCGAATGACATGACGATATGATTTCATCTGTAATAGTTGCGGATGAAACTATATGCCGCGTGCAGACCTTTGGCAAGGTGAAGCGTGAAAGGACTGATTACCGCAGTGCCTTCGAGAGTTCGCGCAGTGATGTGCGCAGCCGGCCAATGACTTCGGTCGTCTGCTGCGTCGTCGGGGCGCCGTAGCGCCATGCCACGTAGCCGTTGGTGAACGCCTGCACCGCGGACGCCGCGCGAGGTAGCGCGGCACAGGCGCGCGCGCTGTAGTCCCGCGGCCCTTCTGCGGTATCACGCACGCAGCCGTGCCGCGCCAGCAACCCACAGAAGCGGTCATAGAGTGCCTGGACCGGATCGGCGCGCCGGCGCCGCAGCCAAAGCGGCAACAGTGCGAGCAGACTCAAGGCGGCCAGCCCGCCGACCAGCACCGACGGCAACTTGCCCGCCAGCCCAGCCTGCTCCATCAGTTTTCCTTGCTGGACACGGTCGTACTGCAATACCCAGCGTTGCCACGTATAGCTGAGACCATCGAGACCCCAGCGCAGATCACGCAGCCAGCCCGGTGCCCTCAGGTCACGTAACGCCGGGATTTCGTCGCCAGCCAGCGCCGCGTCGACGCCCTGCTCGACCCGGCTGGGTGCGACGGCACCAGTTGGGTCCACGCGGACCCAACCACGCTGTGCGATCCAGACCTCCGCCCAGGCATGGGCATCGGATTGCCGAATCACATAGTGGCGCCCGACCGGGTTCAAGTCTCCACCCTGATAGCCAGCCACCACACGCGCCGGCACGCCGGCTGCCCGCATCAGGAACACAAAGCTGCTGGCATAGTGCTCGCAGAAGCCTCGGTGCGTTTCGAACAGAAAGCTGTCGACCTGATCCTGCTTAAGGGACGGTGGAGACAGCGTGTAGGCGAACGGCGCCGCAGCGAAGTGCCGGAGGGCCGCCTGCACACGCTGCCACGGATCCGGATACTCGTTGGCCCACCGTGCAGCCAGTTCGCGGCTGCGTGGATTGCCTTCCGGTAGCGTCAGGGCTCGTCGGAGCGTGCGCTGGGTCAGCGGCTCGGGTGCCGCCCCAAATACGGATCGGGCGCGATAGCGCAACGGCCGGTCGACGGGGAGGTTCGCAAAGAACTCGTTATCGGTGGAGACCTGCGCATTGAGGCTCGACGAGATGGCCTGGCCACGATCGAGCACGTACAGCCACGACGCCTGCGTCGGCTCAAGCGTGATGTTGTACTCGTGCGCGTCGGGTGCCGCCGAACCTGCAAAGTCGCTGTCTCCGATATCGTCGCGCAGCCCGTCGGCCGGACGCACCGATCGGGACCGGGCCGGCCGCCAGGTCTCGCCGTCGTAATCCCAGAGCACGAAAGCGCGCCAGTAAAGCGAGGCGGGTGATGGTGCCTCTCCGACGAAGTCGACGCGGAACGCGACGTCGGGCGAACGGATCAATTTGCCGATACTGCCGGGCTTCATCGTGTCGCTGATGCCAGTGCGACCGATTGGCTCCGATTGCGGCAGGCGCCACAAGGGATGGTCGAGGCGCGGGAACAGCACGAACAGGAACACCGCCCACGGTAGCCCGAACATCGCCATGCGCCCGAGCAACGGCCAGATCGCCAGTCGGCCACGCGCTTCGGGGTGGTGCAACAGCAGCCAGTTGCGGAGGACCCATGCACCGATCGCCATGCTGTAGAGCGCCAGCCAGAACGGCTGATCGGCAAGGTAGAGCGTGAGCAGCAGGTAGAACGAAAGCTGCGTGATGAGCGTGGCATCGCCCAGCGCACGCGTTTCCATCAGCTTGAGCACCACGAAGGCCGCCAGTAGCGCGATGCAGAGTTCGCGTCCCAGATTGCCGCCGGATTGCCAGACCAGTGCGCCAGCCACTACCAGTACCAGTATTGCGGCCAGGCCCACTGTCAATTTGGAGGGCAATGGCGCGCGCCGCTTCCATAGCATCCAGCGCCATGCCAGCAGCAGTACCAGCAGCAGGCTGACCGACACAGGCAGGGTGCGCGCCTGCGGCGCCAGCACCAGCGCAAGCTGGCCGATCAGCATCCCCTGTTCCTGATGGCCGAGGGGCCGGACCGCGACGGTCTTTGCCTTCTTGCTCATCGTGCGCGCCGCTCCGGCCAGAGTGCCAGGGCTTCCAGGCATGCGCGCACGTGGGCGGAACCGCGGCCCGGCGTGATCTCGACGCCGGGCAGGCGTAACCCGACTTCCGATACCTCACCCGCCATCAATACCCAGGCACACAGGCGGGACAGCCGCGCTTCCGTGTCCATGGCCGGCGGCAGCGTATTCCAGTCGATCCAGCAACTCGGCTGCTGCGGTGTGTGTCCCGAGCGGGTCAGCCATTTTCCGGTGCGCGCGCTGTGTTTCCAGGCGATGCGATGCAATGGATCGCCGGGCCGGTACCTGCGCAACTGATCGATCCCGTCGTCAGCCGCGAAGCTGGCCGCGCCGTCGTCGGCATCGTCGGATTGAGGGTGCCGGGGTAGCGGAGGCGGGCTGGCTTCCGGCGCGGGATAGACGACGGTGGCAAGTCCCAGGTCGGCATAGCTCCAGACGCGGAAGAGGCCGAATGGAAACCGGCTGGAAAGCGTGACGCGTGGCAACACCAGTCGTCCGCGCCGGATGGCGGAGAGTCGCACCGGCAACGTGCCACTGGAAACGCCGTCGAGGGTGAGGGCGGCCGTTTCTGTATCGGCACCGGATAGCGGCGTGCGTGCCTCGATGCCAATTCGCGCGGCGGCATCCTGGTTGTCGACGTGCAAGGTGAAAATCGCGCACTCACCGACGAATGCCGGTGTGACAGGTCCGGCGGACACGCGCAGATCGAGCAGATTGCGGTAAGCCATCCACATGCAGCCCATGCCGATGCCGGCCAGCAGGAATGTCAGCGCGAAGCCGAGGCTGATCGCATAGTTCAGCGATGTCAGCAGCATGGTGGCCAGCAGCACCGAAAACCCGATGCCGCCGCGTGTAGGCAGGATGTAAAGATGCCGGCGGTCGAGCGTGACAACACCGTTGACGGGCGCGCGCTTGCGGCGCAACCACACGGAGAAGCGTCCCGGCGTCGGGCCAAGGTGATCGGGCGCGGGAAGGGCTGGCCGCGTGGTCATGGGGCGGGGGTGTGTCCGATGGCCTCAGGGAATTGCGACGCTGGCCAGCAGGCGAGCCAGTGTATCGGTGCCCTGGTTCAGCGCGACCTGACCCGCGGGCAGAAGCCGGTGCGCGGCCACTGGCTCGAACACGGCCTGGACGTCCTCCGGCAAGACCATCTCGCGCTGATCAAGCAACGCCCAGGCGCGCGCGCAGGCCAGCAATGCGAGTCCGGCACGCGGGGAAAGCCCGGTCACGAAGCTCGATTCGACACGCGTGGCCTGTACCAGCGCAAGCACGTAGTCCACCAGTGCCGGGCTGGCATAGACCTTCTCCACGGCGGTCTGCAGGGCCACCACCTGATCGGCGTCCATGACCGCCTCCGCCTCGTCCTTGATCGCGCCGCCGAGATACAGCACGCGTTCGAACGCGGCGTCGGGATAGCCAAGCGATATCCGCATCGTGAAGCGGTCGAGTTGCGATTCCGGCAGCGGATGGGTGCCGATCTGCTCGAGCGGATTCTGGGTGGCAATGACGAAGAATGGGGCCGACAGTGTCTCGGTGATGCCGTCATGCGTGACCTGCCGCTCGGCCATGGCTTCTAGCAGCGCGCTCTGGGTCTTGGGTGGCGCACGGTTGATCTCGTCGGCCAGCACGACCTGCGCGAACACGGGGCCGTGATGAAAATGGAACTCCCCGGTCTCGCGCTTGAAGATCGACACGCCAACCAGATCGGCGGGCAGCAGGTCGCTCGTGAATTGCACCCGCTGATAATGCAGCCCGAGCGTGCGGGCCAGCGCATGCGCCAGCGTGGTCTTGCCGACCCCGGGCACGTCCTCCAGCAGCAGGTGACCGCCAGCCAGAATGCAGGCCAGGGCGAGCCTGACCTGGCGCGGTTTGCCCAGCACGATACGACCCAGCTGGGTTTGCACCTCTGTCAGCGAAGCGGCGATCTTGGGTCGGGCAGTCACGATGGCGCTCTTTGGGGTCGGGTTGGAGGCAGTGGCCGGATTCTTGCCGTCGGCCGTGCAAGGGTCCGGCCATTGTAGCGGCGCACGGGTCGCATCGGACAGTGGGTTTCCGCACGCTGGGGGGCCATGAAAGCATGGCGATCCCGTGGCGAATTCTCGAAATCGGGCGCCAGCCCGCGCCGGATTTCGCGGCTTCTGGCATCATCGACCTTGTTGGCGACTTGCCACTTTCAGAATTTTCTCCTCCGCTGCAATGACTGCCCCGCAACACCACGCGTCTGGCGCGTCCGCTTCCCTCGACTTTGATTCTTCCGCCCCGCTCGCTGATCAGGCCGCGCTGGCCAGTCTGGCACGCGAATTCCACGCGGGTGGCTATATCGTGCTGCGCAAGTTCGCGAGCGAAGCCACTTGCGCGGCGCTGGAGGCGGTGACGCGGCAGCAACTGGCCGCTGCGGTGCCGCCGGTCGAGTTCGAGGCCGATCTGGGTTACCCAGGGGCGCCGGCCACGCGCGAATCGGCAGGCGGGCATACGGTGCGACGCTTGCGTCAGGCCTATGGTCGCGACGAGGTGTTCCGCCGCTGGGCCAGCGATCCGGCTGTGGTGGCCACCGTCGAGGCACTGCTCGGCGAGCCGGCCCGCCTCACGCTGGCCCATCACAACTGCGTGATGACCAAGCATCCGCACTACGGCAGCCAGACCGGCTGGCATCGCGATACCCGCTACTGGTCGTTCGTCAAAAACGACCTGATCACGGTGTGGCTGGCCCTGGGCGACGAGGACGAGCGCAATGGCGTGCTGCGCGTCATTCCGGGCTCGCACCGCGCGAAGCTCGATCCCGCGCAGCTGGATCCGGCGGAGTTCCTGATCGAGGCGCATCCTGCCAGCCAGCAGTTGCTCAAGGGCACTATGCCGCTGGCGCTGCATCGTGGCGACGTATTGATGTTCGACAGCCGGCTGTTCCATGCCGCAGGTCGCAATGATTCCGAGGCGGTCAAGCTGTCGGTGGCGTTCGCGTATTTTGGGGCGAGCAATCGGCCGGTTGCCGGCACGCGGTCGGCCGAATTCGGCAGTGTGGAGTTACCGCCTACGACGCTCTGATGTGCCCCGATGCGCTCTGGGGCGCATCATCCACATCACGGCCGACTCGCCGACAAATAAAAACCGCCCCTCGGGGCGGTTTTTATTTGGGTGCGCGGTGCGCTCAGACGGTCTTGCGGTGGGCGTTCGTGCCGCGGAACAGCGCCAGCACGTCAGCGAATCGGAACGGCAGCAACGGCGTGGTGTGCCGAACGGCGTCACGGCGTGCGAAGTGGCTCAAGAGCTGCTCGCCCACCGGACGGTCGAAATACGAAGCATCCGGGTATTGCATGATGGTCATTCCCAATTGTGGTTAACATCAGACTACAGTATACACAAAATTGGTGCAGTGCGCCATTTCGTGGTGCGCACCATGGTATTGCTTGCCACGATGGGAATGCCGGACAGCCCGGCACCGGTGCGAGATGCACCGGACCGATCTACGGATTGGGTAACTCGGGAAGAAGCGGGAGAGGCGGAAGAGGCCGGAAAAGCCGAAAAAGCGGGGGAAGGTCGTCAGGCCGCCTTGTTGGCATCCGCGGATGCGGATGCTGCCGTCGCGTCGGGATTCATGGCCTCGACGGCCTTGGCCGCGCTGTAGACATGCCGCGTGGCCAGCAGGGATGCCAGGTCGGCGTCGCCGGCAATCACTGCCTGAAGGATTTGCGCGTGTTCGTCCCAGTTGGTGCGCGCGCGGGTCAGGTTCGCCGGGGCGAACAGCAGCGCCGTGCGTTCGCGCAGCGATCGCATCATTTCCTGCAGCACGCTGTTTGCGGCAATGGTGCCAAGTACCTCGTGGAAGCGCGAATTCAACTCGACAAAGCGCTGGGTCTGACCGCTGTCGACAGCGTCATTGCCTTCCTTCAACACCTTTTCGAGTTCCTGGATCAATGCCGGGTCGCGGCGCTGGGCGGCCAGCTTGGCATTGAGGCCTTCCAGCGTGGCGCGCACCTCCACCATCTCGCGGGCGATATTGGGTGACAGCCGCGCCACCGAGGCGCCACGGCGCGGCTCGATGTGCACCAGGCCTTCGGCCGCCAGCGCGCGCAGTGCCTCGCGCACGGGAATGCGCGATACCCCCAGCTCCAGCGACAGCGTGTTTTCCACCAACCGCTCGCCGGGCTCGTACTGGCCGCCCAGAATGCGCTGGCGCAGCGTATCGGTGACAAGCGCGAAAAGCGGGGAATGCTGGGCACCAAGGCTGGCAGCCGGGGCATCCGGAATCTGGCTGTAGGCACTGGCAGTGGCGTCGTTCATGGTCGGGATCGGCCGTCGGAATTCGGTGGACGCCGCTGCGCTGGGCCACGGCGTGAATGCCGCTATTGTATACCGTCACCCCCTGAGTGCAGACATAGGGTAGACATTGAGATGCGCGTTCTCGCGCCGGCGTCAGCCCGGCGCGTGCTGGAACGTGAATCCGTCGGAATAGATGAATGGCGCCTGCGCGCCCAGCACCATGAATGTCTGTTTGGCGTCGTGGATCATGTTCGGAGAGCCGCACAGATAGATCGCGTGTTCGGACAAGTCGCCGATATCGGCCGCCACCGCGTCGTGCACGTAGCCGCGCCGACCCTGCCAGGTATCGTCCGCGCGTGACAGCACCGGCACGTACTGGAAATCGTAGAGCCGCTCGCCCCACCGGGCAATCTCGTCATGGAGATAGAGATCCGCTGCCGAGCGCATCCCCCAGTAGAGCCATACGGGAGGACAGTCGGGATCATCCATCAGTGCCTCGAGCATGCTCTTGATCGGCGCGAGCCCGGTGCCGGTGGCCACCATCAGCAGCGGCCGGTAGTCTTCCTTGCGCAGGCTGAAGCTGCCGTGCGGGACTTCGACGTCGAGCTTGTCGCCCGGCCGTAGTTGCGGAAGCTGGCCCGTGGTGAAGCGTCCGCCCGCGATCTGCCGTACGTGAAAGTCCACCGTGTTCCCGTTCGGGGCCGATGCCATCGAGAAGCTGCGATGGCTGCCGTCCTCGAGCAGGATCTTCATGTACTGGCCCGGTTCGAACGCGAACGCCTCGTCGTCGGACAACGCGAGCCGCAGATGCAGCACATCGGGTCCGAGCGAGGTGATGGCCTGAACCGTCGCGGTGGTACGCCGCGCCGGAATCGCGGGTTCCGCCGCGCGCGCGGTGCTGATGACGAGGTCGCCGGCGGGCCGGGCCTGGCAGGCCAGCGCGAAGCCGGCTGCGTCCTCTTCCTCCGTCAGTCCCATCGGGAATTCTTCATAGGTCACGGCACCGTCGACCACGCGCACGCGGCACGTGCCACAGCCGCCGAAGGTGCATTCGTGCGCCAGGTTGACGCCGCAGCGCAGGGCGGCATCGAGCACGGACTCGCCGGGCGCCACCATGAAAACCTGCTGCGTTTCCGCAATCTCGACCCGATAGGACATGACGACTCCTTCCCTGGTTACTTCTTGATATCGGCCTGGGCCAGCACGGTCAGGTCTTCCGCCGCCAGCAGGTCGCGCAACGCTTCGAGCGCGGCCACGCCGCACGCGGTGTCTTGCTCGCCGTTACCGCCGGACAGGCCCACGCCGCCGATCACCTCGCCATTGACCACGATCGGGTAGCCGCCCACGAACACGGCAAACTTGCCGTCGAAGCTCCACTGGATGCCGAAGGCCTCATTGCCGGGCAGCGCGGGGCCGTTGGGCGGCGTATTGAACAGGTGGGTCGAACGCTTGTGGCCGGCGGCCGTGAAGGCCTTGTTCCAGGCGATCTGCGGTCCGGTGATGCGGGCGCCGTCCATGCGTTCGAGCAGCAGTGGGTAGCCGCCGTCGTCGACGATGCAGATGGATTCCAGCACGCCGATTTCCTCGGCCTTGCGAATGGCCGCGGCCACCATGTGGCGGGCTTCCTTCAACTCGAGCTTGATGGCTTTCTTCATGTTCGTAATCCTTCAGGTGCCTTCTCAGATGCCTTGGTAGACGGTCTTGATCTGCGTATAAAACTCGAGGCCAGCGCGTCCCGATTCGCGGAATGTCGAGGTGCTCGAGCGCTTGAGACCGCCAAATGGCGCGTTGACCAGGTTGCCCGTGGTGGTGCGGTTGATCTTGACCGTGCCCGATTCGATATCGCGCGTGAAGTCGTGCATGTAGCGCGGATTGCGCGTGGCGATGGCGGCGGACAGACCGTACTCGGTGTCGTTCGCCTGGGCGATGGCGTCCGCGTAACTGTCGACTTCGATGATCGCCAGCACCGGCCCGAAGATTTCCTCGCGGGCAATGCGCATCGACTGGGTCACGTCGGTGAACACGGTCGGCGCAACGTAGTAGCCGTGCGCGAAATCGCCGTCGGACAGCTGTTCACCACCACACAGCAAGGTCGCTTCCTGCTTGCCGATGGCGATGTAGCTCAGCACCGTTTCCAGTTGCTTGCGCGTGGCCAGCGGGCCGAGGTCCATCCCCGCCGTCATGCTGCTGCCAATTTTCAGCGCCTTGACCTTGGCCACCAGCTTCTCGGTGAATGCCTGCTTCACGTCGCGCATCACCAGGATGCGGCTGGTGCCCGTGCACGCCTGGCCCGACAGCGACAGGCCGCCCTTGACTGCCAGGTCCACCGCGCGATCGAGATCGGCGTCTTCCATGACGATCAGCGGATTCTTGCCGCCGAGTTCCATCTGCGTGCGCGTGGTCATCGGCACGGACTTGTGAATCTGCTCGCCGGCGGAGGTCGACCCGGTGAACGAGACCGCGCGGACCTCGCGCGATTCCACGATGGTCGGGCCCACTTCGGCGGCGCTGCCGGTCAGGAAGTTCAGCACGCCTTTCGGAATGCCGGCGCGGACGAATGCTTCGGCCAGCCGGTAGCCGGACAGCGGCGCGTCGGACGAGGGTTTGAACACCACGGTGTTGCCCGTGATCAGCGCGGGCGCGATCTTGCGCGCCGGGATCGACACGGGGAAGTTCCAGGGCGAGATCACCGTCACCACACCCAGCGGTTCGCGCAGGCTGTAGACGAGCATGTCGGGATCATCGTTCGGATAGCTTTCGCCGCTGAACGTCTGACCCTCCACGGCATAGAAGCGCAGGGTCTGCGCAGAGCGCATGACCTCGTCGCGCGCCAGGTTCAGCGCCTTGCCTTCCTCGCGGGTCAGTTCGGCGGCGATGGTGTCGGCGTTGGCTTCCAGATGCGCGGCGGCATCGTTGAGGATCTTCGCGCGCTTGCCGATCGGGGTCTTTTTCCATCCGTCGAACGCGGCTGCGGCAGCGGCCACTGCGGCGGCGGCGTCGCGCGCGTCGGACGCGGCGTGGCGGCTGACGATGTCGCGCGTGTCGGCAGGGTTGACGTTATCGACGGTACGGCCGCTGGCGCTGTCGCACCATTCGCCGTCGATGTAGTTGCGGTACGTCTCGGTCATCTTGCGGGGGCCTTGAACTGGGATCGGGACACCGGACGCGGCTCGCGCGCGTCCGGGGCGTACTGCTTGCGCAACTCAGGCTGCGGCTTGTGCCTTGGTGTCGACGTAGTCGTAATAGAGCGCCGTCGTGTACAGCAGGCGCATCTGGGCGCCGATTTCGCAGATCTTCAGGCAGCGTTGCTGCAGCTCGGGCGTGTTGGCGTGCTCCAGCACGATCTGGTAGCCGCGCTCACCGTGGATCTCGTCGGAGACGATGTGGAGGTCGAAGAACTCGACTTCCTCGTCGGTGAAGCCATACTTCTCGCGCAGCGTCGGCGTTTGCTTGCGATAGATCGACGGCACTTGCGATTCCAGGCCCACCACCAGACCAGCCACGGCCACCACCGGATCTTCGCGCATGGCCACGGCGTAGCACCAGCTTTGCAGGCCGCGCGTGGTCGGCGACATGTTGTCCGGGCTCACCACACGTTCGCGCGTGGTGCCGCAGGCTTCGGCAAAGCGGATCAGCAGATCGGTATGGCGGTCGCCGCCGATCTCTTCCTCGTACATATTGGCCAGCAGGAAGTCCTTGGCCTCGGTCATGTGATCGGGCGTGCGGGCGTAGATGTAGCCCAGGTAGTCCGCGAACGGGCCGACGTAGTGATAGTGGTTCTCTGCCCAGCGCGCCAGATGCTCGCGGCTCAGTTCGCCGCTGGCCCAGGCCTTGCTGAAGGGGGCCTGGTTGGCGCTCTTGCCCTTGATCGCGTTCTCGAGCGCGGTGCGGAATTCTTCACGGTTCATCAGTTCGGCCATGTTGGGGCTCCTGTTTTGACGAGGTCAGTTGGGGTTGGTCACCACGGCTCGCTGAGCGGTGTCGCGGCGTTTTCGGGTTTGTATACTTCCTACACTTTTGTTGGGCCGACAAAAATGCCGCGCACGGCGGCAGGTTCATCGGAATGGGTTCAGGCAGCCGCGGCTTGGGCTGCGGTGATGCGTTGATAGGCAATACCGGCCAGCGCGACATCCTCGAGTCCCACGCCGACCGACTTGTAGATCAGGATGTCGTCGGCATGCTTGCGCGTGGGCGCGGTGTCGAGTAGTACATCGGCCAGTTCCACGATCTTTTCGTCCGGTAGCACTGCCTTGTCGGCGAGCACCAGGTCGCCGGCCTCCCGCAGCGACTGCGGGCGCCATTCGACGACCACTGCAGCGGCGCGCGACAGCGCTACATCGTCCAACTCGCGTGTGTGCGGCAGGCTCGACCCGATCGCCGCGATAAACGTGCCCGGCTTGACGATGGCGCCAGGGAACAGTGGCGTGGTCGAGCGTGAGGCTGTGACGATGATGTCGGCCGCAGCGACCGCTTCCTCGGCTTGCGCGAATGACACGGAAACGCCGCATTGGGCAGACAGGCGCGTGGCGGCCTCGGCATCGGCATACGGATCACAGATCAGGATGCGCTGGAGCGGCAGCGCGGCCGACAGTTGCAATGCGTGCTGCACGCCCTGCGTGCCTGCGCCGAAGAGCGCCAGGGTTTGCGCATCGGAGCGCGCCAACCGCTTTGCGGCCAACACGGTGCAGGCCGCAGTGCGCAGCCGCGTGATGGCGCCAGCGTCGAACGAAGCCAGCGGGCGTCCGTCAACCGTCGAAAACAGCAGGATGACAAAGGAGAACTGACCGGCGATCGTCGTGTAAACCTTGGCGCCGGCTACCTGCTGATCCGGGATTACCGCGCCCAGCGTCGAAAGCTTCACACCGCCGGCCTCCGTGCGGATGCGTTCCTGCATGGCGGCCTGCCCGCGGCCAAAGCTGCGGAAGGCGTCGAGCATCGCGGCCTGCGCATCGGCGGCCGTGACGTGGCGATCGATCAGGGTGTCGGTGATATGGAGCATAGGGGCGTCTTGTTTGTATTTCGGTATACAGTCTACACAATGCTTCAAAAAGCGCTAGTCCCTTTTCACGAAATTCGCGCGCGCCGACCTGGTGCCAAATGCGCACATTCCGTGCGCTGGAGCGGAAATCCGCCCCTTTTTTGGGGATTTCCCTAGGCGTGGTAATTTCTGCTTGTGTCAGAGGATATGCGGAATATAGTATACAACTCGTAGTGAAAATAGAAATTCATATCCGCCCCCACAAGGGCCTCCATAGCAGGGGAGCCTCATGCATCAAACCGTAGAGATCGGCCTGGCACATTGGGTGTATTTGCTAGGCGTGGCCGTGATCGTGCTGACCATGATCATGCGTGCCAACGTCGTGGTGCCGTCGATCGTCGGCACGTTCCTCGTGATACTGGCCATTACTGGCAGTCCGGTCACGGCACTGGGCGGCATCTTTTCCGCGAGCCTGGTCGCGGCGAAGGAACTGTTCAATATCTTCCTGGTGATTGCCTTCATGACGGCGCTGCTCAACGCGCTGAAGTCATTGCGATCCGATGTCCGGATGGTCGAGCCGTTCCGCGTGGTGATGAAGAACGGCCATAGCGCCTATTTCATCCTGGCGGGCATCACCTACGTGATCTCGCTGTTCTTCTGGCCGACGCCGGCTGTGCCGCTGGTTTCCGCCATCCTGCTGCCGGCCGCGATTGCCGCCGGGCTGCCGCCGCTGGCGGGGGCCATGGCCATTGCGATTGCCGGTCAGGGCATGGCGCTGTCATCGGACTACGTGATTGGCGTGGCGCCTGGCATCAGCGCCAAGGCGGCTGGCGCGGCGGTCAGTGCGGCAGTGGTGGCGGATCGCGCGCTGATCCTGTCGATCATCACGGGCGGCATCGCGCTCACGCTGGCCTACCTGTCGATGCGCCGTCATATCGTTCCCGCCAGCGGCGCGTTGCTCGACCGCTGGCAGGCGCGCGCCACCGGTGTGGACACCGCAGTGGAAGCCACCGGCACCTTTGACAAGGCCGAGATCGCACGCGGCACCTCGCACGAGGAGCCGCTGGACACCGACGCCAATATCGAACGCAGCCTGGCGATGGTGGCCCAGCGCCGCGTGAAGTGGTCGAAGTTCTTCGCCGTGCTGACGCCGCTGGCCTTTGCCTGCGTTGTGACGCTGATGGTGCTGCCGAAGATTTCCTCGGGCATGGTCGATCTCAAGGGCGGTGCGGCCGCTGCGCTGGTGGGTGGCGTGGCTGCAGTGCTGATGATGCTGGCGACGCTGGCCGCCGAAGGCCCGCGCAAGATGCTCGACACGTGCCCGGAGCACATCACCGATGGCTTCGTCTTCGCGTTCAAGGCAATGGGCTCGGTGCTGCCGATCGCGGGCTTCTTCTTCGTTGGCGCGGGCGAGACCGCCGCGCAGATTCTCGGCGTCGACACTGGCCGCGCGCCGAGCCTGCTGTTCGAACTGATCCAGGCCTACCAGCACATGATTCCCGACAACCACGTGCTGGTGGCGTTCGGAGTGCTTCTGGTCGGCATGATCACCGGCATCGACGGATCGGGCTTTGCCGGACTGCCGCTGACCGGCACGCTGGCCGGCGCGCTTGGTCCCGTGGTCGGATTCGACTCGGCCACGCTGGCGGCCGTCGGCCAGATGGGTGCGGTCTGGACCGGTGGCGGCACGCTGATCGCGTGGTCGTCCCTGATCGCCGTGGCCGGATTTGCGCGCGTGCCCGTACTGGATGCCGTGCGGGCGCTGCTGCTGCCGGTGCTGGCCGGCCTGTTCGTCTCCACCATCTGCGCGATGCTGATCTGGCATTGAGCGCGTGGCGGACATCCCAACTGCCCATTTACTGATTGCGGAAAGCAGAGCTATGCCGAAAGTTGTCTTTCACAAGAACGGCCAGGTCTTCGTGGACGAGGTCAAGCCAGAAACCAACCTCGTGGTGCGCGCGGGCATCAAGCAGTTTCCCTATCCGAACCTGCGCTACGAATGCGGCATGGGCAAGTGCTCGAAATGCGCGTGCCGCGTGCTGTCCGGCGCGGAGCATCTGCCTCCGCCGAACTGGAAGGAGAAGAAGCAGCTCGGCGACCGGCTCGATCAGGGCTTCCGGCTGACCTGCCAGATCTGGCTCACGCACGACATCGAGCTCGAGCAGGAAGAACTGGCCGCCTGACGGTTGGCATGAACGAGCAATGACCGAGGGAACCAGCGGATGAACCAAGCCATGTACGTGATCCTGACCAGCAAACCGGGCCAGTTCCGCACCGAGGCCGTACCCGGCGTGGAACCCGTGGAGACGTGGGAGTACCTGTTCTACGGGCGCTGCACGGCCACGTTCGTGATTGCCGAGCTGTCCGATACCCAACACCCGTTGAAGGTGCGTGTCATCGACGAGGCGGACAAATCCGCCGAGGTCGTCAATCACGTGCCGACGAAATTCCTCGAGCGCTTCGACACGCTCGACGCTGCCCGCACCGCGCTGCAATCGCTGGCGCACTTCGGCAGCATGGACCTATCCCTAAGGAAGCAATGATGCAGGCCCAGACTGACATCGGCGACATCGACGCCGGCGCCGCCGTGCCCGATACCGATACCCCGCCCAAGCCCCGGACGATCGAAATCACGTTCGTGACCAATAGCGAAAAGACCGTCAACGCGCCGGAGAACAGCAATCTGCTGCGCGTGTCCCTGCGCGAGCAGGGCGGCATTCCGTTCAAGTGCGGAGGGGGCATCTGTGGCACCTGCAGGTGCCGCATCGAACGCGGGCTGGAACACACCGACGCGGTCAAGCCGAAAGAGCGCAAGCATCTCAGCGACGACGATCTGCGCGCTGGCTATCGCATGGCTTGCCAGACGTTCGTGAAGGGGGATATCGCGGTTTCCTGGTAACCGCCGGGGGCGGGCCCCGCCCTGGCCCTCAGGTACGCAGCCCCACCATCGCTGAAATCTTGCCCGCTGCTTCCAGCAGCGGCGGCAGGAAGCGCTCCACCATCTCTTGCGCGCTCGTGCGATTGGCCTGGCCGCTGATGTTGATCGCGGCGATGACCTGACCGCCGCGATTCCGGATCGGGGCGGACAGCGAAACCAGCCCCTCCTCCAACTCCTGGTCGTTCTGCGCCCAGCCGCGCTCGCGAATCTCGCCAATCAGCGTCTTCAATTCGCCGATATCGGTCACGGTGCGGCGCGTGCGCGGCCGCAGGTCCGACGCGTGCAGCACGCGATCGAGTTCTTCCTGATCCAGTCCCGACAGCAGCACGCGTCCCATCGACGAACAGTAGGCCGGCAGGCGGCTGCCGATCGACAGGTTGATCGTCATGATCTTGCGTGCGGGCACGCGCAGCACATAGACGATTTCCGTGCCGTCCAGCACCGAGATCGAGCAGCTTTCATGGACCGACTGCGACAGCGCCTCCATGATCGGCTCGGCCAGATTCCAGAACGGCATCGACGTCAGATACGCGAAGCCGAGATCGAGGATCTTTGGCGTGAGCCGGAACAGCCGGCCGTCGTTCTGCACATAGCCGAGCCCCACCAGCGTGAGCAGGATGCGTCGCGCGCCGGCGCGCGTCAGGCCACTGGCCTGGGCGATCTCGGTCAGCGTTTGCGCGGGGTGGCTGGCATTGAAGGCGCGAATCACCGACAGGCCGCGTGCGAAGGACTGCACGTAGCTGTCGCTTGGCTTTTCGGTGGCGCCGGCTACGGGCGCGCGGGACGTTGCGGTATCGGCTGGGTTCGCCATCGATCGGAACATCGGCGTCGATGCGCCGGAATTGGCTCGGAAAGGCCGAAAGGGTAGAGGAAATGCGCCGGCTTTGCCAGTCTGACGCATTTGCGGCCGGTACCGGGGTGCCCGGGCACGCTGACGAGACATATCTGTCTATCGCATAATGTGCGTCCGCACAATGGTGGACAGATAGTCGGGACAACAAGGGTCAGCAAAGGAAACAGGGTCCGGTGAACGAAACAATTCAGTGGAACGATTGGGAGGCATTCTGCTGCGTGATCGAGCAGGGCACTTTCACGGCGGCAGCCGCGGCACTCGATTGCCCGAAGTCGCGCGTCTCGGCGGCAGTGGCCCGACTGGAAACGGCCATCGGCGCCAAGCTGCTGGAGCGCACCACGCGACGGATGCGGCTGACCGACGCTGGCGGCGCGGTCTATCGCGACGTCGCGCCGCTGTTCGCGCGACTGCGCGAGATTCGGCAGGAGACCCTGGCTCGCGAGGAGCGCGTGCAGGGGATGTTGCGCATCGCCACGCCTTATGAGTTCGGCGCCCAGCAACTCGGCGGTGTGATCTGTCGGACACTGGCGGCGCACCCCGCGCTCGACATCACCGTGGAGATCTCCCAGGGCCTGGTCGATCCGATCCGCGAAGGCTTCGACATCGCCTTCGTCACGGTGGATACCGACCTGCCGGATTCAGGCACCATCGCCCGACGCATCTGGCATATAGAAAGGGGCCTCGTGGCGGCACCGTCGCTGGCGGCCAGCCTGCCGGCGCAGATGCAGCCGGAAGATCTGTCGCACATGCCGACGTTGGCCACGCCTGGCGTCTCGGTGTGGGAGTTCTCGCGGGATGGGGAACGTATCTCCGTGCCGATTCGTCCGCGAATGCAGACCTATAACGCCGAGCTGCGCATGCAGGCAGCGCTGGCTGGAATCGGGATCGCGCGTGTGCCGATGGCAACAGCGGAGGCGGAGATTGCGCAGGGCAGGCTGGTGCGGATGATGCCCGACTGGCCGTTGCCACCGCTGAGGGTCTTTGCGTTACTGCCCGACCGTCGCTTGCAGCCGCGCAAGGTGCGCGCATTCATGGAAGCGATTGAATCGATGATGGGGGCCGATCTCGATGATCTCGGGCAGTAACTTGCGCTGTGTACTGCTGACGGGGCAGGGGGAGCGCCCCGTCTGACTTGCCTGGATCAGGCAGGCGAGGCTCAGGCGCCTTCGCTGTAGACGTCGCGCTTTTCGGTCACGCCACGCGCGCCTTCGGTGTAGACGTCGCGCTTTTCGGTCACGCCGCGCGCGCCTTCCGTGTACACGTCACGCTTTTCGGTGACGCCACGGGCGCCATCCAGGTACGGGTCGACCTTGCGGGCGATGCTTCCGTCCAGGCGGGCCAGATCCGAATTGAACTCCGATGCTTGAGCGGCGGTGGCGCCGACAGACAGGCCGATGGCGCAAAGCAGGGAGAGTGCGAGGGTCTTCATGGTTGTGCTTTCCTACTATTTTTGGCAGTGATCGCGGTGGGTTCCGCGGTGCCTGTAATGTAGGCTTCAGCACGCACAGGAAAAAGGGAGAATCCTCGACAGACTGTCCAACGATTTGGACAATAAGGGTTTTCCCTATGGTTCCTGTCTGTGGTAGCGTGGCGCGCCGGACACTTGCGCCATCCGGTGCGCCACCGCTTGAAAATGCCGTTCAGGCCACTCCGCGGCTGACGTTGGCGATCACCATCAGAAGAATCTGGGCGATCACGAACAGGATCAGCGGAGAGATGTCGAAGCCACCCAGGCGCGGCACCACGCGCTGGATCGGGCGCAGCAGCGGGGCGGTCAGATGCCAGATCGGCGCGGCCAGCGGCGAGTTGGGATTCACCCACGACAGCACCGCCATCAGCAGCGTCACCCACATCACCATGCTGATGCCCCACTTGAGCATGCTGAGCACGCCCAGCGCCAGGATCACCGGCAGGAATCCGAGCGGATCGGCGCCGAGCACCAGCGCGCGGCAGAGCAGGAACGCCACGGCGGTCAGATAGGCCGCGAAGACGGTGGCCCAGTCGATGCCACCCAGGCCAGGAATGATGCGGCGCAGGGGGCGGACGATCCAGTCCGTCACCTGGAACACGCCCTGGGACACAGGATTGCGCGAAGGCAGCCGGGACAGTTGCATCCACAGGCGCAGCAGCAATGCCATGCCAAAGAGCGTGAAAACAGTATCGAGCAGGAACAGGATGATTTCCGTGAACATCGGGCGGATTTCCGTTTTGCGGTTATAGGGTGTCGGCAACCGCACAGATTCTGCCATACCGCGCCGGGACCCAAAGCGTCGAAGTACGGGCGGGATTGCCGGGCAATGCGTGCCAGCGCACGGCGGCGCCTGCGGGCGCACCTCCTATAATGGGCGGCCGGTCCACCAACGCTCTCGCTGATCCGACATCCATGCCACGCAAGTCTGCCCAAGCCAGGGCCTCCGAAGAAACCGCCGTGCTGCACAAGCAGGACTTCGAAGCACTCTCCGATTTTCGCTACCAGTTGCGCCGCTTCCTGCGTTTCTCGGAGGAGGCCGCGCGCGCCGAAGGCGTGACCGTCCAGCAGTACCTGCTGATGCTGCATATCCGCGGATGCCCGGACAAGAACTGGGCCTCGGTGGGCGAACTGGCCGAACGCCTGCAGGCCAAGCAGCATGGCGTGGTGGCGCTGGTCAACCGGTGCGAGGCCGCCGGACTGGTCAGCCGCAAGGTCAATCCCGATGATCGCCGCGTGGTGCAGATTCATCTGCTGGCCAAGGGCGAGCGTTGCCTGAACCGCCTGGCGGCACTGCATCGCACCGAACTGGAATCACTGCGCAACACGTTCCGCGTGGCGCGTATCACGGCGTTCAACGACGACGGCGCCGAGCGCATCTGATCAACCTCCCGCCTGGAGGCGATGACGCGATAACGCGATAAGGCGATGATGCGGTTACAGGCGGTTACCCATCACAATCTCCGGTGACACCTGCGGCCGGACGGCGGCACTAGACTCCCGCGCAATACCAATACGCGCATCGACGCAGGAGCCTTCATCATGTCTTTCCCGTTCCGTCCGGTTGTGTTGGTCGCGCTCGCCGCGAGCGCCCTGGCTGGCTGCGCCGCGCCATATGGCGGCTATGGCGATGGCTACGGGTCGGGCTATGGCGGCTCCTACGGCTCGTCCGGCTCCTACGGCAGCACCGCTTACGGTGGCGCCACGTATGGCAACGCAGGCTATGGTGGCAGCGGCACGCAGGTCAGCGGCGGCTACCCCGCCTATCCGCAGCAGCAAGGCTACCCCCAGCAGCAAGGCTACCCCCAGCAGCAGACCTACCCGCAACAACAGACCTACCCGCAACAACAGACTTATGACCAGTACGCCTACCCGTCGCAGCCCTCCGCGCCGCAGGGTGGCAACTACGACGGCGGCTATAACAACGGCTACAACGACCAGTACGCCGTGCGTTATGGATGGGTGGAGTCGATCGAGCAACTGGCCGGCCAGCCGGCCGACACGAGCGGTGCGGGTGCCGTGATCGGCGGTGTGGTGGGTGGTCTGCTGGGTCACCAGGTGGGTGGCGGCCGCGGGAATACCGTCGCAACGATCGGTGGCGCGGTGGCCGGCGCGCTGGCCGGCAATGAAGTGGAAAAGCGCTCCAGCACCACGCCGGCGGCTTTCCGCGTGCGCGTGCGCACCAACGACAACGTCTACGTGACCGTGACGCAGAACAGCCCCTACAACCTGCGCACGGGCGATCGCGTCAAGATTCAGAACGGTGTGGCGATGCCGTATTGAGCGCGCCGGGCCCGCTGCAGCAGTTGAAACCGTCGAAGACGTACTGCGCAGCGGAACGGCGGCTGCATTGAAGCGTCAGGACAGCGCGTTAGTCAGGAACGTCAGCGCGCGGCCATGCGCGAGCGCCGCCGAACGCTGGTGGTACGAGCCACGCGCCCAGCAGTTGAAGCCGTGGTCGGCCTGGTCATAGACGAAGACCTCGACACCGCGCTTGCCCGCCACAGCCTGACGCACACGTTCGACGTCCTCGGGCTTGATGTGGGCGTCGAGCGCGCCATAGTGGAACTGCACCGGGACGTTGAGCGCTTCTGCTTCCTTGAGGTTGTTCTGGATACCGCCGCCGTAGTACGGCACCGCCGCATCGACCATGCCACGCGCGGCCGCCATGTACGACAGCAGCCCGCCAAAACAGTAACCCACTGCCGCCACCTTACCGCCGGCGCCGATTTCCGCGCGCAGCGCCTTGGCCGTCGCACCGATGTCGGATACGGCCTCCTCCAGGTTCACGGCCTGGCGCAGCTTCATGGCCTCTTCCCAGTCCTTGCCCGAGTAGCCAAGTTCCACGCGCGGCGCCGTGCGCCAGAACACGTCCGGCGCCAGCACCACGTAGCCGTCGGCGGCGTACTGGTCCGCTACGGAGCGGATGTGCTCGTTGACGCCGAAGATCTCCTGGATCAGCACGATGCCCGGGTTGCCCGGCTGCTTGCCTGCTGGCGGCAGGCTCAGATAGGCGTCGAAGCTGCCATCGGGGGTATCGATACGAATCCAGCGGCTATTGGTGGTCATGGTCGGAAACTCCGGGGTGAAGTGTTCAGAGGGTGAGGAACCAGGGCGCAAGTTTGCCACCGGTAAGGTAATCGTGCAGCGGACCACGCGCTACATGGGTACGGGTCCGCGCAAAAAAACCGGCATCCGGGGGACGGATGCCGGCATTGGCCGGGCGACAGCCGGGCCTCATATGTGCCCGTGTGGCTTACCAGCGCATCTGGACGTTCTTCTCGCCCGGACTCAACGTGGCGTGCTTCGACATGCCTTCATAGGTCGCCACCACCTGATAGGACGCACGCGGCCCGCGGATCAGGCAGCGCGGCCCGGTGGACCGGAAATCGGCCACTTCCTTGCCGTTCTTCATCAGCTTGACGTTCACGTCGGACAGGTACTCGCCCCGTCCGCCTTGTGTGAACAGCAGACCCATGTCGTAGTTGCGGGCCTCGCTGCGCATTTCGGCCTGCTCGTCCGCGGCAACCCCGCCGCAGACATAGGTGATCGGCCCTGACGTCGAACTCGTGATGTCCGCACGCGCCGCCATGGCGGCACCCAGTGACATCACAGCGACGCCAACCGCGCACAAGTTGCGCGCGCGCTGGCGCATGGCAATCTGTTCTGTTCTCATCGCTTCCTCCTGCCAGGTAAAGCGGATGCGATGACGATGATGGAGACACGTGTTGAACTTTCGCACTCCGGGGCCGAGCTGGTGGCCCGTCGCGCATCCGAGGTTACTCGTCTCAAGTACATACCCGTACGCACGCCGGGAATGTCAGTGTTTGGCTGATCCTGATGCCGGACAGGCCAGACGGGATTTGGGGAGAGTGCAGGCGCGTGCCTATCATGAAAGGATATGACGCGTGCCGCGCATGAAGCCGCGCAGCATTTGCCGGGTCACAGTCACACTCACCCATGCACAACAGGAGACGGATCATGTCCAACCACACCTACAAGCTGGTCGAGATCGTCGGGTCGTCGGCGGACGGCAGCGATGCCGCCATTCGCAATGCGCTGGCAAAGGCCTCGGAGTCCATCAAGAACATCGACTGGTTCGAGGTCGTGGAAACGCGCGGACATGTGCAGGATGGCAAGGTCGCGCACTTTCAAGTGACGCTCAAGATCGGGTTCCGCGTGAACTGAACGGGGCCGGCGGCATGGCGCAGACCCCTGTTCCGCCGCGCCGGCCACCCGTCAGTCGAACTGGTACGACCAGAGCAGGTTGAAACGCGGCGAACGATGGCTCGCGTTGGTCGGCTTGTCGCCCACGGGCTGCGCCACCGAGATATCCATCGTGTAGTAGCGACGGTCGGAGAACCGCAGGCCGATGGCGACAGATTGCAGCGTCCGGTGCGACAGCGACACGCTGTTGGAGAACACGCGCGCGTAGTCGGTGACGATGAATGGCTGCAGCGTCTTCAGGTAGGTGTAGTCCACCGCGAACATCCGGTTGATTTCGGCGGAAGCCCCCCAGCCCTTGTCTCCAGCCACTTCGCCGGCGGGATAGCCCAGGCCGAAGAAGCGGCCGCCGAAGCTGATCTGCTCGCTCGATGCCAACCGGTTGCCGCTGTACTGGCCTGCCGCGGAAACCGATGTGCCAAATCCGTAGGGCAGGTCGTTGGCCTGCGACACGAGCAACCGGGTGCGGAAGAAGCTCAGGTCGTTGATGTTGTTCTGGCGGCTTGCCCCGAGCCCGTCGAAGCCCTTGTAGAAGCCCAGCGTGGCGTTGCGCGTGAAACCCTGGCCGCGCTGCAGGTACGACGCCTCCGCGCTGGCCACGCGCACATCGGTCGACAACTCGATCTGCCGGCCCGCGCCCGGCTGCACCGCCTGCGTGTAGCGCTCGAACTGGTTATTCGCGTAGAAGCCGCCGGTCAGCGTGAGCGCATGGCGGTTGTTGAGGATCACGGGGTAGCTCAACGTGCCGCCGAGACGCTTGGAGTCGTTGACATAGCGCGATTCGAAACCGATGGGCGCCAGTGACGTGTTCTCGGGCACGCCGCGATAGTGCGACGCCGTCACCTTGGCCAGCATGCCCTCGGTGCCGATCGGCTGGGCGTAGTTGAGCGCGTAGTACTCCTCGTCGTTGTGCCCTTTTGGGAAAAGCGTCGTGAACGAGAGCTGCTCGCCGAGCGGCGTGAGGCTGTTGGTGGTGGCCGTGGCGATGGCGCGCAGGCCCGGCGACATCCACTCCACACCGGTGCCGAACGTGAACGGCTTGCGCTTGGCCTCGAGCACCATCTCGCACGCGCCATCGGTGGTGGTGGGCGGCTGCACTGTGGCGTTGATCTGCATGCCCGGCTGTTGTGACAGCACGTTGACGTAGTGCTCGAAGCTCTCCTGCCGCAGCGGGCGGTCGCGCATCAGTTGCTGCGCGATCTTGCGCAGGCGGCCCTCGGCTGGGCCAGGCTTGCCGCGGACCGTGACGTTGGCCACGTAGCCTTCCACCACGGTGATCAGCACGTCACCGTTCTCGAACGACTGCGCGGGCACAAACGCGAACGACAGCGGATATCCCGCGTCCTTGTACATCTGGGTGACAGATTCCGCGGCCTGCAGCAGTTCGGCCACGCTGATCTCGCGGTTAGCCAGCGGCGAGAACTTGGCGGCGATCTGTTCGAACGGCAGCGTTTTCGCGCCTTCGATCTTGAAATGCTTCGGCGTCAGGCGCGAGGCGAGCAGATTCTGCATGGCCGCATCGGGCCGTTCCACCTGCACGGTGACATTGCTCTGCGCTGGCTTGCTCGGCGCGATGGTCGGGAGAGTCTGGGTCGGGTCGCCCTGGACCGGGCTCCGTTCGGCATGAGACAGGCCGCTATGAATGGCGCCGATGCCAATCAGCAATGCGGCAACACGCTTGCGTGTACGCATGGTAATACCCCTTGATCAAGACAGCTTTGCGGCTATGACGCCGCGTGCCACGGACGGTAGGGATGCCGCTCTCCCTGCCGCCCATCTGTGGCCGCGACGCTTTTGCTTCAGTTGATTTGGTTGATTCGCTTGATTCGGTTGCTGCGGAGGTCAGTGCCTGGTGCCACCCAGCGCGCCGGTCAGGCCGCTGACCAGTCCGCCGACGAGGCCCGTGACGGGTGCCAGCGGATTGGCGGGCTTGGTGCCGCCCGTCGTCGTGCCACTGGTGCTGGCGGGCGCGTTGCCACCAGTGAGGCCGGCAACGATGCCGGTGACCGGGGCCAGCGGGCTGGCAGTGGTGCCGGCGCTATTGCCGCCGGTCAGTCCACCGGTGACGCCGCTGACCAGGCCCGTCACCGGCGCCAGCGGGCTGCCGCCGCCACCGGCTGCACTGGTCAGGCCGCCAGTCACGCCGCTGACGAGACCAGTAACGGGCGCGAGCGGGCTGGTGCCGCCGCCGGCTGCGCTGGTCAGTCCGCCGGTCACGCCGCTGACGAGACCGGTAACGGGCGCGAGCGGGCTGGTGCCGCCGCCGGCTGCGTTGGTCAGTCCGCCCGTCAGGCCGCTGACGAGACCCGTCACAGGGGCCAGCGGGCTGGCGCTGCCCCCGGTCGCGCCGCTCAGACCACCGGTGAGGCCGCTGACGAGCCCGGTAACGGGCGCCAGTGGATTGGTGACGCTGCCGCCCGCAGGTCCGTTCACGACGCCGCCAACCGAAGCCACCGTATTGCCCACGCCGGTAACCACGCCACCCACGCCCGAGACCACAGGCGTATTGGTGTTGGTCAGCGTGGTGCCCGTTACAGCCAGCGCGCCGCCCACCGTCGCCAGCAGGTTGTTGACCGGCTGGCCCAGACCCGTCGCCGCGCCCAGCGTCTGCGTGCCGTTGGTCAGCGTCGACGTGAGCGGCACGATGATCTTGCTGACGCCGCCGGTCAGTTGCTCGACGGGACCGGTCGACAGCGCCGTGCCGAGCTGGGTGCCAACGTTGCTGACGGTGCCGCCCACTTGCGACACCACGCCGCCGAGCGGCGTGGTCAGCGCGGCCAGCGGCGCGAGCGGTCCGGTGCCAAGGCCGCTGACCGCGCTGCCCGCATTCGTTACGGCATTGCCGAGCTGGCTCACCACGCCACCGGTGCTGGCTACGGTCGTGCCCACGGGGTTGGTGGCGTTGGGGATGTTGCCGAGGCCGGACTGCACGCCGTTGGCCAGCGTGCTGACGGCATTGCCAACCGATGTCACCACGCCACCCAGACCGGCCTGCGTCTGCGATGGCAGGCCCGGCACGTTCGCGTTGCTGATGGCGTCGCCGAGACCACTGACCGTCTTGCCGGCGCCGTCTGCGACCGAGCCCGCGTTGCTGACGATCGCGCTGGTCGGCGTCAGCGCGGCGGTGGTGCCACCGCCGTTGTTGTTGTTGTTGTTGTTGTTGCCACCGTTGTTGCTGCCGTTTCCACCTGTGCCGTTGCTGCCCAGGTCCGTGCCGGAACCACCAGTGCTGCCAGACCCACCCGCCCCGCCATTGGTGCCGCTGCTACCAGTGCCCGCCGACGTGCCCGCGGTGCCACCCGATCCGCCCGAGCCGCTGGTCCCCATCGAAGTGGAACCGCTGCCGCTGGCGCAGCCGCCCAGCGCGAACAGTGCCCCCAGTACTGCCGTGATGACGATCCGCTTCTTGAAGTCTTGTTGTTGGCGCATGACCTGTTCCCCTTTTTGTCTTTTCTCTTACCCGTCGAAGTTCACGTGCACGCTCGTCGGTCGAGCGTCGAGATGTGTGGCGTGCCGTGGCTGCCGATGTATGCGCAAGCGGTGTGCCAATCGAGGACCACGGGCGGACAGGAGTCCAATGGAAGCAGGGGTGCTGCCCGCAAACGCACGTCTGACAAGGGTTTGCGGGTAGCCGATCAAACGCCCGCATCAAGCGGACGGTGGTTGTGGGAAGTGGGCGAGGCGTTACGCGTTACGTAACGCGCGGCGCTTTCGTAACGCGCCGATGGCGTGGTGTGACGTGTCGCCTGAGGCGGAAACCGTGCACGTCGTCGCGTCGGAAAGCCGCTCAGCGCAACGGGTTCCGGGCATCGCGCCGTGGTTATCCAGTGTTCGTATCGAACATGCGATTGACCCTGGCACACGGCTTGCGCAACAGGCCCTGCCAAAGCGCGCGAGTTGCGTTTCGCACACGTCCACCAGAGGAGATCAAAACATGAAGACCACGAGCCAATTGCAGCGTCCCCGTTATTCCACGAATGTCGTGGCACTGGCTTGCGCTGCCGCGCTCGCCCTGCTGGCCGGCTGTTCGTCGGGCGGTTCGGGCAGCGGCGCAAGCCCATCGCCGTCCACGCCGGCCGGACCGACCCCGACGCCGACCCCCACGCCCACCGCCTCGACGACGCCGACCGCCAAGGTGGTGGAAGGCACTGGCAATACGGTGACGGCGGCTGGCAACGCGGTGGGCCAGATCGGCCAGCAAATCAAGGGCACGAACGTTCCGCTGGTACCCACCGGCGCAAAGAACGCCACCGGCGATGTGGTGATCAATGCCGGGGCAACGGTTGCCACGCTCGGCGCCGGCGTTGCCAATGGGCTCGGAAAGATGGGTGCCGTCGACAATCCGGTTGGTGTCACCGTGGCCAACACTGGCAACGTTGTGACGCAGACTGGCAAGACGGTGGTTAGCGCGGGAGACCTGGTGCAAGCCGTGGGCACCGGCCAGCTTGCCCCACTCGCGCCAGTTACCACGCCTGTCGGCGGCGTGGTGCAGAGCGTGGGCAGCGCCGTGATGGGCGCCGGCAATCAGCTCGGCACGGCCTTGTCGACAGGCGCCGTGGCGGAGCTGACAGGTAGCACCAGCAAGGTCATCGTGCCGCTGACCACGCAACTCGCCAATGCCACGCAGACCGTCGGTGGCGCAACTGGTCTGGGCGCGCCGGTCAACAACCTGCTGGTGACCGTGGGCAACACGGTGGCCAGTGCCGGCAGCATGATTACCAACACCAATACGCCGATCGTCTCTCCGCTTGGCGGCGTGGTGACCGAGACCGGCAAGACCGTCGCGGTGGCAGGCGGTCTGCTGCACGGCACGGGCAGTGGCGCGGGCACCAATCCGCTGGGCAGCCTGCTCAGCAGCCTGCCGATCAACAGCTTGCCGGTTGCCAATGTGGCCAGCGCGCCTGGCTCCGCGAGCGCCAATCCGGTCAGCGGCCTGCTGGGTAGCCTTCCGATCAGCAACCTGCCCGTTGTGGGCAGCGTGGCGGGTGCAGCGGGTGGGGCTGGTGGTGCGGCGGGCGCCAATCCGCTGGCTCCCGTGACGGGCCTGGTCAGCGGCCTGACCGGCGGGTTGACTGGTGCGACTGGTGCGACGGGTGGCGCGGCGTCCGGCAGCGGCAGCCAGAATCCGCTCGCGCCAGTCACGAACCTGCTCGGCGGACTGACGCAACGCTGATCGCGCAACGAATCGGGAAAGTCCTCTAATTCGGCGAGATGGATTCAGGATTTTCCCTGACAACCGGCCGACATCTTTACGGTGCGCTGTCGTCTTTACCCCGCGCGGCGCATCCTTTTATTGCGCGCCGTGCCGCGTCCCGCATGTCGGCGTGCAGGATGCGGCACGGCGGTGCCGGTTTTATTGCCCTTCATTCAACAATTAGAGATTCCTCATCCCAAAGCATGAGAATCGGGCAATGTTGTTTCAAACGTATGTCCCACATTATGCTGATTCATATCTAGCCCAAATGGGGGGTATGGATGAGACATTCCATATCTTATAAAGGCTGTGCCAGCGATCGGAAAATAGAATTGCCACGGAGAAATCATCGATGGCATCACGTCAGGACCGGGGTATCGCTGGGTTCCGTGTACGGAAAATTTTCTCATCGGGAGTGAGATCATGCGTCAAGTAAAAGCGTCCCTCTTTCGCAAAGCGCAACGCGGAGCGACTGCCATCGAATACGGCCTGATCGCGGGTCTGATCGCCGTAGCCATCGTCGCCGGGGTTACCAACCTCGGTCAAAATCTCGGCACCGGTTTCTCGAATCTTGCTACCAAGGTAACAACGTGGTTCGCCGCGGTTGGTCCCTGACGCAATAACGTCCTTGCTGCCGCTGGCCGGTTGACCAGCGGAACCCGACTTACCGAATCGCATGGATATACCGTGCCAGCGTGAATGCTGGCCGCGGTGGGACGCTTGCACCCTGACGGCGCGGTTCGGTGCCTGGCCTCTAACGAGGATGAAGTGGTAGCGCCGCACTGGCCGCGAGTCGTACATGGACGGCTGGGGAAAAAGTAGCAGGAGTGGTGCCAAGTCGCGCAATGCAGCACGAGAAGAACGGCCGCGGCCGGTGCCGGCAGTCATGCCGGTACTGGTCCTGTGGCCCCGTGGCGCCGGCATGCTGGCGTGCAGAAAATACCGGGTGAAGCATGCACTTAAGGGGGAAAGCGGACGGGCGTCGCGCGAAGGGCATCGCGGCGCTCGAGTTCGCCATCGTTGCACCGTTGTTCCTGACGCTCGTACTGGGTATCACGTACTACGGCACGGTGTTCGTCTTGCAGCAGGCGCTGACGCTCGCGGCCGAAGAAGGCGCGCGGGCTGCCTTGCGTTATCCGCTCACCTCGACCGGGGGCACCACCGCCTCCACGCTTGATCTTCGCGTTGCCGCCGCCGCGCAGACCGCGCGCGCGATGCTGCCGACGTCGATGTCCTCGCTGATCTCGTCCGCGAACGTCGCCCAGCCCGTGACATGCGCGTCCCCGTCCGGCACGCAGTGCGTGCAGGTGACGCTGAGCCTGCCAACCCGATCGATCCTGCCATCGGTGCCAATGGTGCCGGTGCCGGCTGTGCTGACTGGTTCGGCGATGGTCCAGCTATCTCCCGATATCTGAGCCTCGAGATCTGACATCCCCATGAACGACGGCCCGCATTTCATCCATCGACGCAACCCGAGACAAGGCTTGGCATGAGCAGCAAACAGATACGGATCGTGGCGATTGTCCTGCTCGTGCTTGCCGGTCTGCTGGCATTGCTGGCGCTGCAGGCGGCACGCCACACCGCCGCGCCGGCACCCGCGCAGGGCGTGGTGGCCACGCACGCCGTGGTCGTGACCACGCGCGCGGTGCCGGCAGGCAAGCCGCTGCCGGCGGACGCGCTCCAGGTCCTGCAGTTGCCGATCGATCCGGGTGGCGCCTATCAGGACGTCGCACGTGTTGCCGGCCAGGTGCCGCTGGTCAACCTCGGCGCCAACGTGCCGGTACTTGAAAGCCAGTTGCTGGCCGGGCTGGCGCGTCAGATTCCGGACGGCGAGCGCGCGATGGCGGTGGCCGTGGACGAAGTGATCGGCGTCGGCAATCAGGTACAGCCTGGCGACTTTGTCGACGTCTTCGTGGTCCTGCGGCGCGATAGCCAGGAGATTCCGCAAAGCCAGACGCGGATGTTGTTGTCGCGCCTGCGGGTGCTGGCGTACGGCACCGGTGCGGTGAATGAAGCGCCGAAGCAGCAGGGCGAGCAGATGATGGCGCGCCGTGAAGGCGCGAAAACGGCGGTGCTGTCGGTGCCGCTGGAGCAGGTTGGCACGCTGGTCATGGCGCAGCAGGCCGGCCGCCTGATGCTCGCGCTACGCAATCCGACTGACGAGGCGATGCCCAGCGACGGCATGTTCGCGGACCCACCGGGGGTGCTGCAGGCCCGCGCGGGCGTGCCACCCGAAGCCCAGCGCGCGCCGGTGGACAAGGCTGTGGCGGGCGTGAGCCTCGCGGGGCTGGTCGGCGAACCGCGCGCGCCCCAAACGCCCGCGCCAGCGATGCGGCCTGCCGCGCTTCCCACGGGACTCCCGGGGATGGTGGCCACCGCACGGCGCGATCCCCAGAACGAAGGTAACGGCGTGGAAATGATCCGCGCCGGCAAGCGAGCGATTGAATAACGGACGACACGGTATGCCGAAAAAGTTGAATCACCGTGTTCTGGCGCGACTGGTCGCGCTGACGATGCTGGCGCTGGCCGCGGCGCCGATATCGCAAACGGATGCACAAGCAGCGACACAAGCAGCGACACAAGCAATGTCGCCGCCGACAGGTTCCTTCGACACCGCAGGCTCGCGCACGTTGCGCCTGCTAGCCGGTGCGCAACAGGAAATCCGGCCCGGACAGGCGCTGGAGCGCGTGGCGGTGGGTAACCCCGAGGTGGCCGATGCACTGCTGCTCAAGCATCGGGGTGGTCCATCCACTGTGCTCGTGGTGGCCCGCAAGCCCGGCGTCACCGACCTCAAGATCTGGAGCCGCGATGTTGCGCCGGTCAGCTACACGGTGCGTGTGGATGCGGTGCGGCCCGATCCCGGCGGCGCCAGCGTTGATCTCTCGTCCGCCGGGGCGTCGATCAGCGGCGAGTCTCCGGATGCCCCAGCCGCCGCGCGTACGCTGATGGCGGCGCGCGCCGCCGTCTCCAGTGCCGATGGCAAGAGGGCAGGCGTTGTGGTTGACCGCTCGACGGTGCCGGTCTCTGGCACTGTGCAGGTGGACGTCAAGGTGGTGGAGATCAGCAAGACCGTTCTCAAGGAAATCGGCCTGAACTTCTATCGCGACAACGGCGGCTTCGCATTCGGTACCTTCAGCCCGTCGTCGCTGACCAAGGCCACGTTCACGCCGGGCGTTGGCACTGTCGTGGACTCGGTGTCGCCAATCAGCAGCGCTTTCAACCTGATCGCCGGATCGGTGTCGAAGGGCATCTTCGCCAACCTGAGCCTGATGGAAGCCAACGGTCTTGTCCGCGTGCTGGCCGAGCCGAGCCTGGTGGCGTTGTCGGGGCAGAGCGCGAGCTTCCTGGCTGGCGGAGAAATTCCGATTCCGGTGCCGCAGGCGCTGGGGACCACGACGATCCAGTACAAGCCGTTCGGTATCGGGCTCACGGTATCGCCGACGGTGATGTCGCGCGAGCGCATCGCGCTCAAGGTGGCGCCCGAGGCCAGCGATCTCGATCCTTCGCGTGGCATCGTGCTGAACGGCGCCACGGTGCCGGCCATCGTCACGCGGCGCGCCGACACCACGATCGAACTCGGTGACGGCGAGAGCTTCGTGATCGGCGGCCTGGTGAGCCGCAACACGGTCAGCAATGTCAGCAAGGTCCCGTTCCTGGGCGATCTGCCGGTGATCGGCAGCTTCTTCAAGAACCTGAACTTCCATCAGGAAGACCGCGAACTGATGATCGTGGTCACGCCGCACCTGATCAAGCCCCTGGCCAAGGATTCTCCCGCAGCGGCCGGCGCATCCCAGGACGGCCGCACCAGCGCCAACCCCAACGTCTGGGGCCGCTACATGCTGGGCGAGTACGCGGACCAGAGCCTGCCAGGGTTCTCGAGATAGGCGGACCAACGATGGAGCGAAACACATCTGTGGATCATTTCCTGCTCAACACCACGCGCGAGGACGTCCGGCACTGGCTGGGCCACGCGCTGGGCGCCGTTGGCACGCTGGTCGCCGAGGCCGATTCGCAGGATTCCTTCGTCGAGAAGATCGGCACATTGCGGCCCGGCCTGGTATTGCTCGACTTCACGCAGTCGCGCGCGATCGACTCGGCGCGGCTGGCCGAGCAGATCGCGCGGCTGTTTCCGCAGTTGCCGCTCGTCGCGGTGGGCCACGCAGGAGAGCCCGAGGCGTTGCTCGCGGCCTTGCGTGCCGGGGTGCGCGACTTCATTGACCTGGGCGGCGCGCCCGACCATGCAGCGTCCGTGGCCCGCCAGTTGATGGTGCCGCGCGCGCAGGTGCGGCCGGTCGCGGCAACGCGGCGCGACGGCAAGATCGTCGCGCTGCTTGGCGCGCGTCCGGGCGTGGGCGTCACCAGCCTGGCCGTGAATCTCGCGGCGGCCGTACGTCGCGGCGCGCAGGCCGAGGTGTTGCTGCTCGATCTGGGTTTGCCCGCGCGGGACGGTGCCCTCTACTCCAACGTCTCGCCCGAGTTCCATTTTGTCGAAGCGGTGCGCAACCTGCGGCGCTTTGACCAGGTGTTCGTCGATACCGCCATCGTGCGGCATGCCAATGGCATGTCGGTGCTGCCGCTGCCGGCCAGTCTGGCCGAGATGCGCGACATCTCGTTTTCCGAGGCCATGGCGTTGCTGGACCGGCTGCGCGAGTTCTTCGATCTCCAGGTGGTGGACCTTGGCGGGTTCTCGAACGCCGAGTTCATGGCGCAGATCGTCAAGGCTGCCGATACCGTGGTGCTGGTGGCCGAGCAGAGCGTCGGTGCGATCGTCTCCGCGGCAGAGCTGCTGCAGGAGCTGAAGAAGCGCGAGGTCGAGCGCGATGACCTGCATCTGCTGGTATCGCGCTTCGACGCCGAACTCGGGGTCGATGCGGAACAGATTGCCGATCGGATCGGCGTGGCCTCGGTGGGCGTGCTGCCTGAACGACGGGCCGCACTTCTGCAGGCAGGAAATCGTGGCGTCGTGCTGGCTGACCAATCACCGGCGGACCCCTATGTGCGCGCTATCGGCGCGCTGTTGGAACGACTGGGATTCCGCGAAGGGCAAGTGCCCGAGCGCAGTGTCCTGGCCCGGATCAAGGAAAAGTTGCCCCAGGTGCTGCGCCCGGTGCGCGCCGCAAGGGTAGGAAACTGACATGACCGACGCGATCGAATTCTCGGACAACGCTGCTGCCCCGTTTCCTGTTTCGCAGGAGTTCCACAATATCAAGGAGGCCGCGCACGAACACCTGCTGACGCGCATCGAGGAGCTTGGCGCCGAGTTCGGGCGCTGGTCGCGCGCGGCCATCCAGCGTTTTGTCGATCTGGAACTGGAGAGTTTCACGCGCCTGCGCCGCATTCCGATCAACGAGGCCGAGCTGCGCCAGATTTCCGAGGCGCTGACCAACGAGCTGGCGGGCTTTGGGCCGATCGAGGATCTGCTCAACGATCCGGCGGTGGAAGATATTCTCGTCAACGGCCACATGGACGTCTACGTGTCACGCCACGGCGTGCTGGAGCGGATTCCGGTGCGGTTTGCCGATGGCGGGCACTTGCTGCGCATCGTGCGGCGGATCCTGGCGCCGATTGGCCGCCGCCTGGACGAATCGAATCCGATGGTCGATGCGCGCCTGCCAGACGGCGGCCGTATCAACGTGATCATCCCGCCGCTGGCGCTGGAAGGTCCGGTCGTCTCGATCCGGAAATTCCGCAAGGATCCGCTGACGCCGCTCGATCTGCAGACACTCGGCACGATGAGCCCGGAGATTACCGAGCTGCTTGACGCCGCCGTGCGCGCGCGCTGCAACATCCTTGTGAGCGGTGGCACCAGTTCAGGCAAGACGTCGCTGCTCAACGCACTGGCCACCTTCATCCCGTCCACCGAGCGTGTGATTACGATCGAGGACACGGCCGAACTGGCGCTCAATCACCCGCACGTGGTCCGGCTGGAAAGCCGCCCGGGCGGCTTCGAAGGTACCGGCACTGTGACGATCCGCGACCTGCTGCGCAACAGCCTGCGGATGCGTCCGGACCGCATCATCGTGGGCGAAGTGCGCGGCGGTGAAGTGCTGGAAATGCTGCAGGCGATGAGCACGGGCCACGACGGCTCGATGGGCACGATCCACGCCAGCAGCCCGCGCGAATGCCTGTACCGGCTGGAGATGCTGGCCGGGTTCGCGGGCTTCCAGGGCAGCGAAGTCAGCCTGCGCCGCCAGATCGCCAATGCGATCGATTTCATCGTGCAGATCGGCCGGCTGTCGAATGGCCGGCGTCGCATCCTGTCGATCACGGAAGTGACCGGACTGGGCGACAACATCATTTCCACGCAGGAGCTTTACCGGCACGAACCGGTGCAGAACCCGGATGGCACTGAAAGCGACCGCTGGCAGTCGCTTGGCATCCTGCCGCATTCGCCCAAGCTGGCGCGGATGCGGCCGGCCAACTTCTCGCTGGATGACCGCTTTGATCTCTAGCGCCAGCCTTTTCATTGCCGCGCTCGCCATGATCATGGTGGGGCTGGGCCTGCTGATGCTCGCTGCCGCACGAAGCCGGTCGCGCGCCGAGGACGCCCGCGCGCACCTGACCGCGCAGACGGAGCAGGTACGCGCGCGCTACGCAACGGTCAGCGACCCCACGCCGCAATCGGCCACGCGCGATCTGCGCCGACGCTGGGACGACCTGATGCGGCGGGCGGACCTGAAGCCCACGCGCCGCACGTATCTGGTCGTGGGCGTGCCGATGGTGCTGGCCGTGCTGGGTGGCGCCATCGCGGGTGGTGGCATCGGCGCGGGGGCCATGCTGGTCATGGTGCTGACGCTGCTGTGCTTCTTTGTCTGGCTGCGTATCCGCCGGATCAAGGAAAAGATGCTGCGCCAGTTGCCAGGCTTTCTCGATGGCGTGGTGCGGCTGATGACCATCGGCAGCAGCGTGCCAGCCGCTTTCCAGAACTCGGTGGCCAACACCGAACCGCCGCTGCGCCAGTGCCTGGTGCAGGTGATTCACTTGCAGCGCGCGGGCAAGGAACTCGATCAGGCGGTGCTGCAGATGGGCCGGGCCTACGACCTCGACGAACTCGTGATCGTGTCGTCGGTGCTGCGGCTCTCGCAGCGCTATGGCGGCCGCGCCGACGTGGTGATGGAACGCACCGCCACCTTCATGCGCGATCGTGAAGAGGCGCAACGCGAGCTGATGGCGCTCTCGGCGGAAACACGTATGTCGGCGTGGGTGCTGGGCCTGTTGCCGCTAATCGTGGGTGGCGGCATGTTCGTTTTCAATGCGGGCTACATCCTGCTGATGTGGCGTGACCCGGGCGGCAAGGCGATGCTGCTGACGGCGGCCGGGCTAGAGGTGGCAGGCGCGTTCCTGCTCTACCGGCTCGCCCGGTCGATCTAGAGGCCCGCCATGGACGTGTTCACACTGATCTCGATCAGCCTGCTTGTCGGCGCGGTGGCGATGATCTTGCTGGCGTGGCCGCTGATGCAGCAATGGCGGCAGCGGCGCGCCGCCGCGCGCACGATCGACGAGGCGCTGGTGCGGCAGGCCACCCAGCGGGCCGCGGGTGCCGCCGCGCAGGCTGGCGCCACGCAGGCCGGTGCCGCACCGGCGACGCAACCGGCCCAGCAGATGTCGCCACGCGCCGCAGCAGTAGCCGCCGCCACGGCAGCGGCCGCGACGCAGGGTGCGAGCCCGGCGCTGGGTGTCGCCGACACGCGGCGCGGATCGATCGGCGCGCAGCTTGGCGGGCGCTTCAGCGAACGCTTCAACCAGCACTGGCTCGAATCGCGCCTGGGCAAGGCCGCGGTGAGTGCCGAGGAGCAGCAGTTGCTGGAGCAGTGCGGTTTCTACGGCGTCAGGCCACGCGCCGTGTTCGGTGCGTTGCGCCTGCTGATACCGGGCATCCTGGCGGCGCTGGCGTTCGCGTGGAAGCTCGACGTTTCGCTGGCCAGCGCCCTGGCATGGGCGTTTGCAGCGTTCGCAGGTGGCTTCCTGCTGGCGAAGACCCTGTTGCGGCGGCGCGCGGCTCAACGGCTGCGCAGCGTGGCCGACGAGCTTCCGATCCTGATCGACATGCTGCGCCTGCTGCAGGGCGTGGGATTGTCGATCGACCAGAGCCTGCAAATCATCGTGACCGAGTTCGGCAGCATGCTGCAGGTGCTTGGCCCCGAGCTGCAGCGCTCCAACCAGCAGTTCGCGTCGGGCCGCTCGCGCGAGCAGACGCTGCTGCGCATCGGCAAGCTGTTCGACGATGAAGATCTGAAGGGCCTGATCACCTTGCTGACGCAGGTGGACCGCCACGGCGGTGCCGTACAGGAGCCGTTGCGCCAGTTCGGCGAGCGCCTGCAGATCGCGCGCAAGGCGCGCATGAAGGACAAGATCGGCAGGCTGACGGTCAAGATGACCGGTGTGATGGTGGTCAGCCTGCTGCCCGTATTGCTGATCCTGACGGCAGGCCCGGGGTTCCTGGGTGTGATGCGCATGTTGGCGCAGATGAATGGAGGTAGTTGAATGAAGACCATGATGTCGCGCTGGTCGCGCTGGTCGCCCCGGACCCTCTTGCCAGCGTCACTGGCCATGCCGCTGGCAGCCGCGCTGCTACTGGCCGGATGCGCGTCCACGCCGAACACAGCGGAGGTGATGGCGCAGCAGGCCGATGCGCAGATCGAACTGGCGAAGCTGCGTGACAAGGAGGCCCGCGCCGAATACAACGATCAGTCCGTTTACCTGGGGCTGATCAACCGGATGCAGACAGAGGGCATGTACTTCGCGTCGCTGGCGCATATCGATGCCTTCCAGCAGAAGTTCGGCAGCAATCCATCGCTGCTGGCGATGCGGGCCGATGCCCTGCGTGAGACCGGTCAGGACGATGCGGCCCTGCAGGCGTACCGTGATCTGCTTGGGACCGATCGCGCCGCGCGGGCGCATCACGGCATTGGGCTTGTGCTTGGCAGACAGGGAGACTTTATGCGTGCCGCCGGTGAACTGCGCCAGGCGGTGTCGATGGAGCCGGTGAACCCGCAGTATTCGAGCGATCTTGGCTACGCACTGATGCGAGGCGGTGCGCTGCAGGATGCCCGCGTGCCGGTGATGCAGGCGCTGGAACTGGATGCCGCCAATCCACGGTTGATCAGCAATGCGGTGGTGTGGCTGTGGGCATCCGGCAAGCGCGCCGAAGCCAACGCCATGATGCAGCGTGCAGCGATGCAGGAGCCGACGCGAGCGGCCATCCGCAAGGAGGCGGATCGCGTCAGTCGGGCCGCGCAGGTCCGCGACAAAACCGCACCGCGTGGCGCGCAGGCCGTGGCGCTCAACGCAGGAGTCAAACCATGACGAGGCATCGTTCCAGACTGACGGACGCTGCGTGCGCGGTGGCAATTTCCGCGATGCTGTTGGGGGCCGCCGGGGCCGCCGGGGCCGCCGGGGCGCAAGCTGCGCAATCGACGCAAACCGTCGAGCCGCCACCGTCCCCGACGTTTCACCCGAACGACGTGCCGGTAGGCGACACCACGCGGATGCTGCTCGAGGTTCAGCGCAATGGCTCGCAGGCCGGGCCGCAGCAGTCGATGACCGGCGAAGAGGCGGCCATCGGCTATGCCCGCTATATGCGCAGCTTCCAGTATCCGTTGCCCGAATTCTTCAGTAGCCAGTCGACCGGTAGCGCATTGCGTGGCAGCACGGGCAGCCCTGCGCCGGTGGGGCAGTAGGCACCGCGATGCGTCACGTCACGTCCGGCTCGATCCACCCACGCCAGCGCGGCACCGTCAGTCTGATGGCTGCGCTGCTGATTGCCGCCATTGGCGTCGCGGCGCTGGTGTCGCTCGACGTCGGCTTCGTGTTCTACACGCAGCGGCAGTTGCAGAAGCTGGTGGACGTGGCGGCGCTTTCTGGCGCGCAGCAATTGAAGAGCGCTGATGATCAGGCGACGACCAATGCCAACGTGCTGTCAAGCGTGACGTCCGCCGCAGCCCAGAACGGCTACACCAAGGCCGTGGCGAATGATTGCACCACGGCAGTGGCTGGCGCGGCGGACGGCGTGCGGACGTGCCTTGGGTTGTGGGACCCCGCCAACCCTGCCAATGGCGACAGCACGCGGCACTTCGATCCGGGCTATCCGGCCACAACGGTGTCGGCCAATGCGGTGCGCGTGCAGGCCACGTTGACGGTACCGCTGCTGTTCATGTTCCAGGGGGGCCAGTCGCGGCAGCTACACGCCGAGGCGATTGCCGCCGCGAGTCCGCCCGCCGCGTCGTTCACGCTCGGCAGCGGCCTGCTCAGGCTCTCGTCGGGTAACGGCCTGCTGGGGCTGCTGCTGGGCAACTCGGTCAATCTGTCCGTGGCGGACTGGAGCGGACTGGTAGGCGCGAACGTGACGCTCGAGCAGTTGCGTTTGCGGGCAGGTGTGGGCACGGTCGACCAGTTGCTGAGCACTTCGCTCTCGATCCAAGACTTCTACGCGCTGGTGCTGGGTGCGGCGGGGCAGTCGGCGCTGCTCAACGCGGCGCTTGGCAGCCCCACGACACAGCTTGGCCTGAATGGCATTGGCACCAAGGTGACGCTGGGCCAGATGCTCGACCTGGGCGTGCTGACACCGGCGGCTTCGTCTGCGGCGGAGGCGGCGCTCAATGTGGCAACGTTGCTGACCACGGCCGCCTATGTCGCGCGCGGGACGAGCGCGGTGGATCTGAGTACGCTCAACGTGAAGACCGCGCTTGGATCGATCGGCGGCTCGATGTACATCATCCAGCCGCCGAAGGTGGCCGTGGGGCCGGCCAAGCAGTATCCGGATGGAACGTGGAAGACCACTGCGACGACCGCGCAGCTTGGCCTGAAACTGGCCGCGCAGGTCTCTGTGCCGCTGGTAGTGGCCAACGTCAATCTGAATCTGCCGTTGTGGCTGCAGATCGCGCAGGCCAAGGGAGATCTGACGCATATCCAGTGCGCGGCTGCTGTTCCGGACCGGCGGGCGACGGTCAATGTGTCCACCAACGCCGTGATGGCATGCCTGGGCAACCCCGGCGGCACCGGCTGTTCCGGCGGCCCACTTACCATCGCCGACGTCCAGTTGTCGGCGGTCGGACTGTTCCCCATTGCCGATGCGAAGATGACCGGACAGCCGATCTCGCAGTCCGGACTGGCTGGTGCAGGCAACAGCTTCGTACTCGCACCGGGTGGTTACGTGGCCGCATCGTCGAGCACAGTGATCGGCGATACCGTGACCAACGTGATCAACGGCCTCAATCCAACGCTCGATGTCAGCCTGCTGCAACTTCAATTACTGAGCATTTCCCCGGGCTGGCTGCTGCAACAGGTGCTGAATCCATTGCTCACGCTGATCAACCAGCTCGTCAATACCTTGACGAGCCTGCTCGGCATCAGCCTTGCCAACGCCGACTTGTGGCTCAACGGCGTCGACTGCAACAACACGGAACTCGTGTACTGAACTGAACGATCATGAAAGCAGACCGGTGGGCCTACGAGAGCCTTGAAGTCTATGTGTGGGAAGGCAAGTACGAGATCGCCGATCGCGTCGCGCGCTTTCTGACGCCACTGGGCGCCGAAGTCGTTCGCGCAGGCGCGCTCGATGCGCTGCCGGCCGAACCACGGGTCAAGCCCAGCATCGCCGTCATCAGTGCGTCGGCGATCGGCTCCGCCAAGTTCACGCTGGATTGGGAAGCCGCGCACGGCATGCCGGTGATCTGGGTCGGCGCGCCCGACCGCGAGAGCGATCCCGGTCGGTTCCCGCCCGAGTACGCCTACATCCTGCCCCACGATTTCACCGGCGCCGATCTGCGCACGCAGATAGCCAAGCTGATGCCGCAATTGATGGCGGCCGCCGAGGCTCGCCCGGATGTGGCCGATCTCGTCGCCGGGTCTGCGGCAATGCAGTCGCTGCTGGAGCAGGTCGATACCTTCGCCAACTTCGACAGCAACGTGATGCTCTATGGCGAGACCGGCGCGGGGAAGGAACGCATCGCGCGGCTCTTTCACGATCGCAACGCGACGTATGGCAAGGGACCGTTCGTGGCGGTCAACTGCGGCGCGATTCCCGATGGGCTGTTCGAGTCGCAGTTCTTCGGTCACGCCAAGGGCGCGTTCACCGGCGCGATGTTCGCGCATCGTGGCTTCTTCGAGCAGGCCACCGGCGGCACGCTGTTCCTTGATGAGATCGGCGACTTGCCGCTGTTCCAGCAGGTCAAGCTGCTGCGCGTGCTGGAGGAGAACGCGGTGACGCGGCTCGGCTCTGCCATGGCGGTCAAGCTGGACTTCCGGCTGGTGGCCGCCACCAACAAGGATCTGCGCGAAGCCGTGACGCAGGGCCGCTTCCGCGCGGATTTGTACTTCCGGCTGGCCGTGATCGAACTGCGGCTGCCCAGCCTGGAGGACCGTGGCCCTGCGGACAAGATCGGTCTGCTGCAATCGTTCATGCGCCACATGATCGGCGCCGCCGCCTACGATGCGCTGCCGCCGATGCCAGACTGGCTCAAGGGCGCCGTGGGCTCCGCGTTCTTCGTCGGTAACGTGCGCGAACTGCGCAACCTGGCCGAACGCATCGGCATCACGGTCCAGCAGCGCGGCGAATGGGACGAGGCGCGCATCCGGCCGCTGTTTCGCTCGCTGCGCCCCGGCGCGTTCGATGGCACCGAGCGGGCCGACCCGCGCGGCGACGCGGAGGAGCGCCGCCGCATCATTGCCGCGCTCGATGCCAACAGCTGGCGACGCCAAGACACGGCAACGTGCCTCGGCATCAGCCGCAAGGTGCTGTGGGAAAAAATGCGCAAGTTCCAGATCGAGGACAGCGAGGCGGAGCCGGTCTGAGTGGTGTCCGCGTACCGTTTGGTGGCCGCGACGTTATGATGCGGGACCGCACGGTATCTGCCGTGCTCTTGGCGCCACTGTGCCGAAGGACCCGAATTGCGTTTTCTCCACACCGCCGACTGGCATCTTGGTCGGCTCTTCCACGCCCGTAGCCTGATCGAGGATCAGTCTCATGTGCTCGACCAGTTCGTCGCGCTGGTGCGCGATCTGCGCCCCGACGCCGTGCTGATTGCCGGCGACGTGTACGACCGCGCGGTGCCGCCGCCGGAGGCCGTGGCGCTGCTCGACGATGTGCTGGCGCGTATCGTGGTGGATGCGGGCGTACCCGTGGTGATGATCGCAGGCAATCACGACAGCGCCCAACGCCTCGGTTTCGGCGCGCGCCTGCTGGCCGCGCGGGGTCTGCACGTGGCGGGACGCACCGGTCCGGAAACGTCCTGCGTGACGCTGCACGATGCGCACGGCGAGGTGCGCATCTACGCCTTGCCCTATGCCGAACCGGCGGCGGTGCGCGACGCGCTCGGCACCGACTTGCCGACGCACGAAGCCGCATTGAACGCCCAGCTCGATGCCATCCGCGCCACGCATCCCGCAGGCGTCCGTTCGGTGGCGGTGGCCCATGCTTTCGTGGTGGGCGGCGCGGTCAGCGAATCGGAGCGCCCGCTGAGCGTGGGCGGTAGCGGTGCCGTGGCCGCGGACGTGTTCCACGGCTTCGATTTCGTGGCATTGGGACATCTGCATCGTCCGCAATCCATCGGCGATAGGATTCACTATTCGGGGTCGCTGCTCAAGTATTCGCTGTCGGAAACCGAACACATCAAGACGGTATCGCTGATCGATGTTGACGCCGAGGGTGGCGTCCGGATCGAGGCGATACCGCTGCGACCATTGCGCGACCTGCGCGTGCTGACCGGCACGCTGGCCGGCTTGCTTGAGGCGGGCGCCACCGACCCGCACCGGGACGACTACGTCCATGCGGTGCTGACCGACGCGGGCGCGTTGCTGGACCCGATGGCGCGACTGCGCCAGGTCTATCCGAACGCACTGGCGATCGAGCGCGCGGTGCTGGCGCGCAGCGGGCAGGCCGGGGACGCGGGGCGCAAGCTGCGGGAACTGGATACGGCCAGCCTGTTTGCGAATTTTTTCCGCGAGGTGGCTGACACAGACCTCGACGATGATCAGCGCCGCGCGCTCGACGATCTATTGGCAGTCATGCAGGCATCGGAAAGGGAGTCGGCATGAAACCGCTTTACCTGAAACTGCAGGCCTTCGGCCCGTTCGCCGCCACGGAGACGATTGACTTCACGCGGCTCGGCGACCAGGCGTTCTTCCTGATCCACGGCCCCACGGGCGCAGGCAAGACCACGCTGCTCGATGCCATCTGCTTCGCGCTCTATGGCGATACATCAGGTGGCGAGCGTAGCGCGCAGGACATGCGCAGCGCCAATGCGGACCCAGCCCTGCGGACCGAGGTCACCTTGGAGTTCTCGCTTGGGGCGACACGCTATCGCGTGACGCGTTCTCCGACGCAGGACCGCCCGAGCCCGCGTGCGGCCGGCGGCTTCGTCAAGGAGACTGCGAAGGCGCAACTCGATGCCCAGGTGGACGGTGAGTGGAAAAGCCACGCCAGCCAGCCGGTCCGTGTGACCGACGCGGTGCGAGTCCTGCTCGGCTTCGACAGCGCGCAGTTCCGGCAGGTGATCGTGCTGCCGCAGGGACGTTTCCGCGAATTGCTGACGGCGGACTCGAAGGCGCGGCAGTCGATCCTCGAGCGTCTGTTCCAGACCGAGCTCTACCGCCGCGTCGAGGAACTGCTCAAGGAGCAGGCCGCGAGCATTCGCCGCGAAGCCGAGGAGATCTCGGTACGACGCAAGACCTTGCTGGAACAGTATCAGTTGCCCTCCGAGCTGGCGCTTGACGAACGTATCGCCGCGCATCGGGAGACGTTGACCGAGCTGGAACGGCGCGAAGCGCTGGCGCGTGCGGGTAGCGAAGCGGCGCAGGCGTCCTTGCGCAAGGGCGAGCTGGAGAGCACGCAGATCAAGGCCTGGAAAGAGGCGGAGGGCGCCTATGCCGTGCTGTCGGCCCGCGTGCCGGCGGTCGACACGGACCGCGCTCGCCTGCAGGCCGCGCGACGCGCGGCGCAGGTGACGCCGGTTGCGCAACTGCTTGAGGTTGCCAGACAGGATCAGACGGCCGCACTCGCCGCGAATGCCGCCGCCGGGACACGCGTGGCAAGCGCCAGCCGGGCCGCCGATATCGCAACAGGTGCGCTGCGCGCGGAACAGGCGCGTGGCGAAGCGCGTTTGGCCGCGCAACGCACCGTGGCGAAACTGGAAGCAATTCTCCCGCAGGCACGCAGGCTTGGCGTGCTGCGCAACGGCGTGGCGCTGGCGAGTACCGGACTGGCCGCTGCCCAGGTGGCGCTTACCGCCAAGGCGAAGGCGCGCGATGCCGCCGTGGCGGCGGCGAAGACGCTGGAAGGCGAGCTGGAGCTTGCGCGGCGCGACGGCGCAAATGCGCAGGCCCTGCAGCTTCAGCTTGGACTGGCGCGCGAACGCGCGACGCGGGTGGCACGTTGCCGGCAACTCGATGCCGAACTTGGGCCTTTGCGCGAATCGCTTGCCGCTGCGGAAGCCGGCGCCAGCCGGGCGACGCAGACGCGCGATACCGCGCGCGTCGCAATGCGTCAGGCGGAATCGGACTGGCGCTTTGGCCAGGCGGCACGCCTTGCCGCTGGCGTGAAGCGTGGCGAACCTTGCCCCGTCTGCGGTGGCAAGGACCACCCTGCGCTGGCGCAGCAGACGCTGGCGCTGGTGACCGACGAGGACCTCGATACCACGCGAGCCGCCTTGCAACATGCCGACGAGGCGTTGGCCGACGCACAGGCCGTGCGACAAAAGGCCGAGGCAAACGTCGCCCAATGTCAGGTGCGTCTGGCGGATCTGCGCGAAGGCGCGGGCGATGTGTCCGACGCGGGCGTGCAGGCGTTAGATCAGGAAATCCAGACGCTGACCGCCAGC
Organism: Cupriavidus sp. Met-2; assembly: GCF_049843575.1. Lineage (NCBI taxonomy): Bacteria > Pseudomonadati > Pseudomonadota > Betaproteobacteria > Burkholderiales > Burkholderiaceae > Cupriavidus > Cupriavidus sp. Met-2. The sequence continues at coordinate 47,690 of NZ_JBBHZL010000003.1, forward strand.
GGCGCGAAGGCCGAGGCTGCGGCAACCCGCGCGGAACGGCTCGCGGCCCAGACCATACAGGCGCGTCAGGCGCAGGAGTCTGCCGAAGCCGCAGTGCAGGCGGCCGAAGGCGCATTGCGCACGGCGATGCATGAGCACGCTCAGCAAGATGGCGAGTGGCGTGCCGCGAGTGCGCAGGTGCCCGAGGATTCGCGTGACCCTGACGTCGTGACCGCATCGCTCGAAGCCGCGCAGCGCGAAGCCGGCGCACTGGAGGCCGCATTGCAGGCGGCCCAGGGCGCCGAGCGCGATGCGGTGGCACTGCTGGCCGGTGCGAATGCGGCACTGGCCGCCGCGCGCGAAGCCACTACTCGTGCCGAGGAGCGGGCCGCGCAACGCGAAGCCGCCTTTGTGGAGGCACTTGCCACCGCCGGATTCGCCGGAGCGGACGACTACCGCGCCGCATCCCTGGCTGACGATGCCACGCGCGTGCTTGACGACGCCGTGCGTGCGTTCGATGTCGATCTGGCTCGCGCCGCGGAATGGCGCCAACGCACGGCGGAAATCGGTCAGGCGTTGCAGACGCCGGACATGCCTGCATTGCTCGCGGCACGCGATGCGGCGGCTGTTCAGCTTGAAGCGGCGATCCGGCAGCGCAGCGAACTGGCCGCGGTGCGCGATGCGCTGTTGCAGTGCAAGGGCTTGCTCGATTCGCTGGCCGCCGAAGGACGCGACGTCGAGACGCGCTACGCAGTGCTCGGCCGCCTGTCGGAAGTGGCGAACGGCAATAATCCGCGCCGCATGACGTTCCAGCGTTTCGTGCTGGCCACGTTGCTCGACGAGGTGCTGGAAGCTGCGTCGCTACGGCTGTTGCGCATGAGCCGGGGTCGCTACGCGCTGCAACGTGTGCGAGAGCAGGGCGATCAGCGCGTGGCCGGTGGCCTTGACCTCGAAGTGTTCGACCACGATACCGGCGGCACGCGCCCGGCCAATACGCTGTCCGGCGGCGAAGGCTTCCTGGCGTCACTGTCGCTGGCGCTGGGTCTGGCCGATGTGGTGCAGTCGCGTGCCGGTGGCATCCAGCTCGATACGCTGTTCGTTGACGAAGGCTTCGGCACGCTCGATCCGGAAAGTCTCGACTTCGCGATTCGCACGCTGCTCGATCTTCAGCAGGCCGGACGGCTGGTCGGCATCATCTCGCACGTAACCGAACTGCGCGAGCGGATCGATGTGCGGCTTGAGGTCCGGCCCGGCGTGGCGGGCAGTCAAGCCGTGTTGCGCCTGCCCTGAACCCTGAGCCCCGGGCCCTCGGCGCCGGAGCGCGCCGTGGAAGGCGCGCGAGCGCAATTCCACGCGCGCGCCACTTGGGAGATACCCCAAATCGCGACGCGGACGCCACGTGCCTAGAATATTCGGCGAGCACTTAATAAAACGTAGTTCCGCCTATCGGAACTTCGAGGGAGGGAGGCTGCGACGAATCCGTCTGGCCTTTTTCCTTCCTGCTCGATCCCATAACGAATATTCGGAGGTGTCGTGCGTATCCATCGTCGTCCAGAAGCTGTTCGTGCCCTGGTGGCCGCCGTGCTCGTGACCTGCGCCGCAGGGGCCGTTGCCCAGAGCCTGCCCGCCAGCAAGGCGCCCCCCGCCACGCTCACGCCCGACCAGCAGCGTTTTCACGATATCTACAAGGAACTGGTCGAGATCAACACGACGCATTCGGCCGGGGACAGTGCCCAGGCGGCGCGCGCGATGGAGAAGCGACTGGTGGAGGCAGGCTTCTCCGCGTCGGATATCCAGGTGTTCGAGCCGTTTCCGCGCAAGGGCAATCTGGTGATGCGCTTCAAGGGCACCGGCGCCAGGCAGCCGGTTCTGCTGCTGGCGCATATCGACGTCGTGGAGGCCAAGCGCGAGGACTGGAAGACCGACCCCTTCCAGCTTCAGGAGACCAATGGCTACTTCACCGCGCGTGGCTCCATCGACGACAAGGCGATGGCGTCGGCGTTCGTGTCGGTGCTGGGGCAGTTGAAGCAGGAGGGCTTCAAGCCGTCGCGCGACATCATCCTGGCGCTCACGTCCGACGAGGAGCGCGGCGACGTGCCCAGCAATGGCGCCGACTGGCTGGTGAAGAACAAGCCTGAACTGCTGAAGGCCGAGTTCGGCATCAACGAGGGCGGCGGCGGCGAGCTGCGCGACGGCAAGCCGGTGCTGCACCGCGTTCAGGTGGCCGAGAAGATGTACACGACCTACGAACTGGAAGTGCGCGACGTGGGCGGGCATAGCTCGGTGCCGACCAAGTCCAATCCTGTGTACGCGATGTCCGAGGCGCTGAGCCGCCTGGGTGCGTACCAGTTCCCGGTCAAGATGGCCGACGTGACGCAGACCTACTTCGCGCGCAGCGCTCCGCTGGCGAAGGGGCAGCTTGCCGAGGACATGCGCGAGGTTGGCACGGGCCGTCCGAGCCAGGCGGCGATCGACCGGCTGTCGGCCATTCCGTTCTACAACGCCCAGCTTCGTACCACCTGTGTGGCGACCATGGTCAATGCCGGACACGCCGAGAACGCGCTGCCGCAATCGGCCAAGGCCATCGTCAACTGTCGCATCCTGCCGCATGACGATCCGGCCGACATCGACCGCCAGCTCAAGTCGGCCCTCGGTAACGACAAGATCAGCGTGCGATACATCAACAAGCCGCTGGCCAGCCCGGCCTCTCCGCTAGACGGCGCGCTGATGAAGGAAGTCGACGCGCTGACCAGGCAGATGTGGGATGTGCCGGTGATTCCGGCCATGAGCACGGGCGCAACCGACAGCCGCTTCATGCGCAATGCCGGTATCCGGATGTACGGCGTTTCCGGCCTGTTCACCGAACCGTCGGACATGCGCGCGCATGGTCTGGACGAGCGCATCGAGATTGCGCGCCTGTACGATGGCCGCGAGTTTCTCTACCGTCTGGTAAAGCGGTTGTCGGAATAATTTCGTAAAACTGCGATTCCGCAAGGCATCGGCGGGCGTTGCGCACTACCATGCGTGGTAGCTGTGCATCGCCCGCCGTACCTTTGGTTCAAGCCTGTTTTAGCCCGCCTCTGGTCGTGTATGACGCTGCCCGGCGGGCTGGCCGATTATCGCCCGAGACGTGGCCCCCCGCCTTGACCCTGTTTTGGCGACAGGTGTAACCTTTGTTCATTCTGCGAATTGGAGTTCGTATCGCGAACTTTATGGGAATCCGGTGAACAAGGCAGGAAATTACTGACGTTCGCTGGTATTCGCAGCAAGCATCTGCATGAAGCCGCAGCAAGATGGCTGACAAAACAACTGCAAGATTGTTGGACTGTCCTTGACGGACCACCGCGCACGGAGCGCGGGGACATCAGACAGGACGCCCGTCCAGCCACTGCCGGAGACAGCTTTGCGTGCCGCGCCCCTTTGCGGCCGGTCCCGGTATGCGCGCCGGACCCTTCCATACTGGAACGCAAGTGATCAACAAGCTATATGACTCGGTGGAATCGGCAATGGCCGACATCCACGATGGCGCCACGATCCTGATTGGCGGTTTCGGCCTGGCCGGCATGCCGGCGGAGCTGATCGACGCGCTGATCGCCCAGGGCGCGCGCGACCTGACCATCGTCAACAACAACGCCGGCAATGGCGACACGGGCCTGGCAGCGCTGCTCAAGGCCAAGCGTGTCCGCAAGATCATTTGCTCGTTCCCGCGCCAGGCGGACTCCTACGTATTCGACTCGCTGTTCCATGCCGGTGAAATCGAGCTGGAACTCGTGCCCCAGGGCAATCTGGCCGAGCGCATCCGCGCGGCCGGCGCCGGCATCGGCGGTTTCTTCACGCGCACGGCCTACGGCACGCCGCTGGCCGAAGGCAAGGAAACGCGCATCATCGACGGCCAGGGCTATGTGTTCGAAAAGCCGATCCACGCTGACTTCGCGCTGATCAAGGCCGAGACCGCCGACCGCTGGGGCAATCTGGTCTATCGCAAGACCGCCCGCAACTTCGGCCCGATCATGGCCATGGCTGCCAAGTGCCCGATCGTGCAGGTCAGCAACGTAGTGGAACTGGGCGAACTCGACCCCGAGCACATCATCACGCCGGGTCTGTTCGTCAAGCGCGTGGTCAAGGTTGCAAGCGCCGCCAAGCCGGCCAGCGCGGCCTGATCCGAATCGAGCGAAGAAGGAGAAACACATGCAACGCCTGACCCGCGACCAAATGGCCGCCCGCGTGGCCAAAGACATTCCGGACGGTGCCGTGGTGAACCTCGGCATCGGCCTGCCCACCCTGGTCGGCAATCAACTGCCGGCCGACCGTGAAATCCTGCTGCACAGCGAGAACGGCCTGCTCGGCATGGGCCCCGCTCCCGCGCCGGGCGAGGAAGACGGCGACCTGATCAACGCTGGCAAGCAGCCGGTGACGATCAAGCCGGGTGGCTCGTATTTCCACCACGCCGATTCGTTCGCGATGATGCGTGGCGGCCACCTCGACTTCTGCGTGCTGGGCGCGTTCCAGGTATCGGAGAAGGGTGACCTGGCCAACTGGCATACCGGCGCACCGGGCGCCATCCCCGCCGTGGGCGGTGCGATGGACCTGGCTATCGGCGCCAAGCAGGTGTTCGTGATGATGGAGCACCTGACCAAGCAGGGCGAAAGCAAGATCGTGTCCCAGTGCACCTATCCGCTGACCGGCATCGGCTGCGTCACGCGTGTCTACACGGACCTGGCCACGATCGATGTGACGCCGGACGGCCTGGTTGCCCGCGATCTCGTGGACGGCCTGTCGTTCGACGAACTGCAACGCCTGACCGGCGTGCCTCTCAAGCAGGCCGTAGCCGCCTGACCAACCACCAAGACGAGCGAGACAGAACATGAGCGAAGCATTCATCGTTGACGCCATCCGTACCCCCATCGGCCGTTACGCCGGCAGCCTGTCCGGCGTGCGCGCGGACGACCTGGGCGCCGTGCCCCTGAAGGCCCTGATGGCCCGTAACGCCAGCGTGGACTGGTCGGCGATCGACGACGTGATCTTTGGCAACGCCAACCAGGCCGGTGAAGACAACCGCAACGTTGCGCGCATGTCGGCCCTGCTGGCTGGCCTGCCGGACGCCGTTCCCGGCGCGACGATCAACCGCCTGTGCGGTTCGGGCATGGACGCCACCGGCACCGCCGCCCGCGCCATCAAGGCTGGTGAAGCCAACCTGATGATTTCCGGCGGCGTGGAAAGCATGAGCCGCGCCCCGTTCGTCATGGGCAAGGCCACCTCGGCCTTCTCGCGTGACGCGCAGATCTTCGACACGACCATCGGCTGGCGTTTCATCAACCCGGCGATGCGCGCCGCCTACGGCGTGGACTCGATGCCCGAGACCGCCGAGAACGTGGCGACCGACTACAAGATCGGCCGTGAAGACCAGGATCTGATGGCGCTGCGCAGCCAGGAGAAGGCATCGCGCGCGCAAGCCGACGGCACGCTGGCGCAGGAAATCACCCCGGTGACGATTCCGCAGAAGAAGGGCGACGCCATCGTGGTCGACCGCGACGAACATCCGCGTGCCACGAGCATGGAAGCGCTGGCCAAGCTGCGCGGCGTGGTGCGTCCGGACGGCACGGTGACCGCCGGTAACGCCTCGGGCGTGAACGATGGCGCGTGCGCGCTGCTGCTGGCCAGCGAAGCGGGCCTGAAGCAGCACGGCCTGAAGCCGCGTGCCCGCATCGTTGGCATGGCAACGGCTGGTGTGGCACCGCGCGTGATGGGTATCGGCCCGGCGCCGGCCACGCAGAAGCTGATGAAGCAACTGGGCATGACGCTGGACCAGATCGACGTGATCGAACTGAACGAAGCGTTCGCCGCGCAAGGCCTGGCCGTACTGCGTCAACTGGGCATCGCCGACGACGACAAGCGTGTGAACCCGAACGGCGGCGCCATCGCACTGGGCCACCCGCTCGGCATGAGCGGCGCGCGTCTGGTGACGACCGCGATGTACCAGCTGGAGCGCACTGGTGGCCGCTTCGCGCTGTGCACGATGTGCATCGGCGTGGGCCAGGGCATCGCCATGGTGATCGAGCGCGTTTGATGGCTTGATGCATGGCTACCGGCCGATGCCAGTGGTCATGCGCTCCTCTCTCCCGCGCAGGTGGGAGAGAGGAGTTACCGAAGCAAAACAGTAGAAGTTTCAGTTTCCCTTGCTTCCCGTCGTTAATTCATGCGGGAAGTTTCAGTGGTGTCTCTTCCCCAACGAGGTAGAGCATCGCGGCCAGGCCGACGGGCTCGCCGGCTTCGCCGTATTTTTTCTGATTTGACCGGCCGCTTGCGTGCCGGTGCGGAGTACCGAGATGTCCCTTCCTGTTGCCACCCTGGTCACTGGCGCCAGTTCCGGAATCGGCCGAGCCATTGCGGAAATGCTGCTCGCCGATGGTGTGACGCGTGTCATCAACGTCGACTATGCAGCGCCGACGTGGTCGCACCCGAACATGACCTTTTTCCAGGCCGATCTGACCAATGCCGATGCCACGCGCGCGGTGGCGGAGCAGGTGACGTCTCAGTTCGCCGTGACGCGGCTCGTCAACAATGCCGGCGCCACGCGCCCCGGCACGGCTGACACGGCCACGGCGGAAGATCTCGATTACGTCGTGGGCCTGACCCTGCAGGCCACGATGCTGCTGACACAGGCCTGCCTGCCCGCGATGCGCGCGGCGGGGTTTGGCCGCATCGTCAACATGGCTTCGCGCGCGGCGCTGGGCAAGCCCGAACGCGTGGTGTATTCCGCTGCCAAGGCTGGGCTGGTTGGCATGACCCGAACGCTGGCGATGGAGCTGGGCGGCGACGGCATCACCGTCAACGCCGTGGCACCGGGTCCCATCGCCACCGAGCTGTTCCGCCGGAGTAATCCGGAGGGCAGCGAACAGACACGGCGCACTCTCGCAAGCATCGCCGTGAAACGCATGGGAACGCCGGAAGACGTGGCGCGTGCCTCGCTGTTCTTCCTTGCACCCGAGAATGGTTTCGTGACGGGACAGGTCCTGTACGTCTGCGGCGGAACCACGCTGGGTGTGGCACCCGTATAAGAAAGTGCCCGCCCCCCAGGCACGGGGCGGAATAGCGGTTCAAAGCATTACGTCCGCAGTAAGCCAGATGGCTAGCGGACGTGCATCACTCCTGGAGCACAAGATGAGTATCACCAAGCAAACGTCGAAGGCGCGCAGACGCCTGCTGGCCGTTGGCGTGGCACTGGCAACTGGTGTTGCCGCCATGACCGGCGCCCAAGCGCAGGGCACCTATCCGACCAAGCCGATCACCATGATCGTGCCGTTCTCGGCAGGTGGCACCACCGATATCCTGGCCCGCATCGTCGGCCTGCAACTGGGCAAGGCGCTCGGCCAGCCCGTCGTGATCGACAACCGTCCGGGCGCGGGCGGCAACATCGGCGCATCGCTGGCCGCGAAGGCGCCGGGCGATGGCTACACGCTGTTCATGGGCACCATCGGCACGCACGCGATCAACCAGTCGCTGTACTCGAAGCTGCCGTACGACCCGGTCAAGGACTTCGCGCCGATCACGCGCGTGGCCATGGTGCCGAACATCGTCGTGGTGAACCCGAAGGTGCCGGTCAACAACATCAAGGAACTGATCGCCTACGTGAAGGCCAACCCGGACAAGCTGTCGTATGGCTCGTCGGGCAGCGGTTCGTCGATGCACCTGTCGGGTGAACTGTTCAACTCGATGACGGGCCTGCACATCCAGCACATCCCGTACAAGGGTAGCGCTCCGGCCGTGAACGACCTGCTGGGTAACCAGATCGGCCTGATGTTCGACAACATGCCGTCGTCGTACCCGCACGTGAAGGCCGGCAAGTTGCGCGCCATCGCCGTGACCTCGGCCAAGCGCTCGCCGGCTCTGCCGAACGTGCCGACCGTGGCCGAGTCGGGCGTGCCCGGCTATGAAGCCACGTCGTGGTTCGCGCTGTACGCCACGGGCGGCACGCCGCAGGCCGTCGTCGATCGCCTGAACGCCGAAGTGGTGAAGATTCTTGCCATGCCGGAAGTGAAGAAGCAGATGGCCGAGCAGGGTGCCGAACCGCATCCGGAAAAGCCGGCTGAACTGGCTGCCTTCATGAAGTCCGAGGCCGCCAAGTGGGCCAAGGTGGTGAAGGCTTCTGGCGCGACCGTGGACTGATCTCCCGGATCGACCCAGGTCGCCGAAGACCGGCCAGCAGGTATCGCGCCTGCTGGCCGGTTTTTTTTTGGTGGGAATCCTCTTCAGAAAAGAAAAGCCCGCGACGTTCGTCGCGGGCTGAATCCCAGGTCCTTGGCGGACAGGAGGAGACAATCGACAGACTTGCGGTGGCTGCATTCTCACCGCAGTAAAGGCATCAGCTCAGGCTGTACTTGACGACCTGTTCTTCCACACCCACGAAACGCACCAGTTGCCGCAGGCCGCTGGCGTATTCCTTGATGTGATGGCCCTCCGGGGTATCGGGGAGCCGGTAATAGAACGGCGCCGTTCCGGCGCGCGTGCGGGTGACAGGCTTCGTCGCCTCGGCTGCGGCTGTGCCGGCGGTCGCATCCGGTCTTGCGTTCATGGACAACTCCCGGGTAGCGCATGGCGCGGAACGTTGGGCCGGTAGAAGGGCACGCGCATGCGGGGTGGCAATGTCTGGAATGTATTGCAGATTATCGGGAAATGCCATTTCGATTTTTTTACATCAGTATCGTAATAATTGACTAAATTGTCATGAATGCAAGTATTTGTGCCGTCACTTGCACATGACTGGTTTCGATGCGCGCATCTCAGTGGATATCGGCATGACGTGACGTGACTTGCGCGTTACCATAGCGCCACCTGACCATTTCACTGAACTTGGTCAGCATCATCCATGCCAGCGATCCCGTCGCACCTATCGGCCGAATGTCCACCCAACACGCTCTCCTGATATCCCTGATCGAAAAGCCATCCTCGGGCTACGATCTCGCGCGCCGGTTCGACAAGTCGATCGGTTATTTCTGGCACGCCACTCACCAGCAGATCTATCGGGAGCTGGGGCGGATGGCCGAATTGGGCTGGATTGCCTCGGACGAGCCGGAAGTCACCGTCGACGGAGACGGGGCGGAGAAGAAGGGCCGCAAGAAGGTCTACCGGGTGTTGCCCGCCGGGCACGACGAACTGGTGCGATGGGTGCTTGCGCCCGTTCAGGGGCTGGACCAGCGCGAGGAGATCCTGGTCAAGCTGCGTGCCGATGCCGCGATCGGGCCGCTAGGCCTGGACAAGGAGATGGGGCGACTGATTGCATTGCACGAGGCGCGGCTGGAAACATACCGGGGGATCGAGCGCAAGGATTTCTCCGGCACGCTCGATCGCCGGCAGCAGATCCAGTACGCATTGCTCCAGCGCGGCATCCAGTTTCAGGAAAGCTGGCTCGCATGGGGCAGGTCGCTGCTACCGCTGCTCACTGCCACGGGCAGTGGCGTCAAGGACTGACGACGGGCGTCGTCAGTCTTCAGGCTACAAACTTCAGGCCAGATCCACGGCACGTGCCGCGCCGGCCGGCGCAGCAAGGCCCAGACGGCGGCGTGCGAGCGCGTACTCTTCCACGAAGCGGCGCACCAGCTCGGCGGCCGGCACCACACGCTTGATGGCGCCGACACCTTGGCCAGCGCCCCAGATGTCCTTCCAGGCCTTGGCGCTGCCCGATCCGAAATTCATCTTCGACGCATCCGAGGTCGGCAGCGCTGCCGGGTCCAGACCTGCGCGGACGATGCTCTCGCGCAGGTAGTTGCCGTGCACGCCCGTGAACAGGTTCGAGTAGACGATATCGTCGGCGGAGCTGTCGACGATCATCTGCTTGTACGCATCCTGAGCATTGGCTTCGAGCGTGGCGATGAAGGCCGAGCCGATATAGCCGAGATCGGCGCCCGCAGCCTGAGCGGCCAGCACGGCATCGCCGCTGGCAATCGCGCCCGACAGCAGCAAGGGACCGTCGAACCATTCGCGGATCTCATGCAGCAGCGCGAACGGCGACAGCGTGCCGGCGTGGCCGCCCGCACCCGCCGCCACGGCGATCAGCCCGTCTGCGCCCTTCTCGATGGCCTTGCGTGCGAACGTGTTGTTGATCACGTCGTGCAGCACGATGCCACCGTAGGAGTGCACGGCCTCGTTGACTTCGACACGCGCGCCCAGCGAGGTGATGACGATGGGCACCTTGTAGCGCACGCACATTTCCAGGTCGTGCTCGAGCCGGTCATTGGACTTGTGCACGATCTGGTTGACCGCGAACGGCGCGGCCGGGCGGTCGGGGTGCTTGGCGTTGTGCTCGCCGAGTTCGGTGGTGATCCGGTCCAGCCATTCCTCCAGCTTTTCCGCCGGCCGCGCATTCAGCGCGGGGAACGATCCGACCACGCCGGCCTTGCACTGGGCGATGACGAGATCGGGATTGGAAATGATGAACAGCGGCGAGCAGACAGCCGGTAGCGACAGGTTCTGCAGCAGGGCGGGAAGGGCCATGACGGATCTCTCGTTCAGCGGTTGAGTTGAATTTATGCAACTGGTTGCATAGTGGGTGCCAAGGTATCACGCGATGACTCCCATGTGCAACTGCCGGAGGGCTACGATCGCGGGATCCAGTGGCCCTTTGTCTACAATGAGGACGTTGCTTTGCATACTCAGAGCGGGAGAGCGTTGGTCATGACCCAGGCAAGTGCCGATTTCGTTACGGCGGACGGCGAGACACCGGCCACCTCCGGCGATCTGTTCGATGCCGACCTCGACGCCTGGCGAAAGCACCCGGACCGCGCCTTCGACGGCTGGCTTGCGCGACACGGTTTTCGCCACGGCACCGCCGTGGTCTATCGGGCGATGTGGGGCAAGCTGCTGCGCTGGTCAGGTGAGCAAGGACTAACACCGCTGACGTGGTCGGCCGCACAGATCGGCGCGTTCCTGGATGCCCAGAATCTGCACAAGCGTCACCGCTACCGTTACGCGCGGCTGATCGAACGCGTTTTCCATCATCTGTCCCAGTTGCAGCAGAATCTGCACAACCCCGCCAGCCAGGCCGTCAAGTCGCATCTCGCCGACGGCGAGAACGATCCGACCGCCTTTCTGTTACCTGGCGAGCGCGACCTGCTGGTGGCCCGCATCCTGGCACCGGCGCCCGAGCCGGTTGCCGAGGCCGCCCGCCCGGACAGCCAGGCCATTTCGCCAAAGCAATGGAAACGCGCCCGCGATGTCGCGCTTCTCGCGGTCCTGCTGGGTGGCGGACTCAAGGTGGCGGAGGCGCGGGCGCTGCGCGTGGAGGCGATCGAAGGTTTGGGTGGCGGCGCGATGGCGATTCGCATGGTCCGGACGGACAACGGGCGGGCGTACACCGTCCCCTTGTTCGGGTTTGTCCATGCACCGCTGCGCCGCTGGCTGGAGACGCGGGCGGCAGCGGAGACATTAGGCGATCTCGTGTTCCCGGCCATGACCAACGGCCGTGCCATGCACGCGGCATCGGTGTATCGCCGCGTCGAGATCCTGCTCGAAGAGGCCGGCGTGCTGGCGGGCCGCAGCGAACGGGCGTCGCCCCAGACACTGCGGAATACCTGCGGCGCCATGCACTTCGATGCAGGAACGCCGCCGGCGGCGGTGGCCCAGTTGCTGGGGATGCGCGATATGGAGTCTGGCTGGCGGCTGCGGGCAGCTTATGAAGCGTGGCAGGCCCGCACCGGGCTTCCGGTCATGGGCAGGCCGCTTTCGCGCCCGAATGGTGGAAGCGGCGCATGATACATATCGCGGCCGTAAAGACGCACGGTTATGATGGCAGCCCACTCGGTGAGCGAGCGACGTGAACCCAATCCAGATCCTTGAAGATTTCCATGGCTGAGACCCTATTGCTGACCGGCGCGACCGGATATATCGCCTCCCACACATGGGTGGCGTTGCATGAAGCAGGCTACAACGTGATCGGGCTCGATAATCTCTGCAATAGCAGCGCCGAGGTCGTGAACCGGCTGGCGAAGATTACTGGCACGACACCGCATTTTGTGGAAGGCGACGTGCGCGACCGCGCACTGCTGGACCGGCTGTTCGCCGAGCACAAGATCAACGGCGCCATCCATTTCGCCGCCCTGAAAGCGGTGGGAGAGTCGGTCAGCAAACCGCTCGAGTATTACGGAAACAACCTTGAGGGTTTGATCACACTGTGCTCGGCGATGCAGTCGGCGGGTGTCAGGCAATTGGTGTTCAGTTCCTCGGCCACGGTGTACGGCAATCCCCATGCGATGCCGATTCTCGAGAATTTCCCTCTTTCGGCCACCAATCCGTACGGCCAGACCAAACTGATGGGGGAGCAGATCCTGCGTGATCTGGAAATTTCCGATCCGGAATGGAAAATCGCCTTCCTGCGTTATTTCAACCCGGTAGGCGCACATGAGAGCGGAACGATTGGCGAGGATCCGGGCGGCATTCCGAACAATCTGATGCCCTATGTGGCGCAGGTGGCCGCCGGGCGGCGCGAAAAGCTGAGTGTGTATGGCGGTGACTATCCGACGCCCGATGGCACCGGGGTGCGCGACTATATCCATGTCAGCGATCTGGCCGATGGCCATGTGGCAGCGCTGGCCTACCTTGGCAAGAACTCGCGCGGCATGACCGTGAATCTTGGCACGGGCCGTGGATATAGTGTTCTGGAAGTTGTGAAGGCCTACGAACGAGCCAGCGGGCGGCCGATACCCTACGAAATCGTCGCGCGTCGCCCCGGCGATATCGCGGAATGCTATGCCGATCCGGGTCTTGCCCGCACGCTGCTTGGCTGGAGCGCCCGCCACGACCTCGACCGCATGTGCGAGGACTCCTGGCGCTGGCAGTCGTTGAACCCGGTGGGGTTCACGGCTTAGCGGCGCTATCAAAATGATTCTGGCGTCGTTGCGCGGCCTTGGCCGGTCCACTTGTACTGTCTGCGGCCGCGCGTCTAGCCAGAACCGCTTCGCTTCATCTTGATAGCACTTCTTAGCGGCGACTGCCCTGATGGACACGTGGCAAAAAAGAAACCGGGCATAGCGCCCGGTTTCTTTTTATCTGCCGATCGGCTGGGTTGTTCAGCGGATCAGGAAATCTTCCATCGACTTGCCATTGGCCAGTGCCTGGGTCAGCCAGCCCGGGCGCTTGCCACGGCCCGTCCAGGTATTGCCGGCGCTGTCACGGTAACGAACCGGCACCTTGCGGCTGACGGCCTTCTTGCCGGCCACGGCCTTGCCACCAAATCCGAGGTCTTCGGCGGTCAGGCCATATTGTTCGATTTTCTCGCGAATATCGGCGATCACCGAGGCTTGCTCGCGTGCCTTGATCTCTTCGGCCTGCTTCTGCAGTTCGCTGATTTTCTGAACGATTTCCTGATAGGTCGCCATTTGTATCCTCGGGTTTTAGTGTTGGTCCGTGAATTGACGAGGGGAATTATAACGGCGTATCTCGCCGCTGCAAATCCCCTGACTTTAATTTCAGAGAAATCTGCGAAAAGTCCCAAATCAGAATAATCCCTGAACTTTCGGGTTGGCATGTGGTCATCGCGATGATCTCCGGCGCCGCCAGCGCAAGCCACATGCCACACTAAAACCCGTAAATCTACGGCACCAAAGGCAGTGCTCTATTCAATGGCTGCGATATTCCTGGCCAATCGTGCCTGGACTGGCAATTCAGCAGGCACTGAATCAGGCACGTGCGGCGAGATTTCACATTTATCATTTGAAAGCTATTTGAAAGTAAGTGCCGAAGATGTCACGAGATAATTCTGATTGATCTCACGTGGCGTAGTCGGCATTTCGTCGATGTTCAGGGCTGGCGCCTCAAGGAAGCTCACGGGATGGCCGTTATCGAAGCCTGAGCGGGGCGACGCGCGGTATCGCTCCGCCGGGACCGGAGCAGGGGTGTCTTCGGGTTATCCCCCAATGATCAGCACATCATGTCTTTTCACCAGAATATCCAGATCAAGACCCTTTTACGGGGCGCAATGGCCTTGCTTACGGCGAACCTCCTGCTGGTCGGCGGCGCCGGTCTGCTAGGTATTTCTCAATCCAATGGCGCGCTCAAGGAGACGTACTCCAACCAGTTGGCGTCGTCACAGGCGTTGTCCGAGGCGATGCTCGGCACCACCCGCCTGCGTCTGGCGCTCGATCGCGGTGTGATGCGGGGGAGCGAGAACGATGATCTGAAGAAGCACGTCGACCGCGCCAATGTCTTCATCGAGTCATCCGACAAGGGTTGGAAGACCTATATGTCGCTGCCTCAGAACGACGATGAAAAGGCGCTGGCCGGCGAACTGGCGGCCAAGCGGCAGGCGTTCTTCGAGACCGGCGTCAAGCCACTTGAGCAGGCCATGGTGGCCGGCAACCATGACGAGGCGCTGCGTCTGGCGCGCGATGTGCTGCCAGACCTGCAGCGCGGCATGTCCGCCGCGCACGAGAAGCTCGAGAAATTCCAGTTCGATACCGGCAAGGCCAACTTCGAAGGCGCGCAGTCGCGCTATGAGACGACTCGCGCGATGTCGCTGGCGCTGATCGCGCTCGGCATCCTGGTTGCCGTATTCGCTACCGTGATGCTTCACCGCGCCATCGTCCGCCCGGTACAGGAAGCGCTCGACGTGTTCGAGCGCATGACGCGCGGCGACCTGACATCGCGTATCTCCAGCATGTCGAAGAACGAGATCGGTCGCATGATGCAGGCGCTGGCCACCATGCAGGAGAGCATCGCGGGCATCGTCGCCGAAGTTCGCGGCGGCACCGATTCGATGGCGTCGGCCACGCAGCAGATCTCTGCTGGCAACACGGATCTCTCGCAGCGTACCGAGGAACAGGCCGCATCGCTCGAGCAGACCGCGGCCAGCATGGAAGAACTGACCACCGTCGTGCGACAGAATGCCGACAACGCGCGCCAGGCCGGCGCTCTGGCCGGCGAGGCTTCGGAAATCGCCATGAAAGGTGGCGACGTGGTCGGCCGCGTGGTGGACACCATGAACGAGATCAACGGCGCCTCGCGCAAGGTGGTCGACATCATTGGCGTGATCGAGGGCATCGCATTCCAGACCAACATCCTGGCGCTGAATGCGGCGGTGGAAGCCGCGCGCGCCGGCGAGCAGGGACGCGGTTTCGCGGTCGTGGCGGGCGAGGTGCGCAGCCTCGCGCAGCGCAGCGCCAATGCAGCGAAGGAGATCGAGTCGTTGATCAACGAATCCGGCCAGCGCGTGGAAAGCGGCACCCGGCTTGTTGCTGAAGCGGGTCAGACCATGGGCGAGATCGTTCATGCCGTGCGCCGCGTGACGGACATCATGAACGAAATCAGCGCCGCGTCGCAGGAGCAGACCACCGGCATCGAGCAGGTCAACCAGGCCGTGGCGCAGATGGACCAGGTCACGCAGCAGAACGCGGCTCTGGTGGAAGAAGCGGCGGCAGCGGCCGGTGCGCTGGAAGAGCAGGCACAAAAGCTCAAGGGTGTGGTGTCGGTGTTCACGCTGGTTTCCGATGGCGGCAACGCGCGCGCCAATGCCGGCGCGCAGCGTGCCGTGCATTCGCTGGCGACGTCGCCGACAAGCGCACCAGCAACTGCACCGGCAAGCGCACCGGCAATGGCACGCAGCGCCGAACGCGCGTCGCCGCCCGCAATGCTCCCGCCCAACCGCCGTTCGCCCGTGGCGCGCATGCCAGCCGAAAGCCGGCCATTGCGCCCGTCGGCGAGCCAGCCGGCCGCGGCAGCCACGGCCGACGACGACTGGGCAACCTTCTGATCAACGCGGTCAACCAGCAAGGACACATCGACGCTAGATTTACGAGGCATTTGCGAAGTGCCATGATGCGGGGCGCGCGCCCGGCACGCATCATGGCGCTTTCGGTGCCCCAGTATCTTCCATTCTTGTCGCCCCCATGATCGCCACGAGTTCCAGCCTCCTGCTGCTCGCAGCCCTGCTCGGCATTGCCGCGGCAGTGGGCGTGCGCGCGGCCAAAACCGAAGGCGGGCCCGGGCGCAAGGCCATGTGGTCGATGACGTGGCCGGCCGCGCTGATGTCGCACGGGATGCTCGGTATGCCCCTTTGGGTGACACTGGCATCCGGCACGCTGACCGCCGCCAACGATGGCGCGCGGATGGCAGCCACGTTTGCCGCCACGCTGGCGGCCAGCCTGGCTGCGTCGCATCTGTTCGGGCCGCCGCTTCAGTGGCTGCGACAGGGCGCGCGTGGCTGGCGCGTGGCGGTTGCCGCCGCGATGCTGGCTGGCGCCGGTCTGGTCGCCGTGGCCGGCGCGCGGCTGGGGCGTGCCTGTGGCGGCACCGTCATGACGGCGCGCGCCTGTATCGACACGGCCGACTTTTCGGAAGCCAGCTTCCTGGCCTGCGGGATCGCATTGCTGTGCGTGGCGATGTTCGCCATGCATCGCGCCCAGGCGCGCGGATGGCTCCAGGGGCAGGCCGAGCTGGCAATGCACGACGATGTCGCCGATGACCATGCCACGATGCCTATGCTTCGGGCCGGTGACGGACGCGTTTCGCGCCGCGGGCCGGGCCGCATTCCCGGCCTGACGATCCGGCCTTCCGGCAGTGGCCTGTCACCGGTCGGCGAATACAGCGTCAGCACCGACCTGCCAGACCGCACCGCCTTCGCCCGCTGGCTCGATCAAAGCATCGCCCATGCGCGCCTGGCAGAGACGGGATGCGCGGTGCTGCTGATCCATATTGCCGACTATCGCGAGGTCGACGAGGTTTTCGAAGTGCGTGCCGATGACATCCTGGCGCAGGACGCGGGCGCGCTCGCCCAGGCTGCGCTGGAGCCGCACGACTTCCTGGCACGGCTGGCGCGCGACGAGTTCGCCGTTGGCGTGCCCAATCTGGTGCACCACAGCCGCGCGCATGACCTGGGCTCTCGCGTGCTCGGGTCTCTGGCCGAGTTCGTCGCGGCACGCGGCCTGCAGATGCAGATCGGCGTGAACATCGGGATCGCGATTTATCCGCGCGATGCGGCTACATCCGAAGGGTTGATGCAGGCAGCGCGCGTGAGTCTGTCGGAGGCGCGCGAAAGCGGTTCGAACCAGGTGCGCGTGTTCAACTCGGCCGCGGGGGAGCGCGCGCGCCGCACGCGCGTGATCCGGCGCGACCTTTGGCCCGCCATTCAGGACGACGGCCTGTCGTTGATGTTCCAGCCGAAGTTCGACGTGAAGACGCGCCAGGTGGTGGGTGCCGAAGCGCTCTGCCGCTGGCGGCATCCCACGCTGGGCGCGGTCAGTCCGGCCGAATTCATCATGGTGGCCGAGCAGTCGGGCCAGATCGACAAGCTCGACGACTGGGTGATCTCGCGGGTCTGCGGGCAGGTGCGGAGCTGGCAGGACGCTGGGCTGCCGGTGGTGCCGGTAGCGATCAACGTGTCCGGGACGCGTTTCGCGAGCCGCAACTTTCCGCGCTATCTGCTCGAACATATCCACCAGCACGACATCCCGCCTTCTGCGATCACGCTGGAGATCACCGAGACCGCCGCGATGAAGGACATCGCCAAGTCGCTGGAAACGCTGGCGGAGCTGCAATCGCTCGGCATCCAGGTGGCGCTCGACGATTTCGGTAGCGGCTACTCGAGCCTTGGTTATCTGAAACGACTGCGCGTGGGCACCCTCAAGATCGATCGCACGCTGATCGGCGGGCTCGATGCCGACCCGCAGGGTCGCGCCATCGTCGGCTCGATGGTGGCGCTGGCGCACGAGCTGCGGATGAAGGTGGTGGCGGAGGGTGTCGAATCGGCCTCGCAACTGGAAATCCTGCACGGCATGGGCTGCGACGAAGTGCAGGGCTACCTGCTGGCCGTTCCGCTCGACTCGCCCGGGTTTGCCGACGTATTGCACGCGGCACGGCCGCTGGCGGTCTAGAAGGCACGCTTCGCGAATCGGCACTAAAGAACGGTTCCATCGCGCCGATATGCCAATGAAAGGGCGTGCCGCGCGTATTGCGGTCGCCCAAGCCGGCCCGTCCGCCGCCGGCGGTCTTGGCCGTGCCATTGGCGGACTCACCCGAACCCGGAGTCCCCGATGTCTCTCCTGAGCATTCTTGTCGTCGATGATTCACCATCCCTGCGCCGGATGACCAGCGCCTGTCTGCGTGCCGGCGGCTATGGGGTGACCGAGGCGTCCGACGGCAAGGAGGCGTATGAGGTCGCGCGGGAGGGCAACTTCGACATGCTGGTGACCGATCAGGTCATGCCGGTCATGGATGGCCTGTCCCTGATCCGCGCGTTGCGCGCTATGCCGGACTACGCCACGGTGCCGATGCTGATGCTGTCGACAGAGCATGACGATGCCATCCTCGAACGCGCCCGTGAGGCCGGCGCATCGGGGTTCCTGGCCAAGCCGTTCGACCCCGATGAATTCATGGCGTCGGTCGACGCGCTGCTGGGCCCTCCCAACGTAGGGTGAGTTTCACGCAAAGTCGCCCTTCATTCACCCCGCTGCCTGCCGTAATTACTAGAGGGCCATATTCGATGCCCGGTTTCAGGGGCCGCCATGCGCGGTAACGGCAAGGGCACGCCAGCCCGGCAACGATCAACCATGCCAGCGGGGGCAACCATGAACATCAGCATCAACAGGACGGACGGTTCGGGAGAGGAATTCCTGGCGTTCCGGCTCGGTCGTGAAGAGTACGGTATCGACATCCTGAAAGTTCAGGAGATTCGCGGCTACGAAACGGTGACGCAGATCGCCAATGCTCCCGCGTACCTGAAGGGCGTGATCAACCTGCGCGGCACGATCGTCCCGATCATCGACCTGCGCATCAAGTTCAATCAGGCCCAGATCAGCTACGACCAGTACACCGTCGTGATCATCGTCGACATCCATGAGCGGACCACCGGCATCGTGGTCGATGGCGTGTCGGACGTGCTGACGCTGGCCCCGGCCCAGATCAAGCAGGCACCGACCCTGTCGGGCGGCGTCGAAACCGACTATATCCGTGGCATCGGCTCGCTCGAGGGCCGCATGCTGATCCTGGCGGACATCGAAAAGTTGATGAACGTCGACGATCTCGCGGCCATCGAAGCCGCGGCTGGCGCCGCCTGAGCGTACCGCGCCGATTCGTATCTCGCCCCACGCGCGTCCTGCCAGGCGTGGCGTGGGCCGACCGCACACCGCGGTCAACGCCCCCAAAGCAGTCAAAGCCATGCGCAACAACCAGCCAGTCACCCAGCGGGAGCATCCGCTTCCCCCGGACGTCTACCTGATCTCGCGAACCGACCTCAAGGGTCGTATCACGTTCGCCAATCGGACGTTCGTCGAGGTGAGCGGATTCACGTCCGACGAGCTGCTTGGCGCTGCCCACAATCTCGTGCGACATCCCGACATGCCGCCCGAGGCCTTTGCCGATCTCTGGGATTCGCTGCAGGCGGGCAAGTCATGGGTGGGCGTTGTGAAGAATCGCTGCAAGAACGGCGATCACTACTGGGTGCAGGCCACGGTCACGCCGACACGCGTCGGCGACCGCGTCGTCGGTTATACGTCGGTGCGCTCGATGGCCAGCCGCGAACAGATCGATGCGGCCGACGCCGCATATCGTCGTTTCCGCGAGAACCGCGCCGGCGGCCTGGCGATTCGCGATGGCGCCGTGGTGCGTACTGGCCTGGCAGGTCTGGTTGGCCGCGTGACGCGGATTACCCTGAAGCGACGCATCCTCTGGGCCCAGCTTGCGGGGCTGGTGTGGTTCCTGGCGGCTATCGCCGGCGTGCACTGGCTGGCAGAGGAGCAGGCCGCGCAACTCTGGCCGTGGCTGTGGGGCGCATTTGGATTCGCGGTGCTCTCCTCGTTCATGGCGGGTTCGATGCTGGTGTCGCGTGTCGAGCGCCCGGTGCGCGAGATGCTGGACTTCGCGCTGCGTATGGGCGCGGGCGATCTGACGAGCAACTTCGAACACCGGTCAGCCGACGAAGTCGGCGAACTGTCGCGTGCCATGCGCACGATGCAGCGCAGCCTGCAGTCGGTGGTCAACGATATCCAGGGTGGCATGGCCAGCATTTCGGCGGCCACGCACCAGGTGGCCGCCGGCAACAACGATCTCTCGCAGCGTACCGAGCAGCAGGCCGCGTCGCTCGAGGAAACGGCTTCGAGCATGGAGCAGCTGACCAGCACGGTCCGGCAGAACGCCGACAACGCACAACAGGCCACGCGGCTGGCAGCCGATGCCTCCGAGACGGCCGTGCGCGGTGGCGAGGCGGTGGGGCGCGTGGTCCAGACGATGGACGAGATCAACGAGGCCTCGCGCAAGATCGTCGACATCATCGGCGTGATCGAGGGCATCGCATTCCAGACCAATATCCTGGCGCTGAACGCGGCGGTGGAAGCGGCGCGCGCGGCCGAGCAGGGTCGCGGCTTCGCGGTGGTGGCCGGCGAGGTGCGCAGCCTGGCGCAGCGCAGCGCCAATGCGGCCAAGGAGATCAAGGGGCTGATTGGCAATACCGTGGCGCGCGTGGAAAGCGGCGCGGAACAGGTGAGTCAGGCCGGCGCCACGATGGACGAGATCGTGCAGGCCGTGAAGCGCGTGACCGACATCATGGGTGAGATCAGTTCGGCATCGGCGGAACAGAGCGCAGGCATCGAGCAGGTGAATGAGGCGGTGACGCAGATGGACGATGTGACGCAGCAGAACGCTGCGCTGGTGGAGCAGGCCGCTGCCGCGGCGGGCTCGCTCGAAGAACAGGCCGAGCGCCTGCGGGAGTCGATCTCCACGTTCCGCGTGAGTATGCAGGCCGAGGTTCGGCCGCCGCGCAAGCGACAGGTGGCGACGATGGGTGAAACGGGGAAAGAAGCCGGGCTGGTCAACGCCTGAGCTTCGGGTCTATTCAAATGGAAGGAGGGGGTAGTTCTATGCAGTGGTTCAATCAACTACGCGTGACAACCAGGCTGATTGCTGGCTTCCTGGTTGTATCCGTCATCGGCGCCATCATTGGATTGCTCGGTGTCGTCAACATGGGGCGCATGACGGAATGGACCGGCAAGATCTACAACAGCGACCTGCAGGCGCTCAAGGCCGTCCAGGACGGCAACATCAACCTGGTCTATGCCAGCCGCGCGCAGATCGCGCTGCTGTCCGCGTCGACGATGGGCGAGCGCGCCACCGAGCGGGAGCAGATCGAGAAGTCGCTAAGCACGCTGGAGACCCGCGTCAAGTCGGCCAGGGATTCCTTCACGACACCGCAAGGCCAGGCGCTGTTCAAACAGTACGAGACGTTGCTGCCGCCGTTCCGGGAGCGGATGCAGAAGTACGTCGAGCTGATCGGCAAGCAGCCGCTGGACACCTCGCAGTTTGAAAGCATCGTGTTCACTGAGAGCGCCGAACTGATCAAGGACAGCCGCGCACTTGAAGACCTTCTGCTCAAGATAGTGAAGCGCCGCGACGAGCGCGCCAAGGCCAACATGGATGAATCGACCAGCGTCTACAACCACTCGCGCGTGCTGATGCTGGCGCTGGTGCTGGGCGGCCTGGCGGTGTCGGTGCTGCTGGGTGGCTTCCTGGCACGCCAGCTTTCGCGCCAGCTCGGTGGCGAGCCGGGCTATGCCGCGGCCATCGCGGCCCGCATCGCGGAGGGCGACTTTTCGGACGCCGTGAACCTGCGTGCCGGCGACCGGACCAGCCTGCTGCATGCCATGGACCAGATGCAGCAGCAACTCTCGCGGATGGTGCGTGACTTCAAGGTGTCCGCCGAATCGATCGGCTCGGCATCGAGCGAGATCGCAGCCGGCAACAACGACCTTTCGCAACGCACGGAACAGCAGGCAGCATCGCTCGAGGAAACAGCCTCGAGCATGGAGCAGCTGACCAGCACCGTGCGCCAGAACGCCGATAACGCGCGTCAGGCCAGCGGGCTGGCCGCCAATGCGTCGGAGACGGCTGTCCGTGGCGGCGAGGTGGTGGGCCGCGTGGTCCAGACGATGGGCGAGATTAACGACGCGTCGCGCAAGATCGTCGACATCATCGGCGTGATCGAGGGCATCGCGTTCCAGACCAACATCCTGGCGCTGAATGCCGCCGTGGAAGCCGCGCGGGCGGGCGAGCAGGGCCGTGGCTTTGCCGTGGTGGCCGGCGAGGTGCGCAGCCTGGCGCAACGCAGCGCCAACGCCGCGAAGGAAATCAAGACGCTGATCGACAACTCCGTGGCGCAGGTGGACACCGGCGCCGCACTGGTGTCGCAGGCCGGCACGACGATGGACGAGATCGTGCAGGCCGTGAAGCGCGTGACCGACATCATGGGCGAGATCAGCGCCGCTTCGGCCGAGCAGAGTTCGGGCATCGAGCAGGTCAACCAGGCCGTGTCGCAGATGGACGAAGTCACCCAGCAGAACGCGGCGCTGGTCGAGCAGGCCGCCGCTGCCGCAGGTTCGCTCCAGGATCAGGCCAGCCGCCTGATGGCGTCGGTGTCGGGCTTCCGCCTGTCCCACGGTGATGACGCCGTGCCGGCACTGGCTGCCCCGGCTCCCGCAGTGCGCCCGGCCGCCCGGCCGTCGGGCGCGAAGCGCCTGCCTGCCCCGGCGCGCCCGGTCAGGAAGACGGCTGCCAAGGCCGCGGGCACTGCGCTTGCCGCCACATCGGGTGCCGCCGCCGCTGTTGAGGAATCGGTCGAAGCTGCCGATAGCCAGTTGAAGCGCCCGGCAAGTTCAGCGAGCACGACGATCAGCGCCTCCGACAACGGCGACTGGAGCGCCTTCTGACCGGACTTCCGGTAGCCGCTTGGCGGCACCGCAAGGAAGGGTGACGCACGTCCCGGCGCCAGGCATCGAGCCAGCCAGCGCCGGGGCGCTTTTTCGTCCAACGACACCATGAACACCGACATCAGCCTGTCCCTGTCGGCCGAAGCCTCTGCGCGGCTGCGCGCGGACTTCGATGCCTTCGTAAAGGTCTCCACGGGCCTCGATGCCCAGTTCATCCCACCCGCGTTCGATGACTTCCTGCGTGCACGACTGATGCAGCAGGATGGTCCGCTGACCGAGCGCGCCGTGATGCGCCTGCTGGCCAGTGGCGAATATGGATGGGCCAAGAAGGTCTTCGACAAGCAGTTACCCAATGCGCTGGCCGCGTTGATGCGCGATGCGCAGCGCTTCGGCTTTGGCCTGGCCGTGCAGCCCGATTGGACGCCGCAGCAACGCGTCGAGCATGCGCGCCAGTGGGCCACGCAGATTCTCTCCGAGGCGGGCGCCGACGCCGCCTTCACGGAAGCGCTGGCCGCGCAGATATCGGCCAGCGCCGTCGATATTCGCACATTGGAAGAACGCATGAAGACGCCTGCGTGGCGGGTTGCCGATGGTCTTCGGCAGCGCGCGTACGACGTCATGTACGGATTGCAGACGGAGCAGAGCGAAGCGCTGGGGCGCAGCAAGGTTGGAGAGTTGCGCGTCTTGCTGGGCCTGGCGCTGGAGTACGGCTCCATCGGCGCCGAAGAGGCTGCTCGCGTGCTGGAACAGGTGGAACGCGCGTGTCCGCATTTGTTCAGGGAGGCGCCCGACGATGTATTTGCCCGCTTGGCAGCGTGGTTGCGGCGCGTCTTTAGTCAAGGCGCGCTTGTTCGTCAATAGTGGAATTCGGCAGTCGATCAGTCAGTCAGTGACGTGTGCTGCGCAAAACTAGAGTGTCTATTCGGTTCGCGGCTGTAACAATATTGATGTAAATCAGAAGTCAGTTCTTAAGCCTGTTACAAAATTCGCGGCCTTTGTCTGATCTGTACGACATTTGTCTCCCCCCAACTCAAGTAGGGATTGGCATACGAGGCGGAAAGCCGATATAAACGTAACAGTTTCACTTACACTCTGTAACATCTGTAACGTTTCAGAGAAGCGGTGTTACCAGGCGCAGTCACTTTCGTAGTACGTCGTACCCATCGCACACGCACCTTATCGATCTGGTCGCCGGCAAGCAGCATCTGCCGGTAAGCGCCGGACAAGCGGTCGAGGGTTTTTTTGGTAGCGGGGAAAAATTGGAAAGCAGTGAAGTTCTCCAGGAGATCCGGGAGGTCAATCTCGCCTATCTTCTGCTCGCGCAACGACTGGTGCGCGAAAACCAGGTGGAAGCCATGTTCAGGCTCGGCGTCAGCAAGGAAATTGCTGAGATCCTCGCCAAACTGACCTCGGCGCAACTCGTTAAGCTGGCAGCATCGAATATGGTGCTGTGCCGTTTCCGCTTCGACGATCACGCGCTGCTTTCCACTCTCACACACACGGCCAAGAGCCACGATATGCAGCAGATCCACGCTGCTATCCTGCTGGCCCGGCAACCTGTGGAGTCGCTCAATTGACCGCGCTCCTCCAGGCCTCGCCAGCCCGCAGCTTTGCGGCCACCCCCATCCCCAACCGCAAGAGCGTCCTGCAGGACGCGAACCAGACGCAGCTCGCCATCGAGCTGATCGGCCTGGGCGCGCGACTGCAGGTGCTTGAAGCCGAGACCACGCTCTCGCGCGACCGGTTGATCCGCCTGTACAAGGAGCTCCGAGGCGCGTCGCCGCCCAAGGGCATGCTCCCGTTCTCCACGGACTGGTTCACTACCTGGCTGCCGAACATCCATTCGTCGCTGTTCTTTTCCGCGTACCAGTTCATGGTGCAGGAAGGCGAGACGTCTGGCATTCGCGCGGTCGTGGCGGCCTATCGCCTGTATCTCGAGCACGTCTCGTTGCTCGGTGGCGAAATCGTCTTAAGTTTCACCCGTGCCTGGACGTTAGTAAGGTTTTTCGAGAGCAACATGCTGCAGCTTTCCTCGTGCACGTGTTGCGGTGGACAGTTCGTCACGCACGCTTATGAGCCGCACACGAACTTCGTGTGCAGCCTGTGCCGTCCGCCGTCGCGCGCCGGAAAGGTGAAGAAGCTCTCGAAGGACGCCGCAGCCGCGCAGACCGAAGCCTGATCCATCTGGCCCAACGTCCGCGCAGGAGGTGGGCCCTGGGTTGGTGAGCGGTGACCCCTCTCGCCCGCGCGGGATGCCCCCGATGCGTGCCTGACGCGTGTTTTTCAGACGGGGATCCGATCGTGCTTGTAGTTCTTGGCTATGTCGTCGTAGTCGTGGCGGTGCTGGGCGGTTACGCCCTCACCGGCGGCCACATGGGCGCGCTTTATCAACCGGCGGAGCTCATCATCATCGGCGGTGCCGCGGTTGGCGCATTCATCAGCTCCAACAGCGGCAAGGCCATCAAGGCCACGATGAAGGCAATGCCCTCGCTGCTGAAGGGCTCCAAGTACAAGAAGGAACTGTACCTGGACGTGATGGCGCTGCTGTACGTGCTGCTGTCCAAGGCACGTCGCGAGGGCATCCTGTTCCTCGAAAAGGAAATCGCCGATCCGGCATCGAGCAGTGTCTTCAGTCAGTACCCGCGCATCCTGGCCGACGCCAAGATGATGGAATTCCTGACTGACTATCTGCGCATGATGGTCAACGGCAACATGAACGCGTTCGAGATCGAGGCGCTCATGGACCACGAAATCGAAACCGTCCGTCATGAAGCCGAGATTCCGGCCCATGCGCTCTCGCGCGTCGGCGACGGCCTGCCCGCCTTCGGCATCGTGGCCGCGGTGATGGGCGTGGTGCACGCGCTGGCTTCCGCGGACCTGCCTCCGGCCGAACTCGGCGCGCTGATCGCCAACGCGATGGTCGGCACGTTCCTGGGCATTCTGCTGGCCTACGGCTTCGTGTCGCCGCTGGCGTCGCGTGTCGAACACCAGGTGTCCGAGAGCATCAAGATGTACGAATGCATCAAGGTCACGCTGCTGGCGTCGCTCAATGGTTACGCACCGCTGGTGGCGGTGGAGTTCGGCCGCAAGGTGCTGTACTCCACGGTACGTCCGTCGTTCCTCGAGCTCGACGACCACGTCCGCGAAGTCAAGAGCCTGACCTGACGGGAGAGCAGTCATGAGCAGCGCCCAGGACCTGCGTCCGATCGTCATCAAGAAGGCGAAATCACATGCCAAGCCGCATGGCAACCACAGCTGGAAGATCGCCTACGCCGACTTCATGACGGCCATGATGGCGCTCTTCCTGGTGCTGTGGCTGCTGAGTTCCTCATCGCCAAAGGTTCTCGTCGGCGTGGCCGAGTATTTCCGCACGCCGCTCAAGGTGGCGATTGCCGGCGGCGACAAGAGCAGCCTTTCGACGAGCGTGATTCCTGGCGGCGGCAAGGACGTGACGGCCAAGGATGGCGAGATCATGAAGGCGCAGACCAACGATCCGGCAGCGGATGCCCAGCGCCGCCGCGACCAGATCGAGAGCGAACGGCTGCGCGGCCTGAAGAAGCGTCTGGAACAGATCATCGAAAACAACCCGGTACTGCGCCAGTTCCGCCCGCAGTTGCTGCTCGACATCACCAGCGAAGGTCTGCGCATCCAGATTCTCGATACGCAGAACCGTCCGATGTTCCGCACCGGCAGCGCGGCGGTCGAGCCGTACATGCGCACGATCCTGCGTGAGATCGGCCCGGTGCTCAACGAGCTGCCGAACAAGGTCAGTCTTTCCGGACATACCGACTCGGCCAAATACATGATGGGCCAGCGTGCCTACAGCAACTGGGAACTGTCTGCTGACCGCGCCAATGCGTCACGGCAGGAACTGGTTGCAGGCGGCATGGAGGAAGGCAAGCTGCTACGCGTGCTGGGTCTGGCCGACACGATGCCGCTGGAGAAGAACGATCCGCTGGCACCGGTGAATCGCCGTATCAGCATCGTCGTGCTCAACCAGCGCGCCCAGGCCCAGTTCGAGGCCGAGAACGCCAGCGCCGCAGATGTCACGGTGCAGGCTCAGAAGGGCCAGGCGGCACAGGACGTGCAGGCGCAGCTGGGGAGCGCCTCGGCTGCCGGCGCGGGCGAAAGCAAAGGCAAGGGCAAGGGGGAATGACGCGTGCCGCCTGAACAGGGCGGCGCATCTTCCAGGGCAATCTAGCGAGTCAGGACGACCATGTCTGTCGATATCGATATCACGCAGTTCTACCAGACCTTCTTCGAGGAGGCGGAGGAACTGCTCGTACAAATGGAGCAGCTGCTGCTCGAGGTGGATATCGAATCCCCCGATGCGGAAGCGCTCAACGCGATCTTCCGTGCCGCGCATTCGATCAAGGGCGGCGCCGCGACGTTCGGCTTCACGGCGCTGACCGAAACCACGCACATCTTCGAGAATCTGCTGGACCGCACGCGTCGGAGGGAACTAGCTCTCTCGCGCGTCATCATCGACACCTTTCTGGAAACCAAGGACGTGTTGCACGATCAGCTCAACGCCTACCGTAACGGCACCGAACCCGATCCGGAAACGCTGGCGCGCATTTGCGCCGTGCTGCAGCAACTGGCCCAGGAAGCCAGCGGCGAGGCGGCACCCGCGCCTGCCGCCACACCGGCGCCAGTGGCTGCATCCGCGCCCGCTGCCGCACCGGCTGGCGGCAATCTCAAGGTGAGCCTGATCAAGGTATCGGCCGCCGACCAGGCCCTGCTGCGCGAGGAGCTTGCCAACCTGGGCGAGATCACCGGTCAACAGGAATCGGACGGCGACCTGATCATCTGGCTGAACAGCCAGTGCAGCCCCGACGACATCATCGCGGTCTGCTGCTTTGTGATCGACGAGAAGCAGATCGCCGTGGAAACGGTAACGCCAGGTGAGGCACTGGCGGCTCCTGTCGCTGCGCCGACGCCCGCGCCCGTAGCCGCGCCGGCAGCCGTCGCGCCTGTCGCGCCCGCCGCCGCACCGGTGGCTGCCAAGGAGAAAGAAAAGGCCAAGCCCGCTGCCGCGCACAGTCCGGATGCCGGTTCGATCCGCGTGCCGACCGAGAAGGTCGACCAGATCATCAACCTCGTGGGCGAACTGGTCATCACGCAGTCGATGCTGGCGCAGACCGCGTCGTCGCTGGACCCCGTGCTGTTCGACCGCCTGTTCTCCGGCATGGGCCAGCTCGAGCGCAACGCGCGCGATCTGCAGGAAGCGGTGATGTCCATCCGCATGATGCCGATGGACTACGTGTTTTCGCGCTTCCCGCGTCTGGTGCGCGACATGATGGGCAAGCTCGGCAAGCAGATCGATCTGGTCACGTTCGGCAAGGCAACGGAACTGGACAAGGGCCTGATCGAGCGGATCATCGATCCGCTGACCCATCTGGTACGAAACAGTCTCGATCACGGCATCGAAACACCAGAGAAGCGTATCGCCGCCGGCAAGGAGCCGACCGGACAACTGATCCTCTCCGCGCAGCACGCGGGTGGCAACATCGTCATCGAGGTGAGCGATGACGGCGCCGGCCTGAACCGCGAGCGCATCCTGGCCAAGGCGATGCAGAACGGCCTGCCGGTCTCCGAGAGCATGCCCGACGACGAAGTCTGGCAGCTCATCTTCGCGCCGGGCTTCTCCACGGCCGAAGTCATTACCGATGTCTCCGGCCGGGGCGTTGGCATGGACGTGGTCAAGCGGAACATCCAGGAGATGGGCGGCCACGTGGAAATCAGCTCGCGCGCCGGGCTGGGCACCACCACCCGCATCGTGCTGCCGCTGACGCTGGCGATTCTGGACGGCATGTCGGTACGCACTGGCGAAGAAACCTTCATCCTGCCGCTGAACTGCGTGATGGAGTCCCTGCAGCCGTTGGCCGACGACGTGCACACCGCCGCCAACGGCGAGCGGGTGATGAACGTGCGCGGCGAATACCTGCCGCTGCTGGAACTGCACAAGGTCTTCAACGTGGCCAACGCGGTGCAGGAGCCCACGCAGGGTATCGCCGTGATCCTGGCGGCCGAAGGCAAGCGCTTCGCGCTGCTGGTGGACCAGTTGATCGGGCAGCACCAGGTGGTGCTCAAGAACCTCGAGACCAACTATCGCAAGGTGCCGTGCATTTCCGCCGCCACCATCCTCGGTGACGGCAGCGTGGCCCTGATCGTGGACGTCGGCGCGCTGCAGCGCACCGGTGTGCGCCGCCAGGCCCCGATGGCCGCGTAGTAATCGACAGCAAGGAGAACGGACATGGCCGGCATCGGACATATCGATACCCAGGGCAGCGAAGCCTCGGGTCAGGAGTACCTGGTCTTCACGCTGGGGACGGAAGAATATGGCATCGACATCCTCAAGGTGCAGGAGATCCGCAGCTACGAGACGGTGACGCGCATCGCCAACGCGCCAGACTTTCTCAAGGGCGTGACCAACCTGCGCGGCGTGATCGTGCCGATCGTCGACCTGCGCCTGAAGTTCAAGCTCGGCAACGTGCGCTATGACCACCAGACCGTGGTGATCATCCTGAACGTGGCCGGCCGCGTGGTTGGCATCGTCGTCGACGGCGTATCGGACGTGCTGACGCTCACTGGCGATGACATCAAGCCCGCGCCGGAGTTCGGCGTGTCGGTCTCCAACGAACATCTGACCGGGCTGGGTTCGGTGGAAGGCCGGATGCTGATCCTGATCGACATCGAACGCATGATGACCAGCCCAGAGATGGAATTGATCGAGGCCGAGCTCGCCTGATGCTTGCCGGCACGTCCGGCAGCCCGCATCGCCGACTCCCCGGTACCTTGAAGGACATACACCATGACGCCGCTCCGTTCTTCCTCCAGCGCCATCAGGAAGCCAGGCGCGGCTATGACGCCGGGTGCGCCCGTGCTGGCGCCATTGCGCGATGAGATGCGCGACTTTCTGCTGACCGAGCGTGACTTCGAGAAGATCCGCGCGCTGATTCACAAGCGCGCGGGCATCTCGCTTGGCAGCCATAAGCGAGAGATGGTCTACAGCCGGTTGGCCCGGCGGCTGCGCACACTGCAGCTTGCGGACTTCAGCACCTATCTCGCGCAACTCGAAGCCGACGAGCGTTCGTCGGAGTGGGAGTACTTCACCAACGCGCTGACAACGAACCTGACGTCGTTCTTTCGCGAGGCCCATCACTTTCCGCTGCTGGCCGAGCACGCCAAGAAGATCGGGCGACCCTACAGCGTCTGGTGCGCCGCGGCGTCGACCGGCGAGGAGCCGTACTCGATCGCCATCACGCTGGCGGAAGCGCTGGGCGAACGCGCGGGCACGGTGCTGGCCACGGACATCGACACCCAGGTGCTGGCCAAGGCGCGCAGCGGCATCTACACCGCCGAGCAGGTTTCGCGGCTGTCGCAGGAACGGCTCAAGCGTTTCTTCCTGAAGGGCACCGGCGCGCGGGCCGGGTCGGTCAAGGTCAAGCCGGAGCTTGCCGCGACGGTCACCTTCGAGCCGCTGAACCTGCTGGCGCCGGATTGGGGCTTGCGCGAGAAATTCGACGCGATCTTCTGCCGCAACGTGATGATCTACTTCGACAAGCCGACCCAGGGCCAGATTCTCGAACGGTTTGCACCGCTGCTCAAGCCGAACGGCCTGCTGTTCGCGGGGCACTCGGAGAATTTCTCGTACGTCACCCGCTCATTCCAGTTGCGCGGGCAGACCGTATACGAGCTGACGAACAAGAGCGGAGCTGCATGATGCGTGGCACGCCCCAGATGCCGGAGGCCATCGCCACCCGGAAGTATTTCGACCGCGAATTCGACCGGCAGGCCATCAAGCTGTTGCCCAACGAGTACTACGTGACGGCCGAGGACGTCGTACTCACGACCGTCCTGGGATCGTGCGTGTCCGCGTGCATTCGCGACGAAGTGGCCGGCGTCGGCGGCATGAACCATTTCATGCTGCCCGACGACGAGAACGCCGGCGCCGACCGGATGCTCTCTACGTCGATGCGCTACGGCTGCTACGCGCTCGAAGTGCTTATCAATGAACTGCTGAAGATGGGCGCGCGTCGTGAACGGCTGGAGGCCAAAGTATTTGGCGGTGGCGCGGTGCTGGCCAACATGACGACCCTAAATATCGGGGATCGGAATGCCGATTTCGTACTGAAGTACCTGCGCACGGAAGAAGTGCGCGTGGCCGCGCAGGATCTGCGCGGACCGCACGCGCGACGTGTCAGCTACTTTCCACGTACCGGCCTTGCACTGGTCCGCCGGCTGACGCGCCAGGACGATACCGTAGGCATCGAACGCGAGGAACGTGCCCTGGCACGCGCGCTGTCCACGTCGACGAAGGCACCCGCGCGAGGCGCCGTGGAACTGTTCACGCGACAGACCACGGCCAGGATCCCGACCTGATGTCGGGCGCGCGGGACGTACAAGACGCGTCATACACGAAATACACGCAAGAGACGTAGAGACCAACATGACTGCCGCGAAGATCAAGGTGCTGTGCGTGGACGATTCCGCGCTGATACGCAGCCTGATGTCGGAAATCATCAACAGCCAGCCGGACATGGAGGTGGTGGGTACCGCCCCGGATCCGCTGGTGGCGCGCGACCTGATCAAGCGCGTCAATCCGGACGTGCTGACGCTGGACGTAGAAATGCCGCGTATGGACGGCCTGGATTTTCTTGAGCGCCTGATGCGCCTGCGGCCGATGCCGGTGCTCATGGTGTCGTCGCTGACCGAGCGTGGGTCCGAGATCACGATGCGCGCGCTGGAACTTGGCGCCGTGGACTTCGTGACCAAGCCGAAGCTCGGTATCCGCGAAGGCCTGCTGGACTACACGCAGACGATCGCGGACAAGATCCGCGCCGCATCGCGCGCCCGCGTGCGTGCGCGTGCGGAGCAGAGCGCTGGCGCGGCGCCCGTCGCGCCGATGCTGCGCGCGCCGCTGTTGTCGACGGAAAAGCTGATCATCGTCGGGGCCTCCACGGGGGGCACCGAGGCGATCAAGGATTTCCTGACGCCGCTACCGCCCGATTCCCCAGCGGTCATGATCGTCCAGCACATGCCGGCAGGTTTCACGAAGTCGTTCGCGCACCGCCTGAACGGCCTGTGCCGCATCACGGTCAAGGAAGCCGAGCATGGCGAGCGTGTGCTGCCGGGCTATGCGTACATCGCGCCCGGCGATTCGCACCTGCTGCTGGCGCGTAGCGGTGCGAACTACGTGGCGCACCTGTCTCAGGAAGCGCCGGTCAATCGGCACCGACCGTCCGTGGATGTGCTGTTCGATTCCGCCGCGATTCACGGTGGCAAGAACGTCACTGGCGTGATCCTGACCGGCATGGGCAAGGACGGCGCGCGCGGCATGTTGCGCATGCGCGAGGCAGGCGCCTACAACCTGGCGCAGGACGAGCAATCCTGCATCGTGTTTGGTATGCCGAAGGAAGCCATCGCGGCCGGCGGTGTGCATGAAGTGGTGCCCCTGCACCAGATGAGCCAGCGCGTCATGGCGCACCTGGCTACGTTTGGCGCGCGGGCGCAGCGCGTATAGCGCGCGAGAGGTCAGATAAGCAGCAATCATCCGGATGGCATGGCCATCCGCAACCGTTTTGGAGCCGTAACAGTGGACAAGAACATCAAGATTCTCGTGGTCGACGACTTCCCGACCATGCGCCGGATCATCCGTAACCTGCTCAAGGAGCTTGGCTTCACCAACGTGGACGAAGCCGAGGACGGCGCGGCCGGCCTGGAGAAGGTCAAGGATGGCAGCTTCCAGTTCGTGGTTTCGGACTGGAACATGCCGAACATGGACGGCCTGACCATGTTGCAGACGATCCGTGCAACGCCCGAGATCGCCAAGACGCCGGTGCTGATGGTGACGGCCGAAGCCAAGAAGGAGAACATCATCGCCGCCGCGCAGGCAGGCGCCAATGGCTACGTGGTCAAGCCGTTTACCGCCGCCACGCTCGACGAGAAGATCACCAAGATCTTCGAGAAAATGGGTCAATAAGAGGGACGCGACATGTCGACGACTCCGACTTTCAGCAATGAAGCGGCCGAGCAGATCATCCATCGCATCGGCAACCTGACCCGGATGCTGCGCGACAACATGCGGGAGCTGGGGCTCGACAAGGAAATCGAGCGTGCCGCCCAGGCCATTCCCGACGCGCGCGACCGTCTGAGCTACATCGCCGCCATGACCGAGCAGGCTGCCGAGCGTTCGCTCACGGCCGTGGAACTGGCGCAGCCGCTGCAGGAAGAACTCGAGGCCAAGGCCACCGCGCTGGACAAGCGCTGGGGCGAGTGGTTCGAGCAACCCGTGGAGTTGGGCGATGCCCGCGCGCTGGTGCTCGACACGCGCGAGTTCCTGACCGAGGTTCCGGAGAAGACCAAGGCCACCGGCAGCCATCTGCTCGAGATCATGATGGCCCAGGACTTTCAGGACCTGACGGGCCAGGTGATCAAGAAGATGATGGACATGATCCGCACGCTGGAGCAGGAACTGCTGCAGGTGCTGATCGACAACGTGCCGGCCGATCGGCGCGTGGAAGCGCCCCCTTCACTGATCAACGGTCCGCAGATCAACCCCGAAGGCAAGGCCGATGTGGTGTCGGACCAGTCGCAGGTGGACGATCTGCTGGCGAGCCTCGGCTTCTGAGGTTGTTTGTAGATAGTAGATAGGCTACCGCTCACCCGCATCGCGGGAGAGCGGCGCTTCAGCGTACCTTCGCATTCACTGGCACAATCGCAGCAAACACGGTTTCCCCCCTGCCAGAGGATTGCCCCCATGCCTGCTCGCTGTACCGTTGTTGCCCTCGCATCCGTCGCGCTTGTCGGAATTGCCCACGCGCAGACGCTGCCCCTCCCACAGGTCTCCCCAGCGGTAGACACTGCCTACACCAAACTCGAAGCATCCCCGGCCTACAAGAAGCTGATGACGGACGTCCGCGCCGATGACGC
Organism: Cupriavidus sp. Met-2; assembly: GCF_049843575.1. Taxonomy (NCBI): domain Bacteria; kingdom Pseudomonadati; phylum Pseudomonadota; class Betaproteobacteria; order Burkholderiales; family Burkholderiaceae; genus Cupriavidus; species Cupriavidus sp. Met-2. The sequence goes on from NZ_JBBHZL010000003.1 coordinate 81,283, forward strand.
GCGCGCGCTGACCGAGCTGAAGACCATGACCGAGATTCCCGCGCCGCCCTTCAAGGAGCGCTCGCGCGCCGAGTACTTCGTCTCGCGGCTCAAGGCGCTTGGCCTGGCCGATGCCCACATTGATGCCGAAGGCAATGCGATCGGGATCCGCAAGGGCGTTGGCAATGGCCCGAAATTGTTGATATCCGCCCACCTCGATACGGTCTTCCCCGAAGGCACCGACGTCACCGTCAAGGCGCGCGACGGCAAGCTTTACGCCCCCGGTATTGGCGACGACACGCGCGGACTAGCCGTGCTGTTGTCGTGGTTGAAGGTGCTCAACGACAACAATGTGCGGACGGCTGGCGATCTGGTCTTCGTGGGCAACGTCGGCGAGGAAGAGCTTGGCAACCTGCGCGGCATGAAGGCGGTGTTCCGCGAGCATCCCGACATCGACGGCATGGTCGGCATCGAACCTGGCACCGGCGATCGCGTGCTGACGCAAGGCACCGGCAGCCATCGCTACGAAGTGACCTTCCGCGGTCCCGGCGGCCACAGCTTTGGCGCGTTTGGCCTGCCCAGCGCTATCCACGCCATGGGGCGCGCCATCAGCAAGATCAGCGATGTGCGCACGCCATCCGATCCCAAGACCACGTTCACGGTCGGCACGGTTTCTGGCGGCACGTCGGTCAATGCGATCGCGGGCGATGCGCGCATGGCGGTCGATATCCGTTCGAACGGCACGCCGGCCCTGCTGGAAACCGAAAAGCACATCATGGATGCGATTGCAGCCGGGGTTGCGGACGAGAATCGTCGTTGGGCGCCAGCCAAGAGTCAGGAAATCACGTTCCAGACAAAGCTGATCGGCGATCGCCCGGCCGGGCAGACGCCGACCGACTCGGTGATCGTGCAATCGGCTGTCCGCGTGATTCGCGCCAACGGCAAGGAGGCGCCAACCCTGCGGGGCGGCAGCACCGACGCCAACGTCCCGATGGCGCTGGGCATTCCGGCCATTATCATCGGCAGCGGCGGCAAATCGGGTGGCGCACACTCGCGTGACGAGTGGTTTGACCCCACCAATGCCTGGGAAGGCGCGCAGTGGGGCCTGACCACTGTGCTGGGTCTGGTCGGCGTGGACGGTGTGGAAGCGCCGCTGCTGGCACGGCGCCGGGGCAATCCGCCGATCACACGGTAAGGGGCTACGGGGGGCCACGGGGGGCGGCGCGGGCTCCGCCATCTCCAGGCGAGGTTGCGCCAGCCGCCCGCTTGCGCTTCAATGGTCGCCTTGCCGACCGATGCCGTAGCCCGAAATGACCGAAACCCCCGAAATCCCCGACACTCCTGACACCCCCATGGCAACCGGGGCTTCGTCCCGCCCGCCACTGCGTGCGCTGACGCCGCTTGAGGGCCGCGTGGTGGCGGTGCTGCTTGAAAAGCAGTTCACTGTTCCCGATACCTATCCGTTGTCGCTCAACGCGCTGGCCGCAGGCTGCAACCAGAAGACCGCGCGATCGCCGGTGATGAGCGTCGGCGAGGACGAGATCCTGACCGCCATCGATGGCCTCAAATCGCTGAGCCTCGTGTTCGAAGGCAGCAGCAGCCGGGTGCCCCGCTTCGAGCAAAACCTTGCGCGCGTGCTTGGCGTGCCAAGCCAGTCCGCGGCGCTGCTGTCCACGCTGCTGTTGCGTGGGCCGCAGACGGCGGCGGAACTGCGCCTGAACACGGCGCGGCTGCATGCATTTGCCGATATCTCGTCGGTCGAGGCGTTCCTGGACGAGCTGGCCGAACGCGATCCCGCCCTGGTCGTGAAGCTGCCCCGTGGCCCGGGGGAGCGTGAACACCGCTGGACGCACCTGCTATGCGGCGAAGTCAGTCTGGCCGAAGCGCCGGGCCTTCGCACGAGCGCGAGCATCGAGATCGCGCCGTCGGAGCTGGAGGCGCTCCGGATCAGCCATCGCGAGCTGGAAGACAAGGTGGCGCGCCTGCAAGCGCTGGTCGAGGAGATGGCCGAACAGCTGGGCATCTCCATCGATCCGGATCGCCTGTCCTGAGCCCGCGCGCCCTGCGATGCGGCGGCGCCTGACGCGGCATCGCGCTGCATCGTAAAGGCGACATCATGCCGCCGGATGCCAGCCGGACAGTGCGCGATCCCGGCATTTTCGGGCGTTCCCCCTAAAGATCGGCACCCAGGGGACCGTTAACGCCGCTGCCCCTCCATTCCTGAAACAGGGACCTGTTTCCCCGCCTTTTCCTCCCAATGCTTCCCGCCCGGGGATTTGATAATCCTCGGTGACGAAGTGCCGTCCGCGCTTCGCGCCTGGAGCGTCCATGTCCGAGGAAAGCGATCTCGAGAAAACCGAACCCGCCACAGCCCGGCGCCTTGAAAAGGCGCGTGAAGAGGGGCAGGTGGTGCGTTCGCGCGAGCTCGGCACGTTCGCGATGCTGATGACCGGCGTGATCGGTCTTTGGACCACGGGCGGCGTGCTGGGCCGCAAGCTCGATGCCGTAATGCATGCCGGCCTCGCGTTCGAGCCGGCCACGGCCTTCGACACGAATCGCATGTTGTCCCAGTTTGCCGCCATTGTCTGGGACGCCCTGCTGGCATTCCTGCCGCTTCTGCTGATGTTCGGCGTCGCGGCACTGGTGACGCCGCTGGCTCTGGGCGGCTGGATGTTCTCGACCAAGTCGTTTTCGCCCGATTTCTCGCGCATGTCGCCGATCTCCGGCCTCGGCCGGTTGTTCTCGGCGCATTCGCTGGTGGAACTGGCCAAGGCCATCGCCAAGTCGTTGCTGGTGGGGGGCGTGGGTGCCTGGATGATCTGGCGCAAGCTGCCGGAGGCGATCGCGCTGATGGACGCGCCGATCCAGGAGGCACTGCTGCACATGATGGAACTGGTGCTGTATGTCAGCGGTGTGGTGGCGGGATCGCTGATCCTGGTGGCCGCGCTGGACGTGCCCTGGCAGCTCTATACGTTCCACAAGAAGCTCCGCATGACCAAGGAAGAGATCAAGCAGGAGATGAAGGAAACCGATGGCGATCCGCACATCAAGGCGCGTATCCGCCAGCAGCAGCGTGCCATTGCGCGCCGCCGCATGATGGCCGAAGTGCCCAAGGCCGACGTGGTGGTGACCAACCCCACGCACTACGCCGTGGCGCTGCGCTACGAGGAAGGCCGCATGGGCGCGCCGCGCGTGGTGGCAAAGGGCGCCGATGAAGTGGCCGCGCGGATTCGCGAACTGGCCGCGGAACACCGCGTGCCGATGCTGTCGGCGCCGCCGCTGGCACGTGCGCTGCATCGCCACGTCGAGCTGGGTCACGAGATCCCGGCCGGTCTGTACACCGCCGTGGCCGAGGTCCTGGCCTGGGTCTATCAACTGAAGAACTGGCACTACAGCTACGGTCCACAGCCCAATGGGCCCGCGGATCTGGTGGTGCCGGATGAACTTGCCGTACCGGAAAGCCGCGCATGAACGCACTGACGAACATCCTCAACATGCCGGGCCTGCGCTCTGGTGCCCAGATGAAGGCGCTCGCGGGGCCGGTGCTGATCATCATGATCCTCGGCATGATGATCCTGCCGTTGCCCGCGTTTGTGCTGGACCTGCTGTTCACGTTCAACATTGCGCTGTCGATCATGGTGCTGCTGGTCGGCATGTACACGCAGCGTCCGCTCGACTTCGCGGCGTTCCCGGCGGTCCTGCTGTTCTCCACGCTGCTGCGCCTGTCGCTGAACGTTGCCTCCACGCGCGTGGTGCTGCTGGAAGGGCATACCGGCCCGGACGCCGCCGGCAAGGTGATCGAAGCCTTCGGCCACTTCCTGGTGGGCGGCAACTTCGCGGTCGGTATCGTGGTGTTCGCGATCCTCGTGGTGATCAACTTCATGGTGATCACCAAGGGCGCGGGCCGTATCGCCGAGGTGGGCGCGCGCTTCATGCTGGACGCGATGCCGGGCAAGCAGATGGCGATCGACGCGGACCTGAACGCCGGCCTGATCAATGAAGAGGGCGCGCGCAAGCGTCGTGCCGAGGTGGCGCAGGAGTCCGATTTCTACGGCGCGATGGATGGTGCGTCGAAGTTCGTGCGTGGCGATGCCATCGCGGGCCTGCTGGTCATGTTCATCAACGTCGTGGCCGGCATGGTCGTGGGCATGGTGCAGCACGACCTGGACTTTGGCACGGCGGTGCATAACTACACGCTGCTGACGATTGGCGACGGCCTCGTGGCGCAGATTCCGGCACTGGTGATCTCCACGGCCGCCGGTGTCATCGTCTCGCGGGTGTCGAACGAGCAGGACGTCGGCCAGCAACTGACCGGCCAGCTCTTCTCGAATCCGCGCGTGTTGTTCATCACGGCCGCCATTATCGGCATGATGGGCATCATCCCGGGAATGCCGCATTTTGCGTTCTTGCTGCTGGCTGCCGGGCTGATCTGGCTTGGTCGGCACATGATGCGCCGCGAGGCCACGGCAGAAGAAACGAAGTCGAACGAGGCGCGCGCGCCTGCCGCGCCGGCCGAGGCCGCCGAAGCGTCGTGGGAAGACGTCACGATGGTTGATCCGCTTGGCATGGAGGTGGGCTATCGCCTGATCACGCTGGTGGACCGCGCCCAGAACGGCGAGTTGCTGGGCCGCATCAAGAGCATCCGCAAGAAGATCGCGCAGGACATCGGCTTTCTGGTGCCGGTGGTCCATATCCGCGACAACCTGGAACTGAAGCCGACCGCCTATCGCATCACGCTCAAGGGCGTAGAGGTCGGCAGTGGCGAAGCCAACCCGGGCCAGTGGATGGCGATCAACCCAGGCCAGGTCACCGGCACGCTGCCCGGCGCGGCCACGCGCGACCCGGCCTTTGGGCTGCCGGCCGTGTGGATCGACGCCGCCCTCAAGGAGCAGGCGCAGGCGTATGGCTACACCGTGGTCGACGCCAGCACCGTGGTGGCCACCCACCTGAACCACCTGATCCAGATGCACGCATCCGAGCTGCTGGGTCGCCAGGAAGTGCAGTCGCTGCTGGACCGCATCGCCAAGGAATCGCCCAAGCTTACCGAGGACCTGGTGCCGAAGACGATCACGCTGACTGGCCTGCAGAAGGTGCTGCAGAGCCTGCTGGACGAAGGTGTGGCGATCCGCGACATGCGCACGATTCTCGATGTCATCGCCGAACACGCGCCGAAGGTCAGCGATCCGGCCGAGTTGACCACGCTCGTGCGCGTGGCGCTGGGCCGCGCGATCACGCAGCAGCTTTTCCCCAACAACGCCGACCTGCAGGTCATCGGCCTCGACGCCGGCCTGGAGCGCGTGCTGTCGCAGGCGCTGGCCAATGGCGGCGGCATTGAGCCGGGCCTGGCCGATGCGGTGCTGCAGCAGGCGCAGGGCGCGGTGGTGCGCCAGGAGCAACTGGGTCTCGATCCGGTCCTGCTGGTGCCGTCGCCGCTGCGGCCGCTGATGGCGCGCTTCCTGCGCCGCACCCTGCCGCAGTTGAAAGTGCTGTCGCATGCCGAAGTACCGGACAACCGCAATATCCGCATCACCGCCATGATCGGCGGCGCAGCGTAAGGACTGAACATGAGCGTGGCAAAGTTTGTGGCGGCCAACGGCCGTGAAGCGATGCGCAAGGTGCGCGAGGCGATGGGCCCGGATGCCGTGGTGCTGTCGAACCGGACCATCGATGGTGGCGTGGAGATCGTCGCCATGCGCGACACCGATCTCGGCGCGGTGAACGCCAATGCGCAGCCTTATGTGTCGCCCACGCCGGCCGCATCCCAGATTCTTGAGACCGCCCTGGCGCAGATCGGCCCGATTGCCATCGCGGCGGCCAATGCCGTCGACGGGCAGGCTACCCGGACCGACGACGGTGCCATTGGCGATCTGCGTGGCGAGCTTGCGTCGATGCGTTCGATGCTCGAGCGCCAGTTTGCTGGCCTGTCCAGCGGCGCCGGCAATGTGGCCGTGGGCGATCCGCTGCGCGAGTCGCTGTTCGAGTGGATGGTGAACGCGGGCTTCTCTGGCCAGTTGTCACGTACGTTGATCTCCCGTCTGCCAGTGGGTACCGATCGTCCGGCCGCCATGTCGTGGATTCGGCAGGAAATCGCGAAGAAGGTGCCTGTGCTGTCCAACGAGGACGCACTGTTCGATCAGGGCGGCGTGCTGGCGCTGATCGGACCCACCGGCGTGGGCAAGACCACCACCACGGCCAAGCTGGCCGCGCGCTACGTGCTGCGCCACGGCGCCGATCGCCTGGCCTTGCTGACGACCGACCGCTTCCGGATCGGCGCGCACGAGCAGCTTCGCATCTACGGCGACATTCTGGGCGTGCCCGTGCATGCGGTGAAAGACGCCGCTGACCTGCGTTTCGCGCTATCGGCGATGAAGGACAAGCATCTGGTCATCATCGACACCGTTGGCATGAGCCAGCGCGATCGCAGCTTGTCCGACCAGATCGCGATGCTGGCTGGCGTGCAGGCGCCGATGCAGCGCGTGCTGCTGCTCAACGGCGCCGCGCATGGCGATACGCTCAATGAAGTCGTGCACGCCTATCGGCACGACGCAGCCGGCGACGCTGGTGGCATCGACGGGTGCATCATCAGCAAGCTCGATGAAGCGACCCATCTGGGCTCGGTGCTCGATGTGGTGATCCGCCATCGCCTGCCGGTTTTCTATGCTTCCACTGGCCAGCGCGTGCCGGAACATCTGGAACTCGCGCAGGCCAGCACACTGGTGGAACGCGCGTTCATGACGCCGCGTCGTGGCTCGCTGTTCAATGACGCCGACATGGCACGCCGCCATGCCGTTGCAGCGGACGCTGCAACGCCGCGCCCGGCCGAGCGCAATGGCGCCGATGACATGCTGCGTTCGTTGACTGACAGCGCTAATGCCGTGGGCACGTGCGTGGAAGAGTTGAACGCCGCGGGCTACGGCTTCGATGTCGCGCGCCAGCTCTGGCAACAGCGCGGCGCCGGTACCGTGGGATTGCGCCAGATGGGCCAGCAGGCACGCATGGCGATGTGCCGCGACGCCAGCCGGGCCTGCGAGCGCTATGTGCTCGCCGTATCGCAGAATTTCACCCAGCCGGTGCAAGGTCGTCGCGCGCCGCAGTTGATGCAATGCATCCTGTGGCTTGCCGATCGGGACGGGATGCCGCTGGCCGGTACCACCGCGCCCGTTGGCCGTACGCGGCAGTCGATGTCAGAAGCGGACGCCGATGCCGAAGCCGAGACCGTGCGCGCCACGCTTTCTGCGGCACGTACCGTCGTCAACCTGAATGCTTCGGTGCCATCGGCCGCCGTGATTGCGCGCTGGCATCAGCTCGGTGAGCGCTGGGTGGCGGGTACGCGTAAAACCGCGCGCGTGATCACTGGTGGCGCCGCCAGCAAGCTCGATGCGATCGCCGACACGCTGACGTTTCATGCGATTGGCGACACGACCTGGCGCGACCGCGACGCTGTGCACTGGGTTGGTCACTGTACCGTGCGGATTCCGGAAGGGACGGTTCGTGCGGTTGGACGCGCTCGCGATAACACGGCCGAGGCCGGCACCGAAGCGTGCCTCGTTGTCTCCCGCATGGCGGATCGTGATACCGGCGAAACGCTGGCGGTCGAGTACGTGCTGTGCGACGTGGCGCTGACCGATGACGCCGCGCAGGTCGCTCGCTGGATGCAATGGGCGAACGCCGCGGACGAGCAGTTCCGCACGCTGCGTCATGCCGCCGAACACTTCGCGCAGGACGGCGATGCGTCGGACAGTCAGGGGACCAGCATGGTGTCGCTCCAGCTCGGGCTGACCACGCTGCGCCTGCAGCACACCCCCACCGCAACCGCACCGGCGTTCCTGTCACGCCTGGCCGGCCGTGCCGCGACGCGTGCGAATGTGCCGGTGCCAGGCTCCGTGCTCAACGAGGGCATGGGTCGCCTGCTGGCGCTACTGGATGTGCTGGAGAACTATCCCGGACGTGCCGCCTCGCCTGCGCTCGTCGGTGATATCACTGCCGACGTGGCAATGCAGGCGACAGTCGGACTGCCGCAGTTGGCAGTCGCGGGGGAATAAGCCTTGAACGTCATGGGTTCCGATCAGGCAGAAAGCCTGCGCCGTCTGCTGGCGCCGCGCGTCACCCGGCGCATCGCGGTGGTTGCCGCCGATGCGGGGGCGGGCGCCACCACGGTGACACTGGGTCTGGCCAATGCGTTGGCCATGCAGGGCGAACGCGTGCTGCTCGTCGACGAGGATCGCCATGGCGTGCGTGCCACGCGTCTGTCGGGCGCCGCGCCTGTGGCAACGCTCGCCGATGTGCTGGCCAGCCGAGTGTCTGCGGCCGCCGCGATTGGCACGCGTCCCGCCAGTGGCATCGCGGTACTGCCGGCAGGTGACATCCCAGTCGATGCCGGGAACATGGACCGCGCGCTATCCGATCTGATTCCCGACATGCGGTCGGTGCTGATCGACGCGCGCACGGATGCGACCGGCGCGCTGTCGCCTCTGGCGGCAACCGCCCACAACGTGGTGATTGTCATGCGCCCGGAGGTAACGTCGATTACCGCGGCCTACGCGCGCATCAAGCGTCTGCATCACGAGTACGCATGCCGCCGCTTCCATCTGGTCGTCAATATGGCGGCCACCGAAGCGACCGTTGCCGCGCTGGCGCGCAATCTTGCACGTACCGCGAGCCAGTACCTCGGCGTCGAGGCTGGTCTGACCGGATACCTGCCGATCGACCCGCTGGTGGCCCGCGCATTCCAGCTTAGCCGTTGCGTGGTGGAGGCATATCCCGCAGCGGCATCCACCAGCGCGCTGCGCCACATCGCCAGCGGTATCGGCGCATGGCCGTTGCGACACGATACAACGCCCCAGGGAGCGGCTGTGGCCGTTCCCGCATGAAGCCAGAACAAGAAGTCGACAAGACCGGACACCGAGCCAGACAGTCAGCCGCGGCCATGCTTGCGCGGCGCTGGCACCGATAGAAAGCATTTACCGAGAGTTCCACCATGTACACGATTCAGGGAAAGCTCGAACAGGCAGACGTGGTCAAGTCGCACGCGCCGCTGGTGCGACGCATCGCGTTGCAGCTGGCGGCGAAGCTTCCGGCCAGCGTGCAGATCGACGACCTGATCCAGGCCGGCATGATCGGCCTGCTCGACGCCGCCAAGCGCTACGAGGACAACCATGGCGCGCGATTCGAGACCTATGCGAGCCAGCGCATTCGCGGCGCTATGCTCGACGAGGTGCGCGCCAACGATTGGCAATCGCGCAGTCTGCGCCAGTTCACACGCAAGATCGAACGCACGCAGCGCCAGCTCGAGCAGAAACTCGGCCGGAGCCCCATCGACTCCGAAGTGGCGAAAGAACTCGAAATGGGGCTGGAGGAGTATCAGGAACTGCTCAACGAAGTCCATGGCTGCCAGTTGCTGCACTATGAGGACTTCGAACGTTCCGGGGAAGAAGACTTCCTGGATCGGCACCTTGGGGTGACCGACGAAGCGAATCCGCTCACGGTGCTGATGGAATCGGGAATGCGTGACGCGCTGATCCGCGCCATCGAGAAGCTGCCCGAGCGCGAGAAGCTGGTGCTCTCGCTTTGCTACGACCAGGAGTTGAACCTGCGTGAGATCGGGGCCGTGCTGGAAGTGACCGAATCGCGCGTCTGCCAGATCCGTAGCCAGGCCATTACGCGGCTGCGCAACCAGCTTCGCGGCATGTTGTGATGCGTCATCTTCTGGCATTCGCGTTGTGTCTTTGTCTGGCCCCCACATGGGTCGACGCGCAGACATACGTGCGCGCCACCTACGAGCTCAGTGGGTCGCGTTATGCCTGGACCAGCTCCGCGCAGGGACCGCTGATTGCCAGTCGCGGCCAGCGCACGATTTCGTCGCCGGTGCTGCCCCCCGGCACGATGCCTCAGGCAAGTGGCATCGTTACATCGGTACGCTGGCGCTACAGCTTCGCCAGTACCCCGCCTATCGATCTGGAAGCATACCTGTGTAACGCGCGACGCTGCGTGCTGCTGTCTGGCGCGCAGGGGAAGACCGATGCGTTCGCGGGCGACGATGCGACCGGCGGGTTCGTGTTTGCCTACCGGGTTGCTGGCCGTGGGGGGCTGTCTCCCACCCTGCAAGGCCGCAGTAACGAGGTGACGGTGAGCTACCGATAGCGCGCCGGGCCCGGCGCGGCAATGAAACGGCCCGTGGACGGGTTCAATCTGCACCTATCTGCACGTCACTGGCACTACGGGCCGCTCGGCACAGGACTGCAGTCGCAAAAAAAGCCCGCTCCCAGCCAGTCATGACCAGAAGCGGGCAGGTGGAGCCCAGTCTCAAGCCGACGAATGAAGTGCCGTCAGAAGACGTGCTTCATGCCAAGCATTGCGCCGAACTGCGAGCCGCCAGGCGCGGGCGATGCGCCGGTGGAAGCGCTTGTCCACGGACAGCGCCAGCTTGCCGCCGTTGTCGATATAGCCAAGCGTGGTGTAGACGGACGTGCGCTTGGAGAAGGCGTAGCTGGCACGTAACGCGCCCAGCCACGCCTTGTCGGCGCTGTTGTGGTACTTGAGGTAGAACGCCTCGCCGGAGAGCGTCACCGCAGGAGTGATGTCGTAGGCGACACCGGCGTAGAACATGTCGCTGCGCGGCGTGGCGATGGCGCCGTTGCGACGCCCGATCCAGCCGGCGCCGATCTTGGCGCGGTCCACGAGCATGTAGCCACCGAGAGTGGCGCGATCATCCTTGAGCGAACTCGAGGTCAGGCCGCCGAAGGCGCCGGGCCCGCCGCGCTGCGAGTCATAGGCGCCCAGGATGCCCCACCAGTTGGTTTCATACCCGAGCATGGCCGACCATTCGCGGCAGGCGGTCTTGTCGGCGGGGTTCTCGCCGCCGCAGTTGGTGCCGGAGGGGCTGGGACCAGCGTTGACGGTGTCGCGCCCGAAGCTGTAGGTAGCGCCAATGGTGAAGCCGCCGAATTTGCCCTTGTAGGCGATGGCGTTGTCGGCCCGCGCGTTGGGCAGGTAGTTGTCGAGCGAGCTGGAACCGTAGGCGTTAGGGCCGAGAATGTCGGAGTCGAGCGTGGCCCAGAACAGCATGGTGTACTGGCGGCCGAGGCTGACCTGGCCCCAGTTGCCGGAGAGGCCGACCCATGCCTGGCGGCCGAAGAGGCGACCGCCCTGGTTGGAGACGCCGCTGTCGGGGGCGAATCCGGATTCGAGCACGAAGTTAGCCTTCATGCCGCTGCCGAGGTCCTCGGTGCCGCGCAGGCCCCAGCGGGAGGGTACGGTGCCGCTGAGGTTGGCCATCTTGACGACGGAGTTGCTGGCGGTGCCGACGTGGTTGAGGTACTCGATGCCGGTGTCGATGACGCCGTAGAGCGTCACGGATTGGGCGTTGGCGATGGCGGGCAGGCCGAGCGCGGCCGCCAGCGCCAGGTGGCGCAGTTTCATCTTCTTCTCCTCCGTTAGATATTTTTCTGGAACAACGTTGATGCCTGGCTTCGATGGCGCTGCCTGGCGGCCACGTGCCTTGAGTCGCGCGTCAAGTCGGCTGTAAACGCGCCGCGCGTTGCCTTCGTAAATCTGGTGACGTTCCTCGTCAGAGAGCGCGGCCTGATCGATGTAGCGCCGCGTATCGTCGTAGTAGTGGCCGGTCTCGGGGTCGATGCCACGTACCGCGCCGATCATCTCCGAGGCGAACAGCACGTTCTTGACCGGTATCACGCGCGTCAGCAGGTCGATGCCAGGCTGGTGATAGACGCATGTATCGAAGAAGACGTTATTGAGCAGGTGTTCGCCAAGCGGCGGCAGCTTCATCTCCTGCGCCAACCCACGGAACCGGCCCCAGTGGTAGGGCACCGCGCCGCCACCGTGCGGAATCACGAACTTCAGCGTCGGAAAGCGCTGAAACAGGTCGCTGGTCAGCACCTGCATGAATGCGGTGGTGTCGGCGTTCAGGTAGTGCGCGCCAGTGGTGTGGAAGCACGCGTTGCAGCTCGTGCTGACGTGAATCATGGCCGGCACGTCGAGTTCGACGAGCTTCTCGTAGATCGGATACCAGTACGGATCGAATAGCGGTGGCGATGTCCAGTGTCCGCCAGACGGATCTGGATTCAGGTTCACGCCGACAAAGCCATACTCGAGCACGCAACGTTCGAGTTCGTCGATACAGCTCTTGGTATCGACACCCGGCGATTGCGGCAGCATGGCGGCGCCGACGAACTGGTCGGGGAACAGCTCGCTGACACGGTGGCAGAGCGTGTTGCAGATGGCGGCCCACGTGGCGCTGGTTTCGAAGCTGCCGATGTGGTGCGCCATGAACGACGCGCGCGGCGAGAAGATCGTCAGGTCCATCCCACGCTCGCGCATCAGGCGAAGCTGATTGCTGGCGATGGCGTCACGCAGTTCGTCATCACTGATGCGCAGTTCACTGACGGAAGGCGCGAGCGCAGGGATGTTCAGGCTGGCGATCTGGCGTTGGCGCCAGTCTTCCAGGGCCTTGGGGGCGGTGGTGAAGTGCCCGTGGCAATCGATGATCATGGGAGTTCGTCAGACAGAGGCCATGCGCTGGTCGGCACCAGTACCTCGCCGCGCATGATGGGACGCGCGGTGCGGATCAGCGCGCTACGTACGATCGATCCCGGCTTGGCAGGATCGGTTTCCAGTTCAACGGTGAACTCGCCGGTCGGGTGCTCGACGCTGATGGCGTGGAGCGGCCCGACGCTGGTGACTGCGATGCCGCTTGCCACGGTGCCTGGCAACACGCAGGCAGTGCCCACCGTGATGGCGGCCAGCACGCCGATCGCATCGTGGCAGACGCGCGGGATGAAGCAACGCGTGGCGATGCTGCCGCCCTGGCGTGGCCGGGCCAGCAGGCACATCTTCGGATAGCTCTTGTCGGAGACGTCGCCAAGCCCCATGAGTTCGCCGGCGACGAGCCGCGCGGCTTCGATGCGTTGCTTGAGTTCGTGATCGGCATTGAGCGCGGCCACGCTTTCGTAGCCGGTGCGGTCGAGATCCTCCGCGCGCATCAGCACCATCGGCATGCCGTTGTCGATCAAGGTGGCGGCGATCAAGCGTGAGCCGCCACGCACCGGATCGTTGATCGTCAAGACGTCGATGGCGTTGCCGGTGGGCAGCATTGCATGGCAGACGGAGCCAGCGGTGTCGAGAAAATCGATCACGATCGGGGCCGCGGTGCCGGGAACGCCGTCGATGCGCGCGTTGCCCGCGAACCGTGGCACGCCGCCGGGCGTCTGGATCGTGATGTCGCAGAGCATCCCGGTGTTGCGCGTCAGCACACGTGCCCGGGTGATGTCGCCCTGCGGCGCAATCAGTCCGCGTTCGATCGCGAAGGGAAGCACCGCCGCCAGCATGTTGCCGCAGTTCGGGGTGGTATCGACGGTGTCGGCGTTCGGCTGTAGTTGCGCGAATGTGAAGTCCAGGTCGGCATGACCCGGCGTGCCGCGCGACACAATGCAGGCCTTGCTGGTCAGTGGATGGGCTCCGCCGAGGCCGTCGATCTGGCGCGGGTCCGGGCTGCCCATCGCCGCCAGCAGCACGCGATCGCGTGCTGGCACGTCTTCCGGCAGATCGCTCGCGAGAAAAAACGGTCCGCGTGACGTGCCGCCGCGCATCAGCGTGCAAGGAATCGCGCGGAGATCGGAGGCGAGGCAGGGCGTCATGGCGGGTGCGTAGTCGGACCCGATCAGGGGTCCGATCGGTGGTCCATCAGGTTGTCCATCGGGTGGCCGAAGTATCGGCGTACCGTGGAATCCCTTGGTTGCCATGTCGCGGGACAGTTGTTCTAATCTGCTTATCGACAGCACAAATACAACATCGGGTCGGACGACGCCATGGAGACCATCAGCCTGCATCACCTTCACGTTTTTGCCGGTGTCGCCGCTGCCGGAGGGGTACGGCGATCCTCTGAGTCGCTGCATCGGGCGTCGTCTGCGATTGCCCGCTCGGTGGCCGCGCTCGAGGAGACGCTCGGGGTGGTGTTGTTCGAGCGCAAGGGCAGGGGGATGCTGCTGACACGTGCCGGCGAGATCGTGCTTGAGCGCGCGCGGCATATCGAAGGCGCCTTGCGCGAGGTGCGGGAGGAAGCGGTACGGATGCGGGCGCAATCGGGCGCCGCCGTCGCTAGTATCGACGCGCTGCACAACGAACGGCGGCTCGAAGTGGCGGCGATGCTGGCCGAGGTGCATCACATGCCCAGCGTGGCGGCGTCGATCGGCGTGTCGCAGCCGGCGGTCAGTCAGGCAATCGCCCGGCTGGAGGATGCATTGGGCCAGCCCATCTTCGCGCGCACGGCGCGGGGCATGGTGCCCACCGACGCAGGCAGCCGCTGGGTGGTTCGCTTCGAGCGCGTGCTGGCAGAACTGCGCAATATCCGCGCCGATATCGCCGCGCTGAAGGGGGTGCTGGAAGGTGTGGTGACGGTTGGCGCGCTGCCGCTGGGCCGCACGCTGCTGTTGCCGATGGCGATTGCCGACGTGCACCGGCGCCATCCGCATCTGCGTTTCCGGACGCTCGAAAGCCCGTATGAGGAACTGACCGCGGGCCTGCTGGCCGGGCGGATCGATTTCATTCTTGGCGCGGTACGTCCGCTGGCCTCGCAAGGGCTTGCCACCGAGAGGCTTTTCCAGGACCGGATCTCGCTGATCGTTCGCGCCGCGCATCCGCTGGCGGCCAGAAAGCGCGTGACGCTGGCCGATCTCGAACCGTATCCGTGGGTGCTGTCTCGCGCCGCATCGCCGTCGCGCCAGGCCCTGGACGGCGTGTTTGCGTCACGTGGCCTGCCGTTGCCACAGCCGCTGGTTGAAACCGGAGACCTCGCGCTGGTGCGCGGCATGTTGCTGCAGGGGGACATGGTGACCGCCTTGTCCGCCCATCAGCTTCGCCATGAGATCGACGCGGGCTGGCTGCGCGAACTGGGGCTCCCGCTGCCCGACACGGCGCGCAGCATCGGCATCACCACTCGCGTGGGCGCGCGTCTCTCGCCCGGCGCCGATGCGCTGATCGCCGCGCTGCGGCACGCCAGCGGGTCAATGGAACAGGCCGTCGATAAGTAGATGGCAACGCAGCCCGCGCCACAAAGCAATACTGCTATCCCCTGCTGAACGTAGACTGCCGTTGCCGTGCATGGGGGATGCGCGGCCGGCCGCTTCCGCGGCGATTAGCCATGTCGATAACTAGAATCCGCTGACTCCCGCACGGCGGATCACGCCAGGAGACGGCAACATGACAACGCAACGGCTCGACATTCGGGCCCATATCAACGAACGCAAGATGTCCGGCTACCAGTGGCTGCTGCTGGTGCTGTGTTTCCTGATCGTCGCCACGGACGGGATGGATGTGGCCATCATGGGCTTCCTCGCGCCGGACATCACACGCGAATGGGGCATCTCGAAGGCCGCCTTTGGCGTGGTGATGAGCGCCGCGCCGATTGGCCTGGCTATCGGCGCGCTGGTGGTCGGGCCGCTGTCCGACCGCTTCGGCCGCAAGAAATTGCTGGTCGGTTCCATCGCGCTGTTCGGCGTATTCAATCTGCTGAGCGCATTTGCCGATGGCACGGCAACCTTGTCGCTGCTGCGCTTCCTGACCGGCCTTGGTCTGGGCGCGGCCATGCCGAGCACGACCACGTTGCTCTCCGAGTATGTGCCGGAACGTTCGCGCAGCATGTTGCTGGCGACGATGTTCACGGGCTTCAACCTCGGCTCCGCATTGGTGGGCTTCGGTGCCGCCGCGCTTCTGCCGCATCATGGCTGGCGCGCGGTGCTGATTGCCGGTGGCGCGATTCCGCTGATCTGCCTGCCGTTCTACATCATGCTGATTCCAGAATCGGCGCGCTTCATGGTGGTCCGCAATGTCGCGCCGGCGCGAATCGCCCGCACGCTGCGCCGCGTGATCGGCAGCGTGGTGGCCGATGACACCGTGTTCACGATCAGCGAGCCGCCGGTTTCCGGCAAGCAACCCGTGCGCACCCTGTTGTCGTCGGGTTATCGCGGTATGACGCTGGCGCTGTGGATTACGTACTTCATGGGGCTGCTCGTGATCTACCTGCTGAGCGGCTGGCTGCCCACGCTGATCAAGGACGCCGGCCTGCCGATCGAGCGCGCCGCCAACCTGACGGCACTGTTCCAGCTCGGCGGTACCGTCGGCGCGCTGGTGGTGGGCTACTGCATGGACCGCTTCGCGCCCCATCGCGTGATCGGCGTGTCATATGTGCTGGGTGCGGTGTTCATCCTGATGCTGGCTTCGGGCAGCGTCACGTCGTCGATGTTCGCACTCTACGTGCTGCTGGCCGGCTTCTGCATGAGCGGCGCGCAGACCGGGCTCAACGCTTTCGCGCCGCAGTGCTATCCCACGCCGGTGCGTGCCACTGGCGTAAGCTGGATGCTCGGCATCGGCCGCTTCGGCAGCATCACCGGCTCCATGGCGGGCGGTGTGCTGCTGTCGATGGGCTGGAGTTTCAGCGCGGTGATTGCCATCCTGGCCGTTCCGGCGACCATGGCGGCGATCTCCATTGTTTCCACGAAGGCGCAGCCTCGCGCCGTAACCGCTTGACGTATTGCCATGGCCACCATCATCGGCGCAATCGCCTCATCCCATACGCCAACCATCGGATTCGCGCTCGACGCGGGCAAGCAACAGGACCCCGCCTGGGCGCCGATCTTCGCGGCCTATGCGCCGGTGAGCGAGTGGCTCGCCAGGAAAAAGCCCGACGTGCTGCTCGTCGTCTACAACGATCACGTCACGTCGTTCTTCTTCGATCACTATTCGGCCTTTGCGCTGGGTATCGGCGATAACTACCATGCTGCCGATGAGGGCGGCGGCCCGCGCAACCTGCCGCCTGCGCGCGGCCACGTCGAACTGGCGCGGCACGTCGGAGCATCGCTGGTGGCCGATGAGTTCGACATGTCGTTCTTCCAGGACAAGCCGCTCGATCATGGTTGCTTCTCGCCGATGTCGGTCATGCTGCCGCACGAGGGCGAGTGGCCCGTGAAGATCCTGCCGCTGCAGGTGGGCGTGCTGCAGTTCCCGGCACCGTCGGCGCGTCGTTGCTACAAGCTCGGACAGGCGATCCGCCGCGCGGTGGAGAGCTACCCGGAAGACCTCAAGGTGGCGATCGTCGCCACCGGTGGTCTGTCGCACCAGGTGCATGGCGAGCGTGCTGGCTTCAACAATACCGCGTGGGATCACCAGTTCCTCGACCTGTTCGAATCCGATCCCGAGTCGCTGCTAGACATCACCCATGCCGAGTACGCGAAGCGAGGCGGTTTCGAGAGCGCGGAAGTGGTCATGTGGATGGTGATGCGTGGCGCGATGTCGAGCCGTGTCCGCTGCCTGCATCGTGATTACTATCTGCCGTCGATGACCGGCATCGCAGTGGCGGTCTACGAGAACGAATCCGCCGACGCCCCCGCGCTGCGAGAGGCGCGTGCCGAACGCCAGCGCGAGCACATTGGTCATCAGTTGCACGGGATCGAGCAACTGGACGGGACGTACCCGTTCACGCTGGAAACCAGCGTGCGCGCATACCGGATCAACCGCTATCTGCATCAACTTATCGATCCGGCATTCCGCGAGCGATTCCGCGCCGATCCGCTGGCAACCTACGACGAGGCGGCCCTGACGCCGGAAGAGCGCGACATGATCACGCGCCGCGACTGGCGCGGCATGATCCACTACGGCGTGATTTTCTTCCTGCTGGAGAAGCTTGGCGCGGTCTGCGGTGTCTCGAACCTGCATATCTACGCGGCGATGCGTGGCCAGTCCCTTGAAGACTTCCAGAAGACGCGCAATGCGCCGGGTGCGCTGTACTCGGTGGCCGGTAGCGGCAGCGCTTCATGGAGTGCGAAGTCCTGACCGGACGATGTCGGGGGCTTGAATTCCGGCGCAATGCCGCCATGTGCGAGGCTATTTTTGACTCGCACCAGCCCCCGCTCGGTTTCCGTATGTACAAGAAAGGCACTTCCGTCGAAATCCAGTTCTCTCCGCAACGGCTGAACGACGCCGCAGGCGATCCGTACTGGGTGGACCTGACCATCGACGAGGCCCAGGCTCTACTGGCGCAGCTTCAGGCACATCTGGCACTGGCCGCGTCGGGTACCACCGCGCCGCTGGTGTTCAGTCTCGAAGGGCCGCCCGTGCAGGCTGACATCGCGCCCGCCCGCACGAAGGCAAACGCCGAAGAAGAGCCTGCCGCAAACGCCGAGAGCGAATTCAAGCAGTGGGTCTGCATCATCTGCGGCTGGGTCTATGACGAAGCGGCCGGGTTGCCCGAGGACGGCATCGCACCCGGCACGCGCTGGGAGGACATTCCTGCCGACTGGCGCTGCCCCGAGTGCGACGTCGGCAAGGAAGACTTTGCCATGGTGGAGTTCTAGGCGGCGCCATCAAGATCATTCGGGGAGACCTTCAGAACAGGGCATCCTTGTTTCAGCGGCCGATTCATGTGCGCTACTCTGCGCTACCCATTCGTTGCCACCGGGTGACGTGGAGAACAATTCCACGCGGCCTGACAATGGTGGCATGATCGGCCTGCCGTCGTGCCATGCGGCAAGGCGGTTCGAGGGCCTTGACGCTGGGTGATGGGGCATCGGTGACTGGTCGATTGGTCGTGTGACCGGGAACCCTCTGGAACCCGAAGATCCGAAGAGACGGAGCCTGCTGAACATGGAACCTGTCCCCACCGCTCGCCTGCGCCTGCGTCAGTGGCGCGAGGAAGACCGCGTACCGTTTCGCGCCATCAATGCGGACGAAGAGATCATGGCGTTCTTTCCGTCGACGCTGTCTGATGCCCAGAGCGATGCGCTTATGGACCGTATCCGTCAGCATCACGCGCAGCATGGCTTCGGGCTGTGGGCCCTCGAGTTGCGCGAAACGTCGACCTTCATCGGATTCACCGGACTGGCGATACCGTCGTGGGCTCCCCCATTTGGGCCATGCGTGGAGATTGGCTGGCGTCTCGCGCGAGAGCATTGGGGACGCGGCTATGCCACGGAGGCGGCTCGCGCGACGCTGGATTTCGGATTCGGCGCGTTGCGGCTTGCCGAGATCGTGTCCTTCACTGCGGCGATCAATCAGCGTTCGGAACAGCTGATGCAGCGGCTTGGCATGCATCACGCGGCCAGCGACGATTTCGATCATCCGGCACTGCCTTCGGGGGATCGCCTCGCCAGGCATGTGCTCTACCGCCTGTCCGGCGCCCAATGGGATGGAAGCACTGGCACGGGCAGCAGGATCCCTGACCCGGGCAAATGATTCGATCCGTGTTTCGTGCGGCTGATGCGCTGGCTCAACGGCTCATGCATCGGCCTGCGAGCAAATCCGGGATCGCCCTCCTTTCAAGAATGCAGACGCGCGACGCGAACTTCAAGCCTGCGTCGGTGCGCGCAATGGTGTCCAGGTAGCGTCCGACGCTGTGGATGGCCGACGTATCGTCGGGCGTGGTGCGGAAGACCGCGTAGCTGGTCTCGGTGCGGATCTGGCTACCGCTGTCCTCCAGAATGCGCGGGATGCCGACCTGCTGCCTGTAATGGAGATCCTGGGCGCCTATTCCGTTCGCACATGCCTTTTCCATGAGCAGTCCACAGCTCTCGAAAGCGGGTGTTGCCATCGGCAAGCCGCATATATGAGCCTCATGCGACTGCGCATTGCACACACATTGTTCCAGGAAGAATTCGGGCCATTTCTCCCATTGCTTGTTATCGAGCGCGGCAGTGTAATCGGCGTAAAGCAACAGTACTTGCTGCCAGGTTTCGACGGTAGTCATCCTCAATCTCCAGGTCGTGGCCCACCCTGATGGTGGGGAGTTGCCACGGACGTTTGCTTCAGGTTCCGCGAGACTGGCGTTGCCAGTTTCGGCGGTGATGCGGTTTGGGGCCTGTCGTATCGCCTTGCGTCGGTCGTGTGCCGGCGTCGCGAAATACGGTGATTGGATCGAACGTCCACAGCACTGTTTTTGCTGGTTTTTTGTCCGGGCACCATAGTGCCGTTAACTACGGCGTTGACAATAGGGGCCCGGTTGAATTGCACTATCACCGTTAGTGATAATGCAGCGGTAGTGCCTGATAAATCGGGGTGGAGACGTAGTAATGGAACTGCAGGACATCGATCTGAACCTGCTTGTCGTATTCAATGAATTATTGCGTCAACGCAAAATGTCCGCCGTGGCGCGGACGCTTGGGATCTCCCAGCCAGCTGTCAGCAATGCGCTGAATCGCCTGCGCAAATTACTGGACGATGACCTGTTTCTGCGGACGTCGAAGGGCATGATCCCCACGCAGCTTGCTGGCACGCTAGCCGGGCCTATCACCGAAGCGCTCGATGTCATCCACCACTCGCTCAACGCACGCGCCACGTTCGACCCCTTGACGAGCACGCGAGCGTTCACCGTGGCCATGACCGATATCGGCGAGATCTATCTCTTGCCAGGCCTGATGGAGCGGCTTGGCAAACTGGCGCCAGGGGTGAAAATCAGCACGGTGTGCATACACGGCGACTCACTCAAGGGCGCAATGGAAAGTGGTTGTATCGATCTGGCGATCGGATTCCTGCCAGGCCTGACGGCGGGCTTCTTCCAGCGCCGGCTATTGTCGCAGCAGTACGTGTGCATCTTTCGGAAAGGGCACCCGCTTGGCCGAAGGGATATGACGCTGGAAGCGTTCGCCATGGCGGATCGTGTGTCGATCAGCGCGGAAGGCACGGGCCACACCAGGGTGGATGCGGCAATCCAGCAGGCGGGTGTGACGCGGCGCTCGCGGCTGAGCGTGCCGCATTTCGCGGCGCTGGGTCATATCCTTCAATCGACCGATCTGATCGCGGTGGTGCCACAGGCCTATGCGGAGCGCGCGCTGGTGTTGTTCAACCTGGTTTCCGCGCCGTGTCCGGTGAAGATATCCGAGATCAGTGTCAACGTGTTCTGGCACGCTACCCGTCACCGGGAGGTGGGCAACCAGTGGCTGCGGAACGTGATATCCGACAGGTTCGCGGTTTGCCCGATTCCTGAGGCGACGATGTCGCCTCAGGGTTTGGTGGTCAACTGCCGCGGCGAGTGATGGGGCAGGTGTTGAAGCCGAACACGCGATAGAGCGGGCAGTATCCGAGTAGACCGGTCACGAGCGGCACCGCGCCGATCCATCCCCAGACGCCGATCTGATCCGTCAGGGTCAAGGCAATCAGCACGACTCCGATGACGACGCGCACGAGGCGGTCAAGGGTTCCAGCGTTTTTTTGCATGAGCGTTCCAGTCAGGTGGGAGGGGTGACGGATATGCGTGGCTTTGGCGCGGGTTACTGCTTGGCAGCCTGGCCTTCGGTGTATGGGTCGAATTTCCCGGCGTGCGCCGCGTCGTCAGCGCCCTTTTTCTGCGGAGTCAGATTGGACTTCGTCTGCGCACCTTCCGAATAGGGATCGAACTTGCCGCTGCGGGAAGCACTATTCTTTTGTTTGCCAGACTTGGCGGGTGCCTGTGCGTCCTTTGTCACCGGCGCGTGCGCGCCGCCGTAGAGGTCGCCGCCATCGGTGTAGTTCTTCTGCGCGCTGGCTGGAAGCGAGGTCAATGCCACGGCTGCGGCGGCAATGGCCAGGAAGTATGTGTTGCGATGCATGACGGCCTCTTGTGTCTGAGCTGCAAGATTGTGTCTCGAGTCTAGACACTAGGCCTGATCGCAGATTGACGCACGTCAAACACGTGACAACGTCTGCCGCTAGGCTGACAGATGAAATCTGTCAGCGCCATCCATTCGGCAATCAGGAGACAACATGGCTGAAAACCTCGTGATCTTTTACTCCCGCACCGGCACCACGCGACAAGCTGCCGAAATGCTCGGCTCGCGCCTGGGCTGGCGCGTAGTCGAACTGCGTGACGCGGTCAGCCGGGCGGGCTGGTGGGGAGATTTGCGTTGTGTCCTGGACAATCGGCTGGGCCGCAAGGTTGGCTATCGCTATGACGGTCCGCCGCTCGATACCTGCGGCAGCGTGGTGGTGATGGCGCCGGTCTGGGTGGAGCATCTGGCGGCGCCGATGCGGAGCTTCCTGCAGGACCAAAGCAGCTACAAGGGGCCGCTGGCGGCAATCGCGGTGATGGCCGCGCGCGGCGGATTCCGTGCGGCCGAAGAGGTGGCCACGGCGATGGGCCGTCCGCCGCATCCGGTCATGGTGCTGCTGCAACAGCAGGTGACCACCGGTGAGGCCAAGGCCGATCTCGACGAATTTGCTCGCATCCTGCAGCGCGACCCGCGCGCCGGAGACGCCGCGCCGCGCTCGGCGTGGCTGTCGCCGAACGAGGCATGAGCAGGAACCCATCCGCGCGCGTATCCCCACGCAAGGACGCCAGCATCGTCGTGCTGGCGTCCCTTAATGACGCCCCAAATGACGTTCTCAGTGGCGCCCGTTACAGGAACGTGAAGACCTCTTCCTTGCCGAGCCGCGACTTGGGGAGGTCAGCGTTGAAGTCCTGCTCGCTGCCGTAACCGAGCGACACCAGCACGAGACTGGTATAGCCACGCTCGCGCAGGCCGAGTTCCGCATCGAGGATGTTGCGATCGAAGCCTTCCATCGGCGTGGCATCCACGCCAAGTACCGCGGCGCCCGTCAGCAGGCTGCCGAGCGCCAGGTAAACCTGGTTCGCCATCCACTGCTGCACGTCGCGAAACGCGAAGCGGTGCAGGTCGACGAAATATCGACGTCCCTTGTCCTGCCCCGCCTTCGCGCCTTCCGCGGTAAAGCGGCCATCACGCTCCTCGGCTTCCAGCAGCTTGTTCAGGTGGGCGTTGTCCATGTCGGCGCGCACGGCCAGCGCGATCACATGCGAGGCATTCTCGATCCTCGGCGCGTTGGCGCTGTAGCCACCGCTGGCGGCACGCGCCACGCGTGCCCGGGCCTCCGGCGTGGACGCCACCACGAAGTGCCACGGTTGCGAATTCACGGATGACGGGCTCTTGTGCAGCACGGCCAGCAGTTCGTCGATGACGTCTTGCGGAATGGCGCGGCCCGGCTCATACGCCTTCACGGTATGGCGGGTGGCGATCATCTCCGACAGCTTCATGGCTTTCATGGTGTTTCCTCGTTCAGGTGGATGCGATGTTGGGGAAGGGGGGATAACGGGTACCTGGCGCGGCTAGCGAATTCAGATGTCGCTAGCGTCCGGCGCGCGCCGCTCGGCGCTGTACTGGTGACTGGTGGCGATGTCCGGATCGCCCGGCACATCGAGCTCGACCACCAGTCCGCCGGGCAGTGGCACAAAAATCTGGATGGTGCCGTCGGCGGGAACATGGGCCACCCGGAAACGCAGGCCGGCTGCCTGCAGGCGGGCGATGACGTCTGTCGCCCTGGCCTGGCTGCGGAACGCGATATGGCCCATGCGGACTTCGCCGCTGCTGGCTGACAGCGAGTCGTCGTCCACCGCGTGCACCATGGCCTGGTCGCCCTCATAGAGCCACAAGCCCGGGAAAGGGAACGGCGGCCGATACCCGGGATGCATGTCCATCACGCCTTCGAACAGGGCGCGCAACGCATGATCGGCACCGATCGACACGTTGAGGTGGTCGAACTGCCAGGCGTCGCGCGGGCTGGCGGGATGTGCGGGTTCCATGGCGCGTCCTTCGAAGTGATGGGGATGGCGAATGATCCCACTACGCAGTCGATTGAAAAACTGGGCTTCACTTGTACCCGTATTCAAATAAAATTTGAAGATCACCTCAGATCGGCCCTGTGCCTCGACGCCCATGAGATTGCTTCAGGAACTCGATATTTTCGTGCGCACCGCCGATAACGGCAGCCTGTCCGCCACCGCGCGGGCGCTGGACCTGACGCCGGCGGCCACCAGCGCGGCGCTCAAGCGGCTGGAAGGCGAACTGGGCGTCCAGTTGTTCGTGCGCTCCACACGCACGATGCGGCTGACCCGCGAGGGCGAGCAGTACCTGGCGCAATGCCGGCCCGCGCTCGAGGTGCTGCAGCAGGCAAGCCGGGATCTGGCTACCGGCAACCAGGCGTTCCAGGGCGTGGTCAGGTTGTCGGCCCCGTCTGACTTCGGACGCAACCTGCTGCTGCCCTGGCTCGATGCGTTCCAGGACCGCCATCCCCTGGTCGAATTCCGGCTGCAGTTGACGGATCGCATGGCGAATATCTACAGCGATCCCGTCGACGTGGCCTTCCGTTATGGTGAGCCGCCGGATTCGAATCTCGTGGCGGTGCCGGTGGCAACGGGCATCCACAGGGTGCTATGCGCTTCGCCGGGCTATCTCGCCAGTCACGACATGCCGCAAACGCCATATGACCTGTCCGCGCATCGCTGTCTCTGCTACATGTTTGGCGATGACGTGCATGATCGCTGGCGCTTCGCGCGCGAAGACGGCGAGACACTGACCGTGCGCGTCAAGCCGGCCAATGTTTCGAACGATGGGGACGCCGTGCGTCGGTGGGCGCTGGCCGGCAAGGGCATCGCCTACAAGGCCTGGTTCGATGTGGCCGACGATCTCGCGGCGGGTCGCCTGCGTGCGTTGTGCACCGAGTGGACGGCCGAAGCATCGCCGCTGTACATGGTCGTGGCGGGGCGTTCGCAACTGACGCCGCTGCTGCGCGGGTTGCGCGATTTCGTGGCCGAACGGGTGGAGCGACTAGTCGCGCGGTATTGATGATCCACATCTATGCTTAGGGATGTATGGCCATGTCTTGCCGAATCCCCACGGTGCATCGCAACTAGAAAAGAGGACCGACCATGCTATCCGACGGCCGCAACCCAGGCGCCTCGCGTAAAGCGCGGATCCCCAATTCCTGGCTGCGATGGCTGCCGGGCGTGGCGATGGCCCGGGACTACCAGGCAAGCTGGCTGCCACGGGACCTGACGGCGGGGCTGGTCCTGACGACGATGCTCGTGCCGGTTGGCATTGCCTATGCGGAAGCGTCAGGTGTGCCAGGCGTCTACGGCCTCTACGCGACCATCGTGCCGCTGCTTGCCTATGCGGTATTCGGCCCCAGCAGGATTCTCGTGCTCGGCCCCGATTCGGCGCTGGCGGCGCCGGTGCTTGCAGTGGTCGTCCAGATGTCCGGTGGTGATCCGGCGCGCGCGATCGCGGTGGCCAGCATGATGGCGATCGTCTCGGGGCTGTTCTGCATCGTCATGGGTCTGCTGCGGCTGGGCTTTATCACCGAGCTGCTGTCCAAGCCGATCCGCTACGGCTACATGAACGGGATTGCGTTCACGGTGCTGGTCAGCCAGTTGCCGAAGATCTTCGCCATCCGTGTGGAGGACACCGGGCCGTTGCGGGAACTGGTGCTGTTGGGCCAGGCGCTGGTTGCTGGCCAGGTCAACTGGTATAGCGCCGCGGTTGGGGCAGGTAGCCTGGTGCTGATCCTCGCGCTCAAGCGTTTCGAACGCGTGCCGGGCATCCTGATAGCGGTGATCGTGGCAACGCTGTGCGTGATCATGTTCGACCTGGACCAGATGGGTGTGAAGGTGCTGGGTTCGATCCCGCAGGGTTTGCCGGCCTTCGCGGTGCCCTGGGCCAGCGGTCTCGACTTCGTCAAGATCGTGGCGGGTGGCTGCGCCGTGGCAATGATCGCCTTCGCGGATACCAGTGTGCTGTCCCGCAGCTTCGCGGCCCGGCACCATCACCGCGTGGACCCGAACCAGGAGATGGTTGGCCTTGGCGCCGCCAATCTCGCCGCGGGCTTTTTCCAGGGCTTCCCGATCAGCAGCAGCGCGTCACGCACGCCGGTGGCCGAGGCGGCCGGCGCGCGGACCCAGTTGACTGGCGTGGTGGGCGCGCTGGCTGTCGCGGCGCTGCTGGTGGTGGCGCCTGACCTGATGCGCTATCTGCCAAACAGCGCGCTCGCGGCAGTGGTGATTGCCGCCGCGCTGGGGTTGTTCGAGTTCGCGGATCTGAAGCGGATCTATCGCATCCAGCAATGGGAGTTCTGGCTCTCGATGGTCTGCTTCGTGGCGGTTGCCGTGTTCGGTGCGATTCCCGGCATCGGCCTTGCGGTGGTGCTCGCCATTATCGAATTCCTTTGGGACGGCTGGCGACCCCACTACGCGATACTCGGACAAGTCGAGGGCCTGCGCGGCTACCATGACCTGGAGCGCTATCCGCACGGCAAGCGGATTCCCGGGCTTGTGCTGTTCCGTTGGGATGCCCCGTTATTCTTTGCCAATGCCGAGCTGTTCCAGGAACGCCTGCAGGAGGCGATCGACGAGTCTCCAGCCCCCGTGTATCGCGTGGTGGTGGCCGCGGAGCCGGTGACCAGTGTGGATGTGACGTCCGCCGACATGCTGCGCGAGCTGAGTCGCACACTGGGCGAGCACGGTATCGCCCTGCATTTCGCGGAGATGAAGGACCCGGTCCGTGACAAGCTGCGGCGCTTCGAACTGATGGACGTGATCGGCGAGGACCGCTTTCACCCGACGGTGGGCAGCGCGGTGGATGACTATGTCGGCCGGCAGGGAGACTGGCCGGAAGCGTGGGGCCGGAACGAGTAGGGTGGGGTGATTGAAACAGCGCGCGACGCGGAGAGACTGCCCACGCTGCGCGGATACAGGCACAAGCACAGGCGCCGTGGCGGCGCCCGTACCTGTCAGTCGTCAGTCCAGCGTGATCTTGCCAGCCTTCACGATTTGCCCGTAGCGCGACGTATCGCGTTCGATCAGCTTGCGGAACTCCTCGGGCGTGCCGCCGACTGGAATAAAGCCCAGCTCCGTCAGCTTCTTCGTCACGTCGGGGTTACGCGTGGCGGCGGCGATCTCTTTCGCCATCCGGTCGATGATGGGCTGCGGCGTGCCTGCCGGTGCCAGCAGGCCCGTCCAGGAGCTCATCACAAAGCCCGGGAAACCGGACTCTTCCATCGTCGGGATGTTCGGCTCGCTCGGCCAGCGCTTGGCCGATGCCACGGCCAGCACGTTGATCTTGCCCGACTTCACGTGGGGCATCGGCACCAGCAGCGGATCGAACGCCATCGAGATCTCGCCCGAGACCAGCGCGGGCAGGATCGGGGCGCTGCCGTTGTACGGAATGTGGGTCATCTTGACCTTCGATTCCATCGCCAGCCGCTCGCCCGTCAGGTGCGCCGAACTGCCGATGCCGCTGGAGCCGAACGTCAGCGTATCCGGATGCTTCTTGCCGTAGTCGACCAGTTCGGCCACGGTCTTGACCGGCAGCTTCTTGCTGGAGAACAGGAACAGCGGCAGTTCAGCCATCTCGGCGACCGGCGCCAGGTCGGTGGGCTTGTAGCTCAGCTTCGAATACAGCGACATGTTCGCGCTGTACGCGGCCAGCACGGACACGAAGGTGTAGCCATCGGGCGCCGAACGGGCCACCACGCCGACGCCCAGCGTGCTGTTGGCGCCCGGCTTGTTCTCGATCACGATCGGCTGGCCAAGGCTTTGTGAAACCTTCTCGAACACCACGCGCGCAACGGTATCGGTGGAGCCACCCGGGGTATAGGGCACGATCACCTTGATCGGCTTGGCCGGCCATGCGTCGGCGGCGATGGCGCCGTGGTGGATGGAAAGGCCGGCAACGGCAATGGCTACAACGCGCGCAATGCGCGAGGCTTGATGCTTGATACGCAAGACGTCATCTCCTACTTTGATTCTCTTTATTGCGTCCGCATGGCGGAACATATGCAGCCGATGGGATCGGCGCGGGTCATTATCGGGGACGCATCCACGCAATGGCGTGTCAACGACGGTCAAAAACGGATGCGCTGCAATGCAAATGTGCGATAAGCGAACGAAGCGAGGATGCGTCGTCCGCGGTTACCATTGGCCCGCCGCCAGAGCGGCAATCCATAAAGAGCAGGAAGCAACATGAACACGAATCACGCGGAACGATATCTGGGCGAAGCCATTGAGCTGGCTCGCACCAACCTGGAACAGGGCGGCCGGCCGTTCGGGGCCGTCATCGTGAAGGACGGTGAAGTGATCGCCACCGGCGTCAATCAGATCCTGAGCACCAACGACCCCACCGCTCATGCGGAACTGACGGCCATCCGCGCCGCCAGCCAGAAGCTCGGCAGCCCCAGCCTGGATGGCTGTGCCGTGTATGCCAGCGGACATCCTTGCCCAATGTGCATGGCGGCGATGCGGATGGCGGGCGTGAAGGAAGTGACCTACGCCTATTCGAACGACGATGGCGAGCCATACGGTCTTTCCACCGCGGCCATCTATGCTGACCTGGCGAAGCCGTTCGCCGAGCAGTCGATGAAGATCCGGTACATGCCGGTGCGGCCGGCATCGTGCCCGGATCTTTACGCGGAATGGAAGCGCAGGGCCGGCTGATCAGGCCTGCAGCAGGCGTTCGTCCAGCTTGAACACGGCGACCACGCGATTGAGCACGGTCGCCTGATCCTCGAGCGATTTCGCGGCGGCGGCCGCCTGCTCCACCAGCGAGGCATTCTGCTGGTTGGTGCTGTCCATCTCGGTAATCGCAAGATTGATTTCGCCCAGGCCGCGGCTCTGTTCGCCGCTGGCCTCCGCGATCTCTTCCACCAGCGTGCTGACCTGCTGCATCGCCGGCACGATCTGCTGCATGGCATCGCCGGCTTCATTGACGAGCGAGCGTCCGGTACGAACGGCTTCCTCGGTGCCGACGATCAGCGTCTTGATGTCCTTGGCGGCGTTTGCCGAGCGCTGTGCCAGTCCCCGTACTTCTCCCGCCACCACGGCAAAGCCGCGACCATGCTCGCCGGCACGCGCGGCCTCCACGGCTGCATTGAGCGCCAGGATGTTCGTCTGGAATGCGATGCCCTCGATGGCGTCGATGATGCTCGACATCTGGCCCGCGCTATGCGTGATCGTTTCCATGGTCGATACCGCGTTGGTCATCATCTCGCCGCTGCGGCGCACGTCCATGGATACCGAGGCTGCCAGCGCGCTCGCGCGGCGCGCGGTGTCCGCGTTGGTGGCCACGGTGGCCGTGAGCTGTTCGGTGGCGGAGGCGGTTTCCTCCACGCCCGCCGCCTGATTCTCCGTGCGGGTGGACAGGTCGTGATTGCCCTGCGCGATTTCGCGTGTCGCATCCGCGATGGCCACCACGCCTTGTCGAACATCTCCGATCGTGCGATTCAGTGATGCGACGAAGCGGTTGAAGGCATCCGCAAGCCGGCCAACCTCATCCTGCGAGTCCACCGGCAGCCGCTGGGTCAGGTCACCGTTGCCCGTGGCGATCGCGTCGAGCGCGCTGGCCACGCGACCGATCGGCGCCACCAGCGCACGGATCACGAAATAGAGCACGATGACGCCGAGCAGGCTGCCCGACAGGCCCGCGGTCACGGCCGCGATGATCGACGAGTGGCGAATCTCTTCGAGAACCTCGGACTTGGGCACCTGCGCTACCACGTACAAGTCCAGCTCGGGCACATAGGATGCCGCAACGATTCGCTTGCCTTCCGGGGCATCAACCTCCGTGTGCGCGAACGGCTGCCGCGCGAGCAGCGTCCGCGCGGCATCAGTGGTGAAGCCTGGCAGGTCCGCCAGCGGCGTGCCGGCCTCCGCCAGTCTCGCATCGCGATGCATCAGTACGTTGCCATCGGCGCGAGCCAGGAAGATCGAGCCGGTCCTGCCCAGGCGATATCCGTTGATCGTCTCGGCCAGATGATTGATGGAAAGCCCCAGACCCGCCACGGCGAGCTTGCCATTACCGGCTTCCGCGCGCGCATTGATGAACAGCATGTAGCTGTCCGAATTGCGATCCTTGTCCAGCGACAGCTCGTAGGGTTTGCCGCGTGAGAGAAAGTCGAAGAGCCATTTGTCCCCGGCGGAATCCGCCTGCACGGTGCGGTCCACGCCTTTCTCCGTGAGGTACTTGCCCTGGCTGGCCGATACCCAGAAGACCGCGTCCGCCTGATTGCGTGACTTGATCTCCGCAGCGTAGCGACGCCACGTCGGCACGTAGTCGTCCGCGAGTCCGTTGCTCTCCCAGTCACGCAGCATCGTGTTGCCGGCCATTGCCTGCGCGGCGGCCAACGGGCGTGCGATCTGATGCAGCATGTCATTGCGAATCTCGCCGACGATCGCCGGCAATTCCAGATCGACCACGCGCTCCTGCAGCCCCTTGCTGATCTGCCACAGGATGAGCATCGCGGTCATTGTCACAACGAGCAGGAGGCAGGTGATTGTGCTCAGGATGAGCTTGCGTTGAATTGTCATACCGCGAAGCAGGCGCATGAATTGTGGTCCTCCTGTGTGGTCTTCGATTGTTGTCATTGACTGTCGGGAGCGGGCGAAGAAGCAGCCCCGGGGGAACGCCCCATATCCCGATCCGAAGCGCTAACGGATGCCGGGCGGACTTTATTGAGCATCAATATGTCATTTCTCAAATGCAGCGGTGTCATGTCCCGAGCCGTCAAGCTATTGTCCCCAGTGGTTAAGCGTCGAACCGCCGTAGTGCATAGATTGATCGGCTCAAAAAAAACGAATCGAGGTGCGGATGAGGGGGCTGATAACAAGGATCGTGACCTATGCGGCGCTTGCACTAGCCTTCATGCTTCCCGTCTGTGCCTCTGTCTGGATGAGTTACCGCCTCGCGCTGAGCGAGCAGCAGCTGCACACCGGCATCCTTGCTGCGGAGGTCCTGTACCGGGTCCACGTCTTCAGCGAGCAGAACTTGCGTATCAATGCGGCCCTGAGGCGGCATGGCGCCACATCTCCATGTTCCCCGGACAACCTTGCGCTGATGCGCAACCTCGCCGTCGGCGCAAGCTATCTGCAGGTGGTGGGCTATGTCGAAGGCAACGTGCTGCAATGCTCGTCCTACGGGTACGGAGACGGGGACGCGGGTATCCCGATCGGTCCGCCAGCCTACCGAAGCCGTCTTGGCAATTGGGTGCGGACGTCCGTGAAGTTGCCGTTCGATGAGAGCCGGCGATACATTGCGCTGACTGACTCGGTCACCGGCTATTCGAGCTTGGCGCTGCCGGACATGCTTCTCGACACCGGCGGCGGCGGTCGCGGCTTCGCGATCGCGCTGGTCGCCATTTCCAACAGACAGATCGTCGTGCAACGCGACCCGATAGACCTTGGCGGCATGCCGCCACTGATTCGGGAACGCGGCACAATCACGTGGCAGCACCGTGGCGCCACGGGGTCGGTCAGCCTCTCTCCCTCGCGTGACTATGCAGCTGTCGTGATGTCCCCGGCCAGCGCGCTCCACACCAACTGGCGGAATGTCGCGACGTGGCTGGTACCGTTCGGCGCGTTGCTCGGCGGTGCGCTCGTGGTGCTCGCGCGCCTGGGGCTGCGTCGGCGGCATGGGTTGCTGCGGCAGCTTGATCGCGCACTACGTGACGATGAACTGTCCCTCGCGTACATGCCGATTGTCGAACTGGAAAGCGGGAAATGGATCGGCGCCGAAGCGTTGATGCGCTGGTGCCACGACGGGCAGTGGATCGCGCCCGACAAGTTCATCCCGCTGGCGGAGCGGCATCACCGCATCAGGAAGCTCACGAACAGAATGCTCGATCTGCTCGTCGCCGACGCACAGGCGTTACCGCGGGACCTTGCCCGTGCGATGTACTTCTCGGTCAATCTGTCTGCGGAGGATCTGGCCGCTTGCGCGATCGCGCAACGCGTTGCCGATGTCAGGCAAGCGTGTGGCGTTGACGGCGTGATGGTCGAAGCCACCGAAGGTGTGCTGCTCGAAGCCAGCCGCGTCATCCCGAACATCGAGCGGTTACGCAAGCTTGGCATCCGCGTGGCGATCGATGATTTCGGCACGGGCTACTCGTCACTCTCGTACCTTGGCTCACTGGACGTGGACTACATCAAGATCGACAAATCGTTCGTGTCGGCCATCGGCACGAACTCGGTCAGGGGGCATGTCGTGGCGCACATCATCGACATGGCGAAGGACGTCGGCGTCGCGGTGATTGCCGAAGGTGTGGAGACCCAGGAACAGGCGGACTATCTCATGGCGCGCGGCGTGCGATACGCGCAAGGGTGGTTGTTTGGCAAGGCGATGCCGATGCAGGATTTCGTTTCCGCTATTAGGATGCATAATTTGTATTACAAAAATTGTATGCAAAAGCGACAGGTTCTGTGATAAAAACCCGAGGACAAATTCGGCTATGACCGGATCAACCGAGGAGACCCTGAAGCATGGAGACGTTGCTTTATAAGGTCGAGGATCGTCCACCGATCCTGACGACCGTGCTGCTTGCCGCACAACATCTGCTCGCCGCGCTTGGCGGCATCATCGCCGTACCGCTCGTTCTGGGCGGCGCGCTCAAACTTCCCCCAGATCAGATCGTCGCGCTTGTGAATGCCGCGTTGCTTGGCTCCGGCATCGTCACGATCATCCAGTGCAAGGGTGTCGGTCCCGTCGGCATTCGACTGCCCTGCGTCATGGGCACCAGCTTCACGTTTGTTGGCGCCGGCATCAGTGTTGGCCTCGAGCATGGTGTGCCAGGCATTCTCGGCGCATCGCTGGCCGGATCGTTGGTGATGATTGTGGGCAGCTTCTTCATGCCGACAATTCGCAAGCTGTTTCCGCACACGGTGACAGGTGTCGTCGTCACAATGATCGGTCTGTCGTTGACACCGGTTGCAATCGATTGGGCAGCGGGTGGCGCGGGTAGCGCCAACTACGCGGCGCCCGGCTCACTGGCGATTGCAGGCATCGTGCTGTTGCTCGTGATCGGCTTCGTGCAATGGGGCAAGGGCATCGTGTCGGCGTCGGCCGTGGTGCTCGGCATCATGATCGGCTACCTCATCTGCCTGGCGCTTGGCATGGTGGACTTCTCGCAGCTTCATGATGCGCCGGTCTTCGCGCTGCCGCAGCCCGCGAGCTTCGGCATGAAGTTCCCGATTTCCGGTATCGCCGCGATGTCCCTGGCGTTCCTGGTCACCATCGTTGAAACGACCGGCACGTTCATGGCGCTAGGTTCGGCGACGCGCACGCCGATGCCTGGCAAGACGCTGGCGCGCGGCATTCTTTGCGATGGTGTCGGCTCCGCTTTCGCGGCGCTGCTGTCTAGCCCCCCCGTCTCGACGTTCGCGCAGAACGTGGGCGTGGTCTCGCTGACCGGTGTCGCCAGCCGCCATGTGGTGGCGTTGACGGGCGGGATGCTGGTGCTTGCGGGGCTGTTCCCGGTGCTCGGCGCGCTGGTGGTGACGATTCCGCAGCCCGTGCTTGGTGGCGCGGGCCTGATGATGTTCGCGATGATCGTGTCGGCCGGCATCCGCATGCTGGGCCATTCCGCACCGACCAAGCGCAACAGCCTGATCATCGCCGTGTCGATCGGCTGCGGTCTGGCCGTGACGATCCGTCCAGATCTGCTCGCCAAGCTGCCTGCGTTCGTGAAGGAAGTATTCGGTTCCGGGATTACCGTCGGCGCGCTGGTGGCCGTGGTGCTCAACCTGTGCCTGCCGGGCCGCGAGGTCGATGCGATAGACGAGGAAGTCGAAGGCGAGACGCTGGTGCAGGAGCTTGCCTGAGGTGATCAGCGGAAGATAATCGTGCTTGATCGGCGCCCCGGAGCAGCGATGCTTCGGGGCGTTTGACTTGTGGGATCAGCACTCAAGTGCCCCCTGTCGGCAGCGACAGCTTTCCATGATCGGTGAAGCGCGTGCCGCCAGCAAAGCCGCCTGCCAGTCGTCCGCGCACTTCATATGGAATGTTGCCCGAACTCACGCCGCCGGCGAAGGCGAACGCCTGACGCACGGCGGAGAACGCGGGGACGGTCAATGGCACGTCGATCACCGTTTCGCCGAACCGGGGCACGGTCCCGCTCTGGTCACTGACACCGCTGGCGAAGGACTGGCCGTTCAGGTCCAGTTCCAGTGACACCCCGTTGTATTCGATCGGCGCATCGTTGGGATTCTGGATGCGCAGTTTGACGTTGAAGCGCATCTCCAGCCCTTCGCCCGGTATCGGTTCGACACCAGCTACGGCAACCCGCAGCGGTTCCTGACCCGTCAGCGCCGCGCAGCCGCCGAGCCAGGCAAGGATGCAAAGGCAGAGGACGTAGAGGCGAATGGAACGCCGTGTGTCGGGAGCCTGCATGGTGGGCCTCGTCTGGAGAGTCTGCGGGTGAGGATTAGTGTAGTGCTTCCGGCGAGACCCGGCATATGGAATAGCGAAGTCATGTGGCGACGGGGCCTGGCGCATATTGGCCCCCCCACCAGTAGCGGGGGGCTGTCTTTCAACGTCTGGCCGCTTACTGTGAAGTCCATTGGCTTGATCAGGAGAGCTTCAGATGGATTTCCGACCCGACCCCAGCCTGCAGGCATTCCGGCAGGAGGTGCGCGAGTTCCTGCGCGAGAGTCTTCCCCCCGACCTGCCGCGCCGCAAGGGTGGCTTTCGCTCCCCACGCGCGGATTTGGCCCGCTGGCAGGGGATCCTGCACGCCAAGGGCTGGGGCGCGCCGTACTGGGCCAGCGAGCACGGCGGTACCGGCTGGACCGTGCCGCAGCGGCTGATCTTCGACGAGGAGTGCAGCGCCGCGGGCGCGCCGACGCAGGATGGCTTCGCGCAGAAGCTGGTGGGGCCCGTGCTGAACTATTTCGCGACGCCGGAGCAGCGGGCCGCCCACGTGCCGGCGATTCTCGCCGGAAAGCGGATGTGGTGTCAGGGCTTCTCCGAGCCGGGTTCCGGGTCGGATCTCGCTTCGTTGCGGACCCGCGCCGAGCGCGATGGCGATCACTACGTCGTCAATGGTCAGAAGATCTGGACCAGCTATGGGCATGAGGCCGACTGGATCTTTCTGCTGGTGCGTACCGACACGCAGGTGAAGAAGCAGGCCGGGATCAGTTTCCTGCTGGTGGACATGAAGACGCCAGGCATCACCGTGCGGCCGATCATCAGCATCGACGGCGCGCATCATCTGAACGAGACGTTCTTCGAGGACGTACGGGTACCCGTGAGCAACCTCGTCGGCGCCGAGGACGAGGGGTGGAAGCTCACCAAGTTCCTGCTCAATAACGAGCACGCGTCGACGGCGGACCTGCCGACGCTGCAGCGATTCCAGCGGCAATTGCGTGCGTTGGCTGCCACGCGGGGGGCGGGCGGCGGGACCTTGATCGGCCGGCACGAATTTGCCCTGCGCCTGGCGCGCCTGGAGGCCGAGTTGCAGGCGATCACGGTGATGGTGCAGCGTGTGGCGGCCATGGAGGCGGACCATAGTCCCGCCGCTCACGCGATGGGTTCGATCCTCAAGGTGCGAGGTACCGAGCTGCAGCAGAAGATGAGCGAGTTCCTTGTCGAGGCGCTCGGCGACCATGGCGCGGTGGCGTATCCGGGATCGCACGCGGCCACGGCAGGCGCCCGGTCGCTGCCGATGCAGGAGGTGGCGCAGTCCATCGCGGCCGACATGCTCTTCCGGCGGGCCACCACGATCTACGGTGGTACCAGCGAAGTGCAGCGCGGCATCATCGCCAAGTCGCTGTTTCAGTTCTGACCCGACACGAGTGTTCCATATCCATGCATTTCAAGCTGAATGATGCGCAGCAAATGCTGCAGGACAGCGCCCGCCGCTTCGTCGAGAAGGCATATGCATTCGAAGCCCGCACCGCGTTGATCCAGGCGGGCCAGACTGGCGGTACCCGTCACTGGCAGACCTTTGCCGAGAACGGCTGGCTTGCCGCCGCGCTGCCGGAGACTTGCGGCGGCCTGGGCGGTTCGGTGATCGACACCGCCCTGATCGCGCAGGAACTCGGGCGTGGCCTGGTGCTGGAGCCATTTCTGGGTAGCGGCGTGCTGGCCACGCAGACGCTGCTGGCCGCAGCCACGCCGAGCCAGAGAGAGGCACTGCTGCCATCACTGGCCGAAGGGACACGACGTTACGCGCTTGCGTACAGCGAGGCCGATGCGCGTGGAATGCCGGAGATCCTTTCGACGTCTGCCGAGGCTGGCACGGACGGCTACACGTTGCGTGGCACCAAGACGCTGGTGCTGGGCGGTGTGGACGCCGATGCCTTCATCGTGTCGGCGCGCCTTGCCGATAGTGGGGAGCCGTCTGCGATCACGCTCTTTCTCGTCGACGCCGGCACGCCGGGTCTGACGTGCCACGCGCTGCCACTACATGACGGCACATGGGCGGCGGAGCTGGAGATCGATGGGGCGCGCGTGCCGGCTTCGGCCATGCTCGGCCAGCCGGGCGAAGGTTTGCGGGCATTGCGCCACGGGTTGGCGCATGCGACGGCGGCGCTGTGCGCGGAGCTTGTCGGCGGCATGGAGAAAGCCGTCGAGGTCACGGCGGATTACCTCAAGGTGCGCAAGCAGTTCGGCGTGCCCATCGGCAGCTTCCAGGCGCTGCAACACCGCATGTCCGACATGGCCGCGGAGATGGAGCTGGCGCGTTCCATGCTGTTCTCGCTACTGGCAGCCATCGACCATGAGGACGAAGCCACGCTGTTGCATCGGGTTTCCCAGGCCAAGGCGTTTGTCGGCCGTGCTGCCCGGTATGTCTGCGGGCAGGCCATTCAGTTGCACGGTGGCATCGGCATGACCGACGAGTACTTGATCGGCCACTACTACAAGCGCGCCATTGTTGCGGATTTGATCTTCGGCTCGGCGGATCGGCACGAGGCAATCTGCGCCGAGGCCATTCAGGCGGCGATGGCGTGATCGCGAGATGGGGACCGACGGCGCGTTAGCCCGCTCCTAAGTCGGCAGAGCATCAAAGAAAAAGCCCCGGAGCATTCCTGCTCCGGGGCTTTTCTGTTTTCAACCACCACCGCCAGCCAGAACTACCGGGCCAGCGGCGAGGCGAGCGCGACTTAGGCCTTCACTGCCGCCAGCGCCGAGTTCAGCGTCTGGCTCGGGCGCATCACGGCTTCCAGCATGGCGGCGTCCGGCATGTAGTAGCCGCCGATGTCCACCGGCTTGCCCTGCACCGCGCCGAGTTCGCCGATGATGGTCGACTCGTTGTCCGTCAGCGTCTTGGCCAGCGGCGCGAAGATCTTCGCCAGCTCGGCGTCGCCCTTCTGCGCGGCCAGTTCCTGGGCCCAGTACATGGCCAGGTAGAACTGGCTGCCGCGGTTGTCGAGCTGGCCGGTCTTCGGCGACGGGCTCTTGGCGTTGTCCAGCAGCTTGCCGGTGGCGGCGTCCAGTGTCGTGGCCAGGATCTTGGCGCGTTCGTTGCCGGACTTGATGCCCAGCTCTTCCAGCGACACGGCCAGGGCCAGGAATTCACCCAGTGAGTCCCAACGCAGATGGTTCTCTTCCACCAGCTGCGCGACGTGCTTCGGTGCCGAACCGCCCGCGCCGGTTTCGTACATACCGCCACCTGCCATCAGCGGCACGATCGACAGCATCTTGGCGCTGGTGCCCAGTTCCATGATCGGGAACAGGTCGGTCAGGTAGTCGCGCAGGATGTTGCCGGTCACCGAGATGGTGTCCAGGCCGCGGATCACGCGCTCCAGCGTGTAGCGCATGGCGCGAACCTGCGACATGATCTGGATGTCCAGGCCGTTGGTGTCGTAGTCCTTCAGGTACGTTTCCACCTTCTTGATCAGCTCGGCCTCGTGCGGACGGTACGGGTCCAGCCAGAACACGGCAGGCATGCCCGAATTGCGGGCGCGCGTAACGGCCAGCTTCACCCAGTCGCGGATCGGGGCGTCCTTGACCTGGCACATGCGCCAGATGTCGCCTGCTTCAACCTGCTGCGTCAGGGCGGTCAGCACTTCGCCGGTGGCGTTGTCGACGATGCGGGCTTCGCCGTCTTCGGGAATCTCGAACGTCTTGTCGTGCGAACCGTACTCTTCGGCCTTCTGGGCCATCAGGCCGACGTTCGGCACCGTGCCCATCGTCACCGGATCAAACGCGCCGTTGGTCTTGCAGAAGTTGATGATCTCCTGATAGATGCGGGCGAACGTCGATTCCGGAATCAGGCACTTGGTGTCCTTCGTGCGGCCGTCCGCGCCCCACATCTTGCCGCCGATACGGATCATGGCCGGCATCGATGCGTCGACGATCACGTCGTTCGGCGCGTGCAGGTTCGAGATGCCCTTGGCCGAGTCCACCATCGCCATTTCCGGGCGATGTTCGTGGCAGGCGTGCATGTCGCGGATGACTTCCTCGCGCTTCGATTCCGGCAGCGTTTCGATCTTGGTGTACAGGTCGACCAGGCCGTTGTTGACGTTCACGCCCAGTTCGTCGAACAGCTTCTGGTGCTTGGCGAACGCATCCTTGTAGAAGACCTTGACGGCGTGGCCGAACACGATCGGGTGCGACACCTTCATCATCGTCGCCTTCACGTGCAGGCTCAGCATGACGCCAGTCTTGCGCGCGTCTTCCATCTGGTCTTCATAGAAGTCCAGCAGGGCCTTCTTGCTCATGAACATGCTGTCGATGACTTCGCCGTCCAGCAGCGCGACCTTCGGCTTCAGCACGATGGTCTTGCCGCTCTTGGTCAGCAGTTCCATGCGGACTTCGCGTGCGCCGTTCAGCGTGATCGACTTCTCGCCATGGTAGAAGTCGCCGTGCTTCATGTGGGCGACGTGCGTGCGCGAGGCCATGCTCCACTCGCCCATGCTGTGCGGGTGCTTGCGCGCGTAGTTCTTGACGGCGGCAGGCGCGCGGCGGTCCGAATTGCCTTCGCGCAGGACCGGGTTCACGGCGCTGCCCAGGCACTTCGAGTAGCGCTTCTGGATGGCCTTCTCTTCTTCGGTCTTCGGATCTTCGGGGAAGTCGGGGATCTTGTAGCCCTTCGACTGCAGTTCCTTGATCGCGCTGATGAGCTGGAACACCGAGGCGCTGATGTTCGGCAGCTTGATGATGTTGGTGTCCGGGTCTTGCGTGAGCTTGCCCAGTTCGGCCAGGTTGTCCGGCACACGCTGTGCTTCGGTCAGGAATTCGGGGAATTCGCCCAGGATACGGCCAGCGACCGAGATGTCGCTGGTCACGACGTTCACGCCGGCCGGGCCAGCGAACGTGCGGATGATGGGCAGGAAGGCACTGGTGGCCAGCAGCGGAGCTTCGTCGGTTAGGGTGTAAATGATGGTTGGCTGCTGGTTGCTCATCGCTTATCTCGCATCAGATTCGGGTTGGGAAATGCCTCTTCCGGGTCGCGGTTCGAGGCAAGACTCGAATTTTGCCTGATTTTGCATGGCGGAGGTGCAATCCTTCATGTGAAATTTACGCAATGTATGCAGCCGCATTCACCATCGGTCTGGCTATCACCCCGTCTTCATGCTGCCATTTGCGTTCAAAATCATCGATTTAGCCAATGACAGGAATCGATGAAAAACCATCATTCTTATATCTTATAGAAGAGTCCGACTGGCGGACTCGGGAATAATGGCTCGTCCATGTGCCTCAAGGCGCATTTTTTCGATTTGGATGGGCGGACAGACACGTTCACTGGAATCGGCATCACGGGCCGGTTGCTCAGTGCGTGCCGTTGTATGGGAAGCGGCTCTGCCGGGCCATTTGCGCAAGGTGATCGCGCAGATGGCCGATCTCGGCGGCCAGGTGCAGCGTCAGGAAGGTATGGGAGCTGTGGCCGATCGAGGGGTCATCCGGATGCGGTTCGGGCAGCGGCAGGTTCAGTTGCACCATGGATTCGTCGCCGGACTCGAGCGCGCTGGCCATTTCCAGCAGCAGATCGCGGATGTGGCGTTCCTCGTCCGTCGGCTCGGCCGCCACGGGGTCGATGGCCGCGAGCATTTCCAGCGCGCTGATGCAGACCCGCGCGCTGTGTTGTACCTCTTCGAGATCGGCCGTCGGCACGCCCGTTTCCTTGGCGACCGATGGGATCAGGCTGCGCAACTGCACCAGCGACGCCGAGAGTTTCATCATGTCCTGCTGCCGCTCTTTCTCGTCCCGCATCCCGCGCGCGATCTTCGCGTGCACGGCCGCGCAGCTCCGCAGCATGCCGGCCAGCTTAAAGCGCCAGGAGTAGGACGCATAGGCAGGTAGCGCGAACGAGAAGGCCAGCGCGATCACCGTGCCGATCAGCACATCGAGCGTGCGCCACAGGGCATCCTCGACATGCTGGTTGCCATGGCCTGCCGTGATGACGACGGTAATGGCCGCCAGCAGCGCGATGTAGCCGCCCTTGCCCACGGCGTGGTAAGCGCAGTAGCCGCAGATCACGGCCAGCAGCAGCCAGGTAAGTACGGGGATGTGGAAATAGGCTTCCTGAAGGATCAGAAGCAGCCCGAGGAATGCGCCGATCACCGTGCCGGCGCCGCGCTCGGCGGCGCGCCGGCGGATATTGCCGTGGTGCTGCAGGCCGCCGATGACGACCAGAACGGTGATGGTGGCCCACTCACCGTGCGGGATGTGAATGCCGGTGGTGAGCGCAATCGAGACCAGCAGGGCCAGCGCCACGCGCACGGCGTGAAAGATGCGGGCCTGCCGGAATCGTCGGTCGGGGTCGAACAGCGCGCTGGTTGTCTTTCGCAGTGCCTCGAACATGGCGATCACCGAGAAGTGAACGCTTCGAGTGTATAGAGCGGAACCCGGGTTCCGCAATGTTTACATCCCGGCGCAGGAATACCTGGGTGCGGGGCCGCACCCGTCGCGGTCGGGGTGTGTGTCAGCCGGCGGCCAGACTGACGCAGCCCGCGGTGGCGCTTGCCTTGCCATTGCGGCCGTACATTTCGTTCGGGCCGGCACCGCCCTGGCGCAGTACCTGGATCGCTTCCTGCGTGAATTCCAGGTGCGCGTTGACGATGGCGCCGTTGAGTTCGTTGGCGTCGCGGGCCTTGTGGGCAAAGAACACCACCTTGCGCCACGCTTCGGCCACGCCGGGTTCGAGCGGGCCGCCGATCAGCAGTCCGCCGGCGCCCACGCGCAGCTTCAGCGCGATCATCTGCGCCTCGCGCGCGGCGGTGGCGCGGGTCAGCGCCTGAGCCAGTTCCATCTTCTTGCCGAGCAGATCGGTCAATGCCTGGAAGTCCTGTCGCTTGATGGCCTCGCGTTCATCCGCAAGGGCGCGGCCAAAGGCCGCAATGGCGCCGGCTTCAATCGAAAGGGTCTGGATCAGGGCTGCCTGGGTCATGTGAAGTTCAGGGTTTGCTGCCGCCCTGGCTTAGCTCATGAAGCGATGCGAGCAGGCCGTCGGCAATCTTGCTGGGATCGATCTGGATCCGGCCCTCCGCAATCGCCTTGCGCACTTCCGCAACCTTAGCGACATCGATATCACTGTCGCTGTCCTGCAGGAGGCGCGTGCCGATTTCCCGAACCTGCGCGGCCAGCGGGCTGACACGCACGCCGGTCAGGGCGGTGGGATCCGACGACGCGGCGGCACCGCTGGCGGCCGGACGGGCGCCGCCTTCGGATGCCGACGGCTCGGCGGGCCGGGACGAGGGGGAATTGTTGATCTTCACGGTGAAATCCTTGCTGGGTTCCTCTGGCTTATCGGATGCGCCGCCGGAAACTTTAGGTATTTCCGGTGTGGTGCGGCGCGATCGCCTGACAGTTCCGCGGCATTTTCGCACGCCCGGCCCGTGCCGGTTGTGACGCTGCCATTTTCCTGTTGTGCCAAGGCCTCCAGCCCGTGTGACGACTAACTTCCGGGGACTTCAGGCCACGGCGAAAAGTGCCGAAGCCGCAATTTTCATCGACTTATTGCTGCAGCACGACCGTATCGCCGCTGCGAACCAGCCCGCTGACGACCTGGCCGTTGCGCAGCCGCACCTGGACCATGTTGCCGGTGGCGGCGTCGGTCAGCACCTTGCCTTCGCTGCTGAGCTGGAACGAATCGCCTTCCACGGTCACGTTGACGGTCTGGCCCGATTTCACCGCAATCGGCTTCCGGACCAGGTCGGTGCGCATCGGCGAACCGGCCGCGATGCGATTGGCGGAGACGGCGCCGTCCACCTGCGACGGGTCGGTCACCACGGCGCGCGGCAGCATGGCCAGATCGCCCTGACGGACCTCGAGATCGGCGGCGGTAATGGTTTCTCCCGGGCCCATCGCGCGCGCGGCCACATAGTAGTCAGTGAGCACCGACACGCGCGCCTGCATGTAGCGGGTCCACGGCCGGTCGCCACCGCAGCGCAATCCCACGTTGACGCGGCCATAAGGTGCCGCGCCGGGCGGCAGGAACGGTTGCGGATCGACGCACTCCGGCGCGCGGCCGCCCGAGGGCGTTCCCACCTGGACGCTGACCTTGCCGGGCAGGCCGCTGGCCTGGCGCAGCAGGAACTGCTCCACGGCCACGCGGGCCGGGTCATCGACAAACGGTGTGGATGGGGTTTGTGCCGTCACAGGCGTGGCAACGGCGGGCGCGGCCAGCACTGGCTGGCTCATGGCAATGCCGGCCAGCGCCAACAGCGCGGCGGCCTGGCGATAGAGATTCATGGCGTTCATCCCAGCAAGGATGTAAGTGTGGCGCGCCGCCAGTGCGCGATGCGCCGTTGTCATTCAGTGGGGCTCATTGTAGGCAGCGTGTCGCGAGAGACCGCAGCGGAAATGCGCGGGTTTCC
Organism: Cupriavidus sp. Met-2; assembly: GCF_049843575.1. Taxonomy (NCBI): domain Bacteria; kingdom Pseudomonadati; phylum Pseudomonadota; class Betaproteobacteria; order Burkholderiales; family Burkholderiaceae; genus Cupriavidus; species Cupriavidus sp. Met-2. The sequence continues at coordinate 123,611 of NZ_JBBHZL010000003.1, forward strand.
CGTCCCTATTCCAGCGATTGGCGTGACAACCCGACCCCTAAGATGGCAACCCTGAAGAAGCCCGACTGCGGCGCCGGACACGTATACCTGGCCACGCGACGGCGTTCTCCCCGCAATGCAGCCATTTGAAGCCACGCAGGAAAGGCAGACATCATGGACAAACTTGACGCAGCGTTCCGCTTCCAGCAGGACGCCCTGAGCCTGAGGACACAGCGGCAATCGGTGATTGCCTCGAACATCGCGCACGCCGACACGCCGGGCTACAAGGCCCGCGACTTCGACTTCGCCAGCACGCTGGCCCAGTCGGTGGAACGCGGCCAGCGCAGCGAGGGCACGTCGTTGTCCACCACGTCCGTGCGTCACCTGCCGGGGCAGGCGCCCACGTCCACCGGCCATGAACTCGACTACCGCATTCCGCTGCAGTCGAGCATCGACGGCAACACGGTCGAAATGGATACCGAGCGCGTCGCTTTTGCCGACAACACCGTCCACTACGAAGCGGGCCTCACGGTGATGAGTTCCAAGATCAAGACGATGCTGGCCGCGATCCAGAGCTGACGGAGACTGCCGTGGGAACGATGAGCATTTTCGATGTGGCGGGCTCGGCGATGGCCGCACAGTCGCAACGCATGAACGTGACGGCTTCGAACCTGGCCAACGCGGACAGCGCGGTGGCTCCGAACGGGCAGCCGTATCGCGCCAAGCAGGTGATCTTCGAGATGGCGCCCACGCCCGGCCAGAGCGATGTTGGCGGCGTGCAGGTGGCTGGGGTGATGGAAGATTCCGCGCCGGCGCGCATGGTGCACAACCCGAGCCATCCGCTCGCGGACGCCAACGGCTACGTGACGATGCCCAATGTGAATCCGGTGGAAGAGATGGTCAACATGATCTCCGCATCGCGTTCGTACCAGGCCAACGTCGAGGTGCTCAACACCGCCAAGAACATGATGCTGAAGACGCTGACCATCGGTCAGTGAAGCCCAACCTTCCGAATCTCCAGGACTAGCCGGAACCCACCATGACCACCACTTCCAACGTTGGCAGCAGCACTACTTCGGCCGTGAACCAGGCGCTGCAGAACGGCAGCGCCAGCGCCGCCGATCTGCAGAACCAGTTCCTGACGATGCTGGTGACGCAGATGAACAACCAGGACCCGCTCAATCCGCTGGACAACTCGCAGCTCACCTCGCAGCTCGCGCAGATCAGCACCGTCAGCGGCCTGCAGACGATGAACACCACGATGACTCAGCTGCTGCAGCAGACCGCCGCCAGCCGTGCGATGGACTCCGCCAACCTGATCGGCAAGACCGTGATGGTGCCGGGCTCTGCCGTGAGCGTGTCCGGCGGCGTGCCGGGCCAGATTGGCGTGGACATTCCTTCGACCGCCGACAGCGTGACCGTGCAGGTGCTCGACGCCAGCGGCAACGTGGTGCGCACGATCGACATGAAGGGCCAGACCGCTGGCGTGAAGGATGTTGCCTGGGACGGCAAGAACGACCAGGGCAACGCGGTCGCGGATGGCGACTACAGCTTCAAGGTGGCCGCGACAGCCAACGGCAAGGACGTGAAGCCGGTGGCGCTGGTCTACGGCAAGGTGCAAGCGATCAGCGGCGACAGTTCGGGCGTGCTGGTCGACCTCGGCAACGGCCAGACTGCCAGCGTCGACGACGTACGCCGCATTTCCTGAACGCATTCACATATCACCCGGTCCGGCATACGCGCGGGCATTTCACGAACGACAGCCTACATAGGGGTTAATCATGGGTTTTGGTCAAGGGGTAAGCGGCCTGAACGCCGCGGCGTCCAACCTGGACGTGATCGGCAACAACATCGCCAACGCGAACACGGTTGGCTTCAAGCAATCGACCGCGCAGTTCGCGGATGTCTACGCAGGTTCGAAGATCGGCCTGGGCACGCGCGTGAATTCGGTGGTGCAGTCGTTCACCAACGGCAATATCTCGTCGACCGGACGCAACCTCGACGTGGCCATCAGTAACGGCAACGGCTTCTTCCGTCTGGCCAGCACGGACGGCGGGGTGTACTACTCGCGCAATGGCCAGTTCCAGCGCCTGGACGATGGCCGTCTGGTCAATGCGTCGGGCCTGCAGGTCACCGGTTACCCGGCCGGCACCACGGCCGGCGGTGTGGCGCCGCAGCCGATCGTGATCAGCAACGCGCAGATGCCGCCGCAGGCCACCACGAACATCAAGGCTCAGTTCCAGCTCGATTCGCGCAGCACGGTACCGACCAACGCGTTCGTCAGCACGCCGGGCGCCACGCCGCCCGTGCTGCCGAACTCGACCATGTTCAACTACAGCACGGCGATGACGGTGTATGACTCGCTGGGCAACAAGCAGCAGCTCACCGCGTACTTCGGCAAGAGCATCCCGGCGACGACCCCGGCACCGCCCAACGCATTCGGCGGCACGGACTGGGACATGAACGTGACCGACGCGTCCGGCAACGTGCTGCAGACGGTCAAGCTGTCCTTCGATGCGAACGGCATGCTCAAGGCGCCGAGCGCCACCACGATGCCGACGGTCACGCTGCCGGCCGCCAATGGCGCCGCCGCGATGACGGCTACGCTGGATCTGTCGGGCACCACCCAGTTCGGCGCGGACAACGACCCGAAGAGCATCGTGCAGAACGGCTTCACGTCGGGCTCGCTGCTGGGCTTCTCGGTGCAGTCAGACGGCACGATCCTCGGTTCGTTCTCGAACGAGCAGACGAAGTCGCTGGGCCAGATCGCCATGGCCGCGTTCGGCAATGCCGAAGGCCTGAAGCCGGAAGGCAACAACGTGTGGTCCGCCACCGGCGCCTCGGGCCAGGAACTGCTCGGCGTGGCCGGCGGTTCGATGGGCACGCTGCAGTCGGGCTCGGTGGAAGAGTCGAACGTGGACCTGTCCGGCCAGCTTGTGAACCTGATCGTCGCCCAGCGCAACTACCAGGCCAACGCGCAGACCATCAAGGCGCAGGACACGGTCATGCAGACGCTGGTGAACCTCTGATCTCAGCCTGAACTTCAAGCAGCGTCATGGACCGCATGATCTACACCGCCCTGTCGGGCGCCAAGCAGATACTCGACCAGCAGGCCGCGGTATCGAACAACCTGGCCAATGCTTCCACAACGGCCTTCAAGGCGCAGGTCAACATGTACCGCGCCGTGCCGGTGGTGGGGCAGGAGACGCAAACACGCGCCTTCACGTTGGCCTCGACGCCAGGCGCCGACATGAAAGCCGGTCCGCTCAGTTACACGGGCCGCAACCTGGACGTGGCGCTGCAGGGCAACGGCTGGCTGGCGGTGCAGATGCCGGACGGCTCCGAGGCATACACCCGAGCGGGATCGCTGCAGGTGTCGCCGGACGGACAGCTCCAGACCTCGCTGGGCCTGCCGGTGATGGGCGACGGCGGTCCGATCGGGATTCCGCCCGGTTCCACGGTGTCGATCGGCACCGATGGAACCGTGACCGCGCGTGGCCCGGGCGAGGCCGCGAACGGCCTGGCCCAGGTAGGAAAGCTGCGCGTCGTCACGCCGCCGCCCGAAGGGCTGGCGCGCGGTGACGACGGCTATTTCCGCCTGCGTCCGGGCGTGGACCCGCTTCAGCAGGACCCCAACGTCCGCGTAATCTCCGGCGCGCTGGAAGGCAGCAATGTCAACCCGGTCGAGTCCATGGTGGAAATGATCGCCAACGCGCGTCGCTTCGAAATGCAGATGAAGATGATCACGGGCGCCGACAGCAACGATCAGCGGGCCAACGCGCTGCTCTCCAACAATTGAAGCGCGCGGGCTTGAAGCCAGCGCGGAAAAGCTAAGACAAGGAACACCATGATCCGCTCTCTCTGGATTGCCAAGACCGGTCTTGATGCGCAGCAGACGCAGATGGACGTGATCTCGAACAACCTGGCCAACGTGTCCACCACGGGCTTCAAGCGCAGCCGCGCCGTGTTCGAGGAAATGATGTACCAGACGATCCGCCAACCGGGCGCGATGTCGTCGGACCAGACGGTGCTGCCGTCCGGCATGCAGATCGGTACCGGTGTGCGTCCCGTGGCAACCGAGCGTATCCACACGCAAGGCAACCCGCAGCAAACGGGCAACGCCAAGGACGTGGCCATCATCGGCAACGGCTTCTTCCAGGTGACGATGCCAGACGGCACCACCTCCTATACACGCGATGGTTCGTTCCAGGTGGACCAGAACGGTCAGCTGGTCACGTCGAGCGGCTTCGTGATCAATCCGGCCATCACGCTGCCGGCCAACTACACCTCGGTGAACATCGCGCGTGACGGCACGGTGACCGTGATGCAGCCGGGCTCGACCAACGCAGCCACGGTGGGCCAGCTTCAACTCGCCACTTTCCCGAACCCGACCGGGCTGGAAAGCATGGGCGAGAACCTGTACGTGCAGACCGATGCCTCGGGCGCGCCGAACACCACGGTGCCGGGCCTGAACGGCGCGGGCACGCTGCAGAACAACTACGTCGAAGCGTCGAACGTGAACGTGGTGGAAGAACTGGTGAGCATGATCCAGACCCAGCGCGCGTACGAAATCAACAGCAAGGCGGTGCAGACGTCGGATCAGATGCTGCAGCGTCTGACCCAGATGGGATAAATGGCAATGACCATGGCCGCCACTCGCTCTGGCTCTCGCATCGTCGCATTCGTCGCACACGCCATCGTCGGCCTGGCCGCGCTGGCCAGCGGCGGCTGCGCGATGATGCCCAAGGAGCCGCTCGTGCAACTGCCCACCACAGCGCGCGCCGAATCGCGCCCGGTGAGCGCGCCCACGGGCTCGATCTTTGCGTCTTCCTACGCGGCGGGCAATCCGCTGTTCGAGGACCGGCGGCCACGTAATGTTGGTGACATCCTGACCATCGTGATCACGGAGAACATCAACGCCAGCAAGAACTCGGGCTCCAACGCCAGCCGCGCCGGCAACAGCACGCTGAGCTTCAACGCGGTGCCGCGCGCGCTGGCTGGGCTGTTCAGCTCCGCTTCGAACGCCGACATCGGCGGTACCAACACGCTGAAGGCCAGCGGCGGGTCCTCCGCGAACAACACGTTCAACGGCACCATCACGGTGACCGTGCTGGAGGTGCTGCCCAACGGCAACCTGGTGGTGTCCGGCGAAAAGCAGATGGCCATCAACCAGGGCGCGGAGTTCATTCGTTTCTCGGGTGTAGTCAATCCGCGCACGATCACTGGCGACAATGGGGTGCTCTCCACCCAGGTGGCGGACGCGCGTATCGAGTACACCGCCAAGGGGTATATCGACGAAGCACAGAACATGGGCTGGCTGCAGCGCTTCTTCCTCAATGTCCTTCCGTTCTGATTTCGCCATGTTTTTGCCTCCGATGCCTTTCCACAAGCCAGGCTCGCTTTTGGGCACCCCGCCCGGCCTTCATTCCCGCTCAGGTCGTGCGGTCTTTCTTGCTGGCCTGCTGCTCGCGCTCTTCCTGGGCCTGGGCTTTGGCCACGCACATGCGGAACGCCTGAAGAACCTGGCGACGTTCCAGGGCGTGCGCGACAACCCGCTCGTGGGCTATGGCCTGGTCGTGGGGCTGGACAATACCGGCGACCAGACCATGCAGACGCCGTTCACCACGCAGAGCTTGCAGAACATGTTGTCGCAGCTTGGCATCACGCTGCCAGCGGGCAAGAACATGCAGCTCAAGAACGTGGCGGCGGTGATGGTGACCGCAGCGCTGCCGGCGTACGCACAGCCTGGCAGTCAGATCGACGTGGTGGTGTCGTCGATGGGTAACGCCAAGAGCCTGCGCGGCGGCACGCTGCTGATGACGCCGCTCAAGGGTATCGACGGGCAGGTGTACGCCGTGGCGCAGGGCAACATGCTGGTGGGCGGCGCGGGTGCATCGGCCAACGGCAGCAAGGTGCAGATCAACCAGCTCGCCGTGGGCCGCATCGCCAACGGCGCCATCGTAGAGCGCGCCGTGCCTTCCTTCCAGCCGGAAGGCGGCTTCATGAACCTCGAGCTCAAGGACACCGACTTCGGCACCGTCGAGCGCGTGGTCGAGGCGATCAACCGCAATCTGGGCGCGGGAACGGCTGCCGCCATGGATGGCCGCGTGGTGCAGGTGCGCACGCCGCAGGCGCCATCGGCGCGCGTGGGATTCATGGCCCGGATCGAGAACCTCGACGTGACGCCGGCCAAGGCCGCCGCCAAGGTAATCCTGAATGCCCGCACGGGCTCGATCGTGATGAACCAGGCAGTGACCGTGGAAGACTGCGCGATCGCGCACGGCAACCTGTCGGTCGTGATCAACACGCAGCCGGTCATCAGCCAGCCCGGGCCGTTCAGCCAGGGTCAGACCGTGGTGGCCCCGGTGTCGCAGATCGACATGAAGCAGGGCGGCGGATCACTCCAGATCGTGAAGGCCGGCGCATCGCTGGCGGCAGTGGTGAAGGGCCTGAACGCGCTTGGCGCGACCCCGGCCGACTTGCAGACGATCCTGGAAGCCATGCGTGCCGCGGGCGCCCTGCGCGCCGAGCTGGAGATCATCTGATGACGGGCGAGACGCTCTCCGGGCAGTCCGATATCTCGCAGCGCTTCGCGCTCGACACGCAAGGGTTCGAGGCGCTCAAGAACCAGGCGCGCGCCGGCAACAACAGCAGTTCGCTGCAGGCCGCCGCCAGGCAGTTCGAAGCCGTGTTCACGAACATGGTGCTGAAGAGCATGCGCGACGCGACGCCGTCTGACGGCCTCTTCGACAACGAGCAGACCAAGCTCTACATGTCGATGATGGACCAGCAGCTGTCGCAACAGCTCTCCACACGTGGTATCGGCCTGGCCGATGTCATGATCCGCCAGCTTGCGCGCGCCACGGGCCAGCAACTACCGCCGAACATGGCTACGGCTGGCGGGGTCACCGCGGCAAGCATCCAGGACGCCCAGATGGCCGGGCTGCTTGACGGCCGTGGCGCGACAGATGCCGATGGCCCGGCATTGCCGGTGGGCACGACGTTGCCCGGCCCGGCGTGGAACCCGACCGCCGGCGTGCGCCAGTACCAGAATCAGGCCGACTGGCAGGGCAATGGCCAGTCCCAACTGGGACAACTGCCCAACGACACACCCGAACACATCAGCAGCTTCGTCAACCGCATGGCAGGCCCGGCAATGGTCGCGTCGCGCGCATCGGGCGTGCCGGCCAAGCTGATCGTTGGCCAGGCCGCGCTCGAATCGGGCTGGGGACGCCGCGAGATCCTGAATGCGGATGGCTCGACGTCGTTCAACGTCTTCGGTATCAAGGCCGGTGCGAATTGGAAGGGCCCGACGACGGAGGTACTGACCACCGAATACGTCGATGGCCAGCCGCAGAAGGTGCGTGCCCGCTTCCGAGCCTATGGCTCCTACGAAGAGGCTTGCAATGACTATGCGCGGCTGCTGACCTCCAATCCGCGTTACGCGGGCGTGTTGGCGGCAAACAGCGCCGACGAGGCCGCCCACGGCTTGCAGCGCGCGGGATATGCCACCGATCCGGCCTACGGCGAGAAGCTCGTCCGGATCATGAAGAAGGTTTCAACCTGAAGCATTGCGATAGCGGGTTGGTCCCCTATGCCGCGTTGTGGGTGAGGGGAGAAAACAATCGGTGAACCTGCATGGCGCGGCGCTTGTCAGTCGCGCTATTGGCGTTTGTGGAAGCAATTCTTCACGAGAGTACGCGCTCACAACTACCCCGCATCTTCACGATTTGCCGCGCTAAAGTTGAGCGGCGTTCCGGCCGTTATTCAGCACATCCACCGCCGTCGGCCGTGTGCCGCCGGCTTGCCATTCGATCCGGAGTCAGACAAACATGTCTCTGTTTAATATCGGTCTGTCGGGCCTGAACGTGGCGCAGAACGCGCTGACGACCACTGGCCACAACTTCAGCAATGCCGCGACTCCGGGCTACACGCGCCAGAGCACGATCATCGCGTCGGCCGGCGGCCAGTTCACGGGCTCTGGATTCTTCGGCCAGGGCTCCAGCACTGTTACCGTGCAGCGCGTCTACGACGGTTTCCTGACCGGCCAGCTTCGCACGGCCACATCGGCCAGCAGCGAGCTGTCCACGTTCTCGAGCCAGATCTCGCAGATCGACAACCTGCTGGCTGATCAGAACGCGGGCCTGGCCCCGCTGATGCAGAAGTTCTTTGCCGCAGTCCAGACGGTATCGGACACGCCGGGCGACACCGCGGCGCGGCAAGGCATGTTGTCCGCCGCCCAGGCGCTGACCGGCCAGGTCAAGGCGTCGAGCGACTACTTCAAGCAGCTTCAGGACGGCATCAACACGCAGCTCACGTCGTCGGTGCGTCAGGTCAACGATTACACCAAGCAGATCGCCAGCCTGAACAAGCAGATCTCGCAACTGACCGCCGCATCGGGCGGCCAGCCTCCCAACGACCTGCTGGACCAGCGCGACCAGGCCGTGTCCGAGCTGACCAAGCTGGTGGGCGCGAAGGTCGTGGTGCAGGATGGCAATACGTATAACGTCTTCGTCGGTAACGGCCAGCCGCTGGTGATGGGCTCCGAATCGTACGATATGACCGCGGTGCCATCGGCGGCGGACCCGAGCCGCATCACGATCGGCTACACGCTGCCCAATGGCAACACGGTGCAGTCGGAAGACGGTTCGGTGACCGGTGGCTCGATCGGTGGGCTGCTGCGCTTCCGCAGCCAGTCGCTCGACCAGGCGCAGAACGCCATCGGCCGCCTGTCGCTGGCGATTGGCCAGGTGTTCAACAACCAGCACAAGCTCGGTATCGACCTGAACGGCGCAACGGGCACCGATCTCTTCTCGCTGGGCCAGCCGACGACGTACGCGAACGCGAACAATAAGTCGAACGCGGTCGCCACGGCCACGATCACCAACGCCGGCAGCCTGACTACCAGTGACTACTCGTTGAAGTTCGACGGCACGAACTACTCGCTGACGCGTCTGTCGGACAACACCGTCGTGGCGACGTCGACCTCGTTGAGCGGCATCTCCGCGGACGGCATTTCCGTCAGTCTCAACGGACCGATGAGCGCCAACGATTCGTTCCTGATCCAGCCGACACGCAATGCCGCGGCAGGCTTCGGCACGCTGATCACGGACCCGGCCAAGGTGGCCGCCGCTTCGCCGGCACGCGCCGACGCCAGCACGCAGAACACCGGATCCGGCACGGCCAAGCTCAGCGGCGTGGCGCAGGGCTTCACGCAACTGTCGGGCAAGATCACGGCGAAATACACGGGCGCCGGCTACACGTTCACCGATGCCCTGGGTAACGTAGTGACCCCGACCAGCACTGCCGCCAGCGGTACCGGCACCGACTACACCTTCAGTGGGCTGACCTTCCATTTCGACGGCACGCCGAAGGCGGGCGACACGTTCACGCTGTCGAGCAACTCCGGCGCGACGGCTGACAACGGCAACGCCCTGGCGCTGGCCAAGCTGCAGACCGCCAAGACGATCAACGGCACGTCCAGCTTCAACGACGCCTATGCGTCGCTGGTCAACCAGGTGGGCAGCGATGCCAAGTCGGCAAGCATTGCCTCGGAGTCGCAGGACAGCATCACCACGCAGGTTACGTCGGCACAGCAGTCGGTGTCCGGCGTGAACATGGACGAGGAAACGGTGAACCTGCTCAAGTTCCAGCAGCTTTATCAGGCGAATGCGAAGGTCATCCAGACGGCCAGCACGATCATCGACACGCTCCTCAGCATCGGCTGACCGGGCCACGTTCTCCACTGACAGTTAGTTCAAACGGATACGAAGGAATCACGCCATGCGCGTCGCTACCTCCACCCTGTACCAGCAAGGCCTGGCCTCGATGAACAACCAGCAGTCCAAGCTGCTGTATGTGCAACAGCAACTTGGCACCGGCCGCCGCATCCTGACACCGTCTGATGACCCCGTGGCTGCCACGCGCGCGCTGGGTGTCGCCCAGGCCCAGTCCGTGAACGGGCAGTACGCCACGACCCGCAAGCAGGCGAACGCATCGCTGGGCCTGGAGGAGAACACGCTCCAGTCGGTCACGACCACGATCCAGAATATCCAGTCGCTGCTGGTGAACGCCGGTAACGGCACGATGAGCGACACCGACCGCGCGTCGCTGGCCACGGCATTGCAGGGGCAGTACGATCAGCTTATGGGCCTGGCCAACGCCGACGACGGCAATGGCAACTACCTGTTCGCGGGCTTGCAGGCCAACACGGTACCGTTTGCGAAGAACGCCGCCGGCGCGGCTGTGTACCAGGGCGACAACAGCCATCAGCTGCTGCAGGTTGACGTCGCGCGCCAGATGGAATCGGGCAACACCGGCGCCGAGGTCTTCATGAGCGTGACGACCAACGCCGGCTACGTGCTCAATGGCAATGCCGGCAACGCCGGTACCGCCACGTATGGGCCGATCTCCGTTTCGGATCCGACCAACCCGCTCTATGGCACGCCGCTGAAGCTGACCTTCCAGCCCAATGCCACGACCGGGGCAATGGAGTACCAGGTGTCGAACGCCACCACGGGTACCGCGATTGGCACGGCGCAGCCCTACTCTGATGGCACGCCCATCAACGTGGGCGGCGTGTCGTTCACGGTCAAGGGCACGCCGGCCGCTGGCGATTCGCTAACGGCCGTGCCCGCGCAACAGGCCGGCGCGGACATCTTCGCGAACCTGCAGAACGTCATCAGCGCGCTGAAGAAGCCGATCGACACCGGCGCGAACACGGATGCCGCCAACGCCAACCTGCAGAACGTGCTGGCTACCGGCATTCGCCAGATGGGCAACTCACTCGACAACGTGCTGACGGTCCGGTCGTCGGTGGGCTCGCGCATGCAGGAACTCGACGCGCTGGACACGATCGGCCAGAACCGCGACCTGAACAGCAAGTCCGCGCTGTCCGACCTGCAGGACCTGAACTACGCGTCGGCCATCACCGAGTACTACCAGCGCCAGACTGCACTCCAGGGCGCCCAGCAATCGTTCATGCAGATCCAGGGGATGAACCTGTTTCAGTATTTGAGGTGATCGGGGCTCCGCTCGCCATGAGCGGTGCGTGTCTTGAGAGAATAGTATTTGGCAAACTGAGGATTCGACGTTTGTCAAACTGCCAACTTCGCCTTAAAGGCCTTGTCGTGTAAGGCTTTGACAAAACCCCAAGGCGTTGACAAGCGGCATGCTTCTTCTCGCGTGGGCCGGGTTTCGTGAGCGCAGGTAATGTTTGGTTAGCCCGGCGACGGACTCAAGAGTCGCGACGACTTCTCTACACTATAGTTCACGGTAGATGCCTCGGCTGTGCGACTACGCCGGCTCTAGCTGAATGGTTGGAACCTCTCCGAACTAGTTGTAGAAGAGACCCGCTCCACTCTCCATGGGGCGGGTCTTTTTGCCTTTTCGGGCGCCCTAATCTGATCAGTGATGATCGACAGTGCCAGCAGCGAGGCAACGTCGAGTCTCACTTTGCCGAGGGCGACTGCCAACCGTATTCAAGGCTATTGCCCTCGAATGACTAACACGAGTTCGTTTTGGGCTTACTTGCCAAACTCGTCCGGCGAGATCAGTGACCATACTTGAACCAAAGAAACGCCAGCCCGCCAAAGCATGCGAGTACCATAAATATGCGCCCGTGAAGTTCATTGTGATGGGGATCCGTATGCCCACAGTGGGGACAAACCTTCGCCGAGCTGCTGATTTCGCGCTTACATTCAACGCAGGGTTTCAAAGCCATTTTTACTCCAAGATATACATCGGATACGCCGTGCCTGATCATCAGAACCGATGTGGACGACACGATGGATATCGTCAGGAACGATGGATTCCGTTCCCCCGAGGAGTGGGATAACTATCTCGTAGCGTTCATTGATAGTGTGGACCAGGCGGGAAAGACTCAGCCGTATTGGGCGGCGCGTTTCGGTACAGGCGAAGATTCCGGGTGACGCCGAGATTCAAGGACTCGCCAACATTTTGATCACGCGAGGCTGTGTTGTTAGAATGGGTTCAGGCCTAGCCTATGAGGTCATCCCAGTTGTCACTGATGGCCGCCAAAAGCCCGCGCCCGCGGGCTTTTGTGTGTCTGGGGCGCTTGGTCAACGCAGATGTACGGCTGGCCCATCTGGGGCGGCCCATCGGCCCTTGCCTGGTCGCCGCGTTTTTCTCGTTCGGTTTCGTCTTCCTGCCCCCTTTATGGATGGCAACGGGCGGCTGTCACGTTTCCTGCTCCCCCACCAATTGATCACGACGACAGACCACCCCGCGCTCGCCCGTTTGCCGGTCAAGTCGCGCCGTACTGTGCGCGAGTGGTTCTTTCTCATCGCATAGGATCATCGCTCGCTCATACCGCGCGGTGAGGCTGCTGGGCTGCGCTAATTAAGTTTTTACCAAGAGACGCAATCGCCGCGCAGGAGGTGACCGTTCAGGTGGTCCAAAAAAGGACGGCGTCGACCTGCGGGATCGCGGGCGCCGGGGAGAGGGGATCGGGCGCTAGGTCGGCGAAGATCTATTGCTGATCAGGATCGACGAACAACTCGTGAACATCGACCCCCAGAAATTCTGCGAGCTTGCAGATGTTGTCAATGGTGGCATTGTTCACTGCGCGCTCGATCTGGCTCACATAGGTCCTATGGAATCCCGCCTTAACGGCAAGATCTTCCTGGGAAAGGCCAGCCTTTTCCCGCACCTTACGTAGGTTGGACGCAACCCGGAGCCGCGCGTAGGTCTTTTCTGCACTCTTTGCCATGAGGCGCAGAGTGCGCAAAGCACGATTAAAAATCTACACGCACTGAACTCTACTTGATATACATCTACTGTATATAAATCTATAATGCCTTGTTTTTGGGGTGTGCCGAGCTAGAGCCATAGGCCTGCGCCACTCCGTTCCAGAGAAAGCCAGGGCGGCGATGATTGTGTTTTTGGACTATGACGGTGTCTTGCATCCGGACGCCGCTTACTTGGTGAAAGGCCGTCCCGAGCTTCGCGCGGCAGGGACACTATTCATGTGGGCCCCGATCCTTGAAGAAGCTCTCGCACCGTATCCGGACGCCAAAATCGTCCTGTCTACTTCGTGGGTTCCGGTCCTCAAGAGCTTCAGTCGCGCGCGTGCTTTTCTGCCGGCCATGCTGCAAGCACGAGTTATTGGCGCGACGTGGCATTCGGCAATGGTGCGGCATCCCGAGGGGAGTACGATGGAGCAATCGATCGTGCCTATTACGGTGGCAGCAAGTTCATGCAGCAAACCGGCTTTGCTGCGGGTCTTTCTGGCTTCAAGATGGGCACTCGCCAAATGCTTGGGTTGGTCATGGCGGAGGTCTGGTTCGAGCTACGCGCGCAAGTTCCGATTATTCTGGACACCCTTAAAAGACAGTTCAGCTTCGAGAAGTTCGTCGAAGACATCCAGAGCACCTTTCGGGGTATCTGGCGTCGTATTCGGTTGCGCTTCAAGGACTTCCTGACCAGCTTCAAGGACGGCATTTTTGGTGGCATCGTATCGAGCCTGACGACCACGGTTTTCAACATCTTTGCCACCACACAGAAGGCAACGATCAAAATCATTCGGGAGATCTGGGGACAGTTGTGCAAGGCGTTCAAGCTGGTCTTCTTCAACCCTGAGAAGCTGGGTTTTGCTGATCTGTGCAAAGCCGTCATGGGCGTCCTGTCGGCGGCCGCAGGCGTGACGGTGGGCTCGATCGCCCATGCGCAATTACTGCCGTTGTGCAGTTTTCCATTTGGCGCTGAACTGGCGTCGTTTGTGGGCGCTTTCTTACGCCTGCTTCTGGCGGGCAAGCGCCTGTCGAATCCTAGTTCCGCTACGCCGGTCCCAGGAGGTCGGCGCCGCCCCTGAACTGCCAATCGACCCAGTGCAAACACAATGGCGGCTTTCAAGGCAGAGCGGCCTCCGGTTCGCCACGGTTGTCATACGGTACGTTAAGGAGGGAGGAAGGTCAGGTTGCGGGGCCGATTGATTCGCTTCTTCGCCGGTCGCGCAGTTGTTCTCCCCGGTGGAATAAAAGCACTCCTCGCCTCACCAGTAGAGTACAGTGGCTAATGGAAGCCGTAACGGCAACGGAGCCTGCCCGACGGGGGCACAGGCCAGACCGATTGTTAACGCCGTTGTGTTGATCTGTCGCGAAGACGGACCTCGCCGGAGGTGAGCACGTTGTGCTTCGCTATGCCGAGGACATCATCAACGGCGCAATTCTCGGCCAATCCGTTGTTTCACTTTGAGCGTTGTTGTCGTCAACAGGCATTCTCAACACAGCCCATGACGTAACTGGGCAACAGCGGCGCCACGCCGCATGGAGCAGTCGTGAGCATTGCCAGTATCAGTAACGCCCCACCCTTCGCCTTCTACAAGGGCTTCGACCTCTATCCTCTGGTCTACAAGAACCAGCCTGTTCAGACCTGGCCGCGAGTCAAGCCGGACGGCAGGTTCAATGCGTCGATCGTCATCTGCCGGGCAGGGTATCGCCCCGGTAGCGAACATACCCGCGTTTTCCGGCTTGAAAATGCGCTTTGGGAGAACATCGGTACCGCGCGTAGGGGAGCGGTGCAGTTTGGCGAAGACATCATCAACGGACTGGTTGCGGGCGAATCCGTTGTTTCTCTCTAGCGTCAAGAGAATCATCCTGCTGGCGCTTCCAAGCGCGTATGCTGGTACTGCCGCACCTTGGCAAGCAAGGTAATCAGGAGCAATACCATGGCTAAGAGTCAACTACGCAGCACTCGCGAAGCGAAAAAGCCCAAGCAGCCCAAGAAGCCAGCCGTGCCGGGAACCCCATTTGGCACGACGCATTCGCGCGTTGGGAACGAAGGTGTCGCCAAGAGGAAGACGTAAATCACTGTGCCGCGGACACGCGGCACAGTGATCATGCGTAACTTGTAACGTACACCGCAGGGCGTCGATATCTCTATATTGCGGGCGCACACCGCTTCGGGAGGCGCATCATGATCCATCACAACACTGACCCTACTTTTCGGGGGCTGCCGCTCACCGCCGAGCAAGACTCGGAAATCCGTCACTACCTGAACAGGAAGAGCAGGCTGGGCAAGCCATGGAATACGCCGGAGTTGCGGGGGATGCTTGAGGATATGCTGCTGCCGCCAAGTACCGAGGATGACAGCCAGACCGACATCCCACGCGACGCATTAGCCGCAGCAGAGCGCGCAGCCGCGTTCGTCGATCAGGACATGGAGCCAGTCGAGGCATATGAGGAATTGCATGCCGCGATGGAAGCCGAGAGCATGAAACGCGATACGCATTAGTTGGGGCGCATCGCGGTGGTAGTGTGCGCGCAACGCGGTTAATCAAAGGCGTTGGACACAGGACGACACATGACACTTACCTTTCCCAATCCAAGCCGCACCTATGATGAGGCCAAGCGTGGCGTGTGGTTCTGGGGTTATGACAACACAGGCGAGATTACCTTCTTGGTGGAGGATCGCGTACTGATGAGTTTCGACCCCGCTCTCGGTTCCGGTGAAGCGAGGATGCTGGACTCCTTCGACCGGCATCGCGATGAGATCCTGCAGATCGCCATGGACCTCTATGCCAAAGGGCGACAGACTCTCTACACGCTGCACTGACGGAGGGGAGGATGGCGTCATTCGTCGCCTCCACGGAGTGTGCAGTCGACTGGTTGAATCCGCAGCGTTCCCCGATTGACCAATTACACGGCGCGCGTTGCAGCAACAGCCTTGATTTCGACGAATAGCGTCGGCCTGGCCAACGCGGCCACGCCCAGTATCGTCCAGGCCGGTGCATCCGCTTTGATGTATCGGTCCTTGATCTCACGGAACGCCGTGAGTTGCTTGTCGACATCTACGTGATAGCTGACCAGCTCAACCAGATCCTCAAATCCAAGGCCAGCCGCCTGCAGAATCGCGCGCAGCCTCTGGAACGCGAGATCGATCTGCTCCTCCACAGTCTCGGGCACGGTCCCGTCTGCGCGAATGCCAATTTGGCCAGCGATGAATAGCAGGCCACCTGCCGCAACAGCCGGCGCGTAGTTGAAAGTCTTGAAAACTTGGGTGCTGCCGAGAACGGGGTGCGGATCCGCAAGGGTGATTGTCGTCTTGGATTGCATGATGTGTACCTTGAAGATGTGGGAACCGGTGAGCGGGCCGCGCCGAACCTGACTCTGCTCCCAGGATTCGAACAGCGCCTTGAAATCGCCTTCGCCAAAGCCGTCCTCACCGCGTCGCTCGATGCAATGCACTGTGATCGCTGGCGTTTTCAAGGCCCAGTGTGGGCTTGTTACGCATGACTCCAGCCGCATCTCACGCACGACCATGGGGATGCCGTGTGAATCAAGTGCCTCGGGCTCGAGGGTGGGCGTGTGCCGTCAGCGTTGAATGTTAGCGCGCGACAAGCTGCGCCTGTCGGTATGTGATCGCATTGCAATGATCTGAAGGCGGCGCCTGGCTGCCGAGGGGCAGCGCGCTAATGCCTTGAACTTCGAGAGGCTATCTCCTGCGCACGCAGCGTTCGCCGAACTGGCGACGAAGCGTCGGGAGCGCATACGACGCTGACGGCGACCTGCTGATCCGGACTCTGCATCCAGAAGTTGTGGCGGTTTCCACGGTTTCCCTGCGCTTATGCCCGGGTAATATTTGTTTCGCGCGGACTGGAGGGCACTGTTCCTTCGCTACGGCGTGAGCCCTCTGGCAAAGTCCACGATCGCAATCTGGTCCGCTAGCTATGCATCGCCGATCACGGCAGCCCAGCAAGCCTCCGACCCGTGCGCGGTTCGCCATTCGAGAGGCCGTCGCGTCAGCGACTGCAGATCAAACTCCTCCGTCACGCCGATCGCGCCGTGCAGGGCGGCGCAAGCTTGCCTGGCGAGACGGTCGGCGTGTACGGCTGCTTGTAAGACTGTTCGTAAGGCTGCTTGTGCGGCACGCCCGTTTCGGGGGGGCAGGTCTTGTTGGATGGGCTCGTCGTTTTCTTCTTCGAGGTGGTGGAGCCTAGTGGCATTTGCGACCAACGTGCAGATGGCTTCACCCCTTTCGGCTGCACGGTACTCGGTAGTGTGGATGCCAGGGCACTCCTGTCGCCAACTGGCGCCGAATGCAAAGTCGGGGGCGGCTCAGGAAAAGTCGTGCGCCCGCGTTACGCCTACTTTCGGAGTGAGTTCTGCAGGCGCTGGAACTTCGCGCGTCGCAGCCCCCTTCTGAAACTACGGAGTTCAAATGTCCAACGAAGCGCTCTTGTGGTCTGGACGCCCGTCGCAGGCCGCTAACCTTCCTGTCTTTGTGCTTTGCGTCGTAATGTGCTTCATACCGTTTCTCATACCTGCGGCCGTCATCATCGCAGCGCTCAGTTACCTGAGAATTCAGACGACCAGGATAGAGGTAACCACTAAGCGCGTGACGGTACGTAGTGGCATCATGTCCATGAAACTCGATGAAGTGGAGTTGTCCCTTGTGCGCGACATTCAACTGACGCAGCCGTTGCTCCTGTGGCTGCTAAAACTGGCCAACATAGCAATTGTGAGTTCGAATGGCGCTTCGCCGGACATCCACTTGCATGGCATCCCGAACGCCTATGTGTTGCGTGAAAAGATTCGGCGCTGCGTGGAGAATCATAGGGATTCCAAGGGCGTTCGCAATTCTGAGAGCCGCCACCTGGTGGCGCACGCCTGACACAGGGAAGTGTTAATAGGGGAGGAGACATGATCAATCCGGGACTTATTCAGCCCACCCGCTTCATCCCATATTGGTTGGCCAAGGCATGAACTCGTCATCCACTCCAACAGCACGTTTCGTCTCCACTGGCACGCTGCCCGGGCCGGAGGAGATCCGCTCGCTGGTCGAAGCGGCCTATGAGAACTTTCGGGAGGAAGCGGGCGGAAAACTGGCTGACTACATCCCGGCCCTGGCCGAGGCGGACCCGTCCGCCTTTGGCATCTGTGTCGCCAATACTCGGGGCCACGCGTTCATGGTCGGCGAGGCGGCTGAGATTTTCTCGATCCAGAGCGTGTCCAAGCCATTTGTGTTCGCACTGGTATGCGAGGCCCTCGGGGCGGCCGAAGCCGCAACGCGGCTCGGTGTAGACGCTACAGGGCTGCCTTTCAACTCCATCATGGCGATGGAACTGCGCACCGACGGCACCAGCAATCCGTTGGTCAATGCCGGCGCTATCGCTGCCACTAGCCTGATACCCGGCTTTGGTGCAGATGACCGCTGGCACCACGTTCGCCAGGGTCTGTCTCGCTTCGCGGGCCGCGAGCTGGCGTGCGATGAGCACGTGTACGAGTCCGAGGCGGCCAACAACCAGCGCAACGCCGGATTGGCGCACCTCCTGCGCGGGCACGGGCGTCTCTACTGTGATCCGGATGAGGCGGTTGAGGTCTACACTCGCCAGTGCGCATTGCTGGTCAGTGCGCGGGACCTCGCTCTCATGGGCGCAACCTTGGCCGGCGGCGGTGTCCATCCGCTCACCGGCGAGCAGGTTGTGAGCGCCGCGACTTGCCAGCGAGTACTGGCGGTCATGGCGACGGCAGGGCTTTATGAGCGATCAGGGAGCTGGCTCTACGACGTGGGCCTGCCTGGAAAGAGCGGCGTGAGCGGCGGCATACTAACGATCGCCCCCGGCAAGGGCGCGGTCGCGACCTTTTCGCCGCCACTGGATGCCGCCGGCAACAGCGTGCGCGGGCAGCTTGTCATGCGCTTCCTGTCGGAACGATTGGGGCTGAACCTGTTCATCTCTGCGCCAGCCGCGCACCTGTAGCGCCGCCGACACGGCCTCGAATGGCATGCACTCAACTGCTCACAGATGGCCGGACTCGGCCATGGGGACTTGGTGGGGGCCGGTTCTGCCCCTTCGGCGACGCTCAGGCACCACCAGCCAAATGACGAAAGACGGCCCGGTAGTGGTCGTTCAAGTTCTACTACCTGAATGGCGGCAGTGGTGACTGCTCGGTGTCAGGAGGAGTCGTTGCCCTTCAATTCCACCCGTCGCATGGCGTCCTTACGGGCACGCCACTGCAGAAACACGGCCGACGGTGCTCTTTCCATCGCAAAGCGCTTTGCGTGTCAGGGAGCACGCTTCTCGTTGTCTCAGTACAGTTGGCTGCGGCAATACGGGCTTCGGGTAGGTCGTGCGGCATGAGGTTGTCCGCACTAGCGGAGATGGGCAGTCGTGCGCTCATGAGCGTGCCTCCTTTCGGGTACTGCCCGAGGACTTGGTGGGCTGGTTCACTTTCCACGTCGCATATTCCTGGGGCATGCAAATGGCGCACGGTCTGTAGCCGGCGGCGATGGCCGTGGCCTCGTCGGCAAAGAAAACGCGGTGCTTCACATACGTGCCACGGGCAATCGCCTGCAGCGCGGCACGGCAATCCATGCGCCCGTATAACTTGCGGCCTCGATGGCCTCCGAAGATGCCGGGCATGGCGCTGGAGTACGGCTTGCCATCCGATCCGATCAGCATGAATGTCTTGTCCAGGGTCGGCATGTGCGGCACCTCTTCTGCATCACGGTGCATCGTGGAACGACAGTTCCAGTCCAATGCGCTCGCCTTTGCGGACGCGGCTGATGGCGTGCTTGAGATTGACGCGATAGTAGCCCTTGGTACCCTTGAAGGGGCGCTCCGCCGTGGTGATGACAGCCACATCGCCGATCCTGAGCGGCAACACTGCCGGGCGCGACTGCATGCGCGGGCGCTGCTCAGTCAACACGAACTCGCCCCCCTGGAAATCGACGCCCGGCTCGGACAGCACGGCGACGATCTGCATGGGAAACACCTGCTCGCCTTCATTGCGCTGATGCAGCAATACATGATCTTCGACGCTGAGCCGACTGAGGTGGGATTGCCCCCGCGTCTGGCCTGCCTTCCGATTGCGCCGCGAGAAGTCTTCCAGTTCGGCCGGATATCGATGATCCACGCCGATGGTTTCGTTCCAACGGTTAGCAACGATGACCAGACGACGATAGAGGGCTGTGCGCCACTGCTCTAGCGGCGCCGGCAGACCCGTGCCGAAGACCAGCAGTTCACCGCGCCCGAGGCCACTGGATGCCAAAGCCACTCGATCGGCACCAGACGCAGAGGTCAGTCGCGCCAGATCGCGCGCCGCATCTGCACCTAACAGGCCAGGCAGCACGGCATAGCCTTCGGCATCGAGTTGCAGGCCGATGTCCACCCAATTCAGGCGATCGAGGGTTGCGTCGAACGCAGTCATGGGACACCTTCCCATCAAACCTGGGTTTCGCGGCGCAGCAGCTCGCGCTTGCGATCCACACCCCAGCGGTAGCCGGCCAGATCGCCATCACGCCGCACGACGCGGTGGCAGGGAATAGCCACCGCGATGTGATTCGTGGCACACGCCTGGGCGACGGCGCGTACCGCCTTGGGTGAACCGATGCGCTCGGCGATCTCGGCATAGCTCACGGTCGTACCCGGCGGGATCTCGCGCAGCGCGCGCCAGACGCGCTCCTGGAAGGCGGTACCCTGCACGTCCAACGGCAGGTGCAATCCCATCGCAGGCGCTTCGATAAAGCCCACCACCTGGGCAATCAACTGCTCGAACTTACCGTCGCAGCCGACGATCTCGGCCTTGCGGAATTGGTCTTGGAGGTCGCGCACCAGCTGGTCGGGATCGTCGCCCAGCAGGATTGCGCAGATGCCGCGCTGGCTCTGCGCAACCAGAATGGCGCCCAAGGAGCACTGGCCCACGGCGAAGCGGATAACAGCACCGACACCACCGGAGCGATAATCCCGCGCGCGCATGCCCAGCAACTGGTCGGAGGCTTCGTAGAACCGGCTGTTTGAATTGAACCCGCTGTCGTAGATAGCGTTCGTGATTGACGCTTCCGGGCTGCTCAGTTCTTCGCGCAGCTTGCGGGCGCGATAGGCCGAGCTGTAGGCCTTGGGCGTCAAGCCCGTTTCAGCCTTGAAGAGGCGATGGAAGTGAAACGGACTCATGCCGATTGCAGTCGCCAGGTCATCGAGCTGAGGGGGCGTCTCCGATGCTTCAATCATGCGACAGGCTCGGGCCACCAATGCAGCGCGCTCGGCTGCTGCACTGGTCTGGTCACCATGAGCACGGCGGCTGCAGCGGTAGCCCGCAGCCTCGGCGATTTCGGCCGAGTCAAAGAACTCCACGTTCTCGCGCTTGGGCAGCCGAGCCGACGAACTTGGTTGACAGTACACGCCCGTGGTGCGCACGGCGTAAACGAAATGGCCGTCGGCGCCAGCATCGCGTGCCTGTACGGCCGTCCAGCGGTCGTCTTCCGTTTCGTAGGCAATGGTCGTCTTCATCGCAGAAATCTCGTCATCATCAATCACACCGCCAGAATACGCGGGCTTTCCATCGCAAGCACTCCGATTCTTGCGGCCGATATCTATCGACTGGGCAAGCGCCACAGATACCAGGCGGCCACCGTCCGGAAAGGGCTCCAGGCCTCTCCGATCTCGCGCATCTGACGCGGCGTGGGGGCCCTCTCCAGACTCTTCAGGCGTCCATAACCCTCCCGCACGCCGAAGTCGTCCACTGGCAGGACGTCGGATCGCTCCAGCGAATAGATCAGGAACATTTCGACCGTCCAGAGCCCGACACCTCGCAGGGACGTCAGGCGTTCGATCAGCGCAGTGTCAGGCAGACGCCGGGCCTCTTCGAGGTTCGGCACAAGGCCTTCGACTGTAGCCTGGGCAATCCGCCGAATGGTGGCCAGCTTTTCTGCCGAAAAGCCGCAGGCGCGCTGCAATTCAGGGTCGCTGGCCAGCAACTGCTCTGGCGCCGGAAAAGACACGCCGGGGTAGAGCGCCAGCAGGCGGCCCAGGATTGCATCTCCCGCCCTGGCGTGCAGTTGCTGATAGGCAATGGCCCGCACCAGCGCCTCATAGGGCTCGCGTGCAGGCTTGGCCTCATGGCGACATGGTCCGATGGCGGCAATGTGGAGAGCCCAGTCCTCGTCCAACTCGGACAGGAACTTGACGGCCCGGCGGTAGGCGAGTGGTGACAGGTCGGCGGCAATAGTCTTCGCATGAATTCCGCTCAAGATCAAAACCCCGGCAGCATGGCGGTCTGCGTCTCGGGCTGCATCTTCTTTGCCACCATCGCATTCTCATGCTCCAGCAGCCAGCGCTTGCGGTGCAGGCCCCAGGCATAGCCCTTGAGGTCGCCATTGCTCGCAATGACGCGGTGGCACGGCACGACGATGGCGATCGGATTGGCGCCATTGGCCGCGCCGATCTCGACGGCCGCGCGCGGGTCGTCGAAACCCAGCGTCTTGGCTAGCTTGCCGTAGGTCGTGGTCGTGCCCACAGGGATGCGGCGCAGCGCGGCCCAGACCCGGCGCTGCAGCTCCGAACCAGACGTCGCAGTCCGCAGCACCTTCAGCGCCTCCAGCTCGCCATGGAAGTAGCGGGCCAGTGCATCGGCAATCTCGGCCGGGGCAGGGATCTCAGTCAGTTCCACCTCGCCATAGTGCTCGCGCAGACCGCGATACAGCCGTGACTTGTGGTCGGCGAAGTCGAGCGCACGCACGACCCGCCGCGCATCGGTCACGAGCAGCATGGCACCCAGCGGCGAATCCAGTTGGCTGAGAAACATCTTCACGGTGTACTCCTTCTTGAATGAATCGAATCGCTCGTTCGTGGATCACGTCAGCCGCGTCACGCCGAACTTGCCAAAGAGGTAAGCCTCGCCACCTTTCATATGCAGCTCGGTATCACCGTCATTGTTGATCCGCCATCGCGCTTCGCCGGTATCGACCAACGACTGACAATAGGCTTCGACTTGGCGGCGCGTGTCAGCCAACTGACCCGGCGGTTCCGCGGAAATCCTGCTCATAGGAAACCTCGGCTGCTACTGTCACTCTAGTGAATCCACCGCGGGAGGAAACTCCGTCTCTTGCGGTTGAATTCCAGGAGCTAGCTAGGCCGCTTTTCGGAAAGTGAAATTGATGCGCTGGCTGCCCAGCAGCGCATGAGGTGCATCCTTGATCGGCATTACGCCGTGGTAGCGCAGACGATCGGCGCCGCCCCACACCACTACGTCCCCGTGGTGGAGCGGTACCTTGATCGTGGGGGCGGTGCGCGCATGACCGCCGAACAGGAACGTAGCCCGCATGCCCAGAGATACCGAAACGATCGGCGTCTCATAGGCTTGCTCGTTCTTGTCCTGGTGCAGCGCAAGTCTGCTGCCAGGCAGGTAGCGATTGAGCAGGCAGGCGTCGGGCTCGAAGTCGTCAAAGCCCGCCTCAGCAGCAGCCTCATTTGCCAGCCGAAAGAATACCTCCGGCATGACCGGCCAGGGCTTGCCCGTATCGGGATCAACGGTGGTGTAGCGATAGCCGCGCCGGTCGGTCGTCCAGCCCAACGCGCCGCAATTCGTTAGCGCCACCGACATGGTGAAACCGCCCGGCGTGACCATATGCCGAAAGGGCGAAGTCGTCTCGATGCCCGCAATGGCAGGCATCAGATCGGGCACATAAGGCAGCGCGAATCCGCGCAGCACCACTGCGGCAGGACCGAGACGGTGGTGCTCCGCAGTTTCCTCAAAGAGTTCGAGCGTTCCCATGCTCACCTTGCATCGTGAAAGATCAGGCCCACAGTGTGGCGCTTGCCCATGAGAATGCGGCTGACGCCATGGCGCATGGAGACTTTGCGAGCGCCACTCCGTCCCATCGCAGGCCGATGATTCACGGTGAATACCACCGCGTCACCCTTACGCAGCGAAACCACATCCGCGCGCTGACCTTTTGTGGAGCGCTCTGTCATGACGAACTCTCCGCCAGCGAAATCCTTGCCGGGCTCCGACAGCAGGATGGCCACCTGCAGCGGAAAAACGTGCTCGCCGTACAGGTCTTGGTGAAGACAGTTGTAGTCGCCCTCACCGTACTGAAGGATCAGCGGTGTCGGCCGGGTCTGGCCCGCCTGGTGGCACCGCCGCAGGAAGGCGACCAGATCATCCGGGTATTGCACGTCGATGCCCAACTGCAGATTCCAGCGATTGGCAATCGGCGCTAGCCGGCGGTACAGCGCGTGGCGTAGCTGTTCGAGCAGCGGCGGCAACGGATAAGCGAAGTACTTGTACTCGCCGCGCCCGAATCCATGACGAGCCATGACGATCCGTGTGCGGTAGCCTTTCTCATTGGGGTAGAGTGCCGCGAGTGCATCGCATTGCTCCACCGTCAGAAGGCCAGGCAGCACGGCGTTTCCATTAGCATCGAGCGAAATCCCGATGTTCATCCAGTCGTAGGCCTCGGGTGTCATGGAGTAGCCTGCTGCAATGTCTCATAGAAGCGTATCGGGCTTCGCTCGATTGGTGAGCCGGAATCCGCCAGGACATCCAATCTCGCGGCCTGCTCGATGTCCAGATCGAGAAGACGCAACACGAGGTCTTCAAGTCGCATTCCATCAAGGCGCGACGTGGAGACATCCCGCGGCGGTAAGCCATGCTTCACCGCCGTCACCCAAGCCAGCAGTGATTGCGCAACAGGGTCGGTGCTTGCAGTCTTAGTCATGGTGCAGATCCATCGAAGTAGGGGTAAAGCAAACAAGAGCGCCAGCCATGAGAGGCTGGCGTTGATGGAATGCCGCCCGCCTCACAAAGCGAAGGTAATCCAAATGTACTGCCGAACTTGATTTACTACGCTCCGTTTCCTGCGGTGTAACTCGGAAGATCGCGTAAAGAAAATACGTGCTCGTAGATGAAGTAGGCCCGCAAGAATTGCAGGCCTACTTGTGCCGATCGGGAGCGTTGTTCCGCGCCAGAAAGGCGCGGAACAACTTGCCTCATTTAGTACTCATCAAGCGTCGCCGTTCTTGGTGGTGGCCTTGATGAGACCGAGTTGCGTCAGCGCGGTAACGCCATCGTCCAGTCCGCGCTCCTCTGCGATCTTGCCGTCGATCACCTTCAGCACCGTAGTGCCGGTGAAGTGCATCTTGCGTCCAGTTGCAGCAGGCAGGCCACCGATCAGGAAGTCATCGTGCGCCGGGCCGGTGTGCGTGCCACCACCTTCCCATTGGCCAATCACGTAGTCGCCTTCCGCGATCAGGTCCGCAGTGCCCCAGAAGTTGAGGTCGGGGAACGCCTTACGGAAGTCAGTCATGAATGCCCTGATGTCCGCGCGGCCGCGACGGGGCTCATGCAGCGAATAGTGAAGCAGCATGTCGGGCGCGGCGATTTCGTCGATGACCGCCAGATTGGGATTCTTCCCCCAGAATTCGGTGAACCACCGGCCGACGACGGCCTTGTTGTCGTCTTCTTTGCTCATTTGGAATCCTCATGGATAGTTTCGGAAGATCAACGAAACCGCTCGATGATCTGAGCGAAAGAGTAGACATCGCTTCGCGATTCAAAACTCCGGTTCTTGCGACGAAGTTCGGAGATGTTCTACGACACACGCCGCGCAACTCGCGGACGTCTTTGTCGTGCTGCGCGCGTGGCGACTACCGCCTTGATCTGACTTTGGTGTTCCTGTTGAAGTTAAAAAGGGCACCGCAAGGGGTGGAGTATTTCTAGCGCAAGAAACAGAGAGCGCCATCAAAGGCGGATCACTACTCTTCGTTCCAAGCGAGAAATACGACGTCTCGCTTCCACGAGTCAGGCGCGTCACCGGCCTTTGGCTGGACGCAAGGGGAGTCCGTCATGTCCATTCGTTTGATCCAGCCAGGTGCGTTCGCAGATCGCGGCGACGTTTGGCTGCGTGACCAGTTGGCCCGCCTCACGCAAAAGCAGGCGCAGTTCGGGAGCCACCACCGGTTCGACGCCGATGCGCTGCTGGCAAGATCGGCACGCATCGCCAGAGAGGCAAGTGCGGCAGCAGCGCCCGCCGCGCCGAAGATCTCGACTGGCGACCGCTTCCGGCGAGCGACGATTGAAGCTATCGAACATTGCTCGCGACTGGATGGTCATGCAGCAGCAGCCATTGCGCGTTGAGTCCACGTGAGCTCGCTTCTAGACTCGAGCCTGCACGCGCAGACAGTGCTCGCCATTCCCAGCGAGTTCTTTCCCATTCACCGGCCCGACCCAACTCCGCATGACGAGTGGATGGCGGTGCTGCCTGACAACACTGAAATCGTCGTCACCGACATGGCGGGCAAGCCCACCCCGCTCGGCATCGAGAAGGCTATCGCAATCGCGCAGAGCCGCGCCTATTCTGAGGCGTTGGCGCGCCAGCTTCTCGTGCCGCTTAGCGCAAGGGAGATCCTCCCGCGCCTCCGGCAATCCATTCTTGTAGCGAATCGTCCCGGCACAACCGGGTTTTCCCGGTTGACACCACCTGGCGGAGCGCATACATTCGCTGGGCAGATTCAGATAAGAGACCATCTGTAAGATGGTCTCTTAGCGCGTGCAGTTTGCTGCGGCCTCTTACAGAACAACGACAAGGAGACCGCCGTGCAAACCTCTGCCATCAAGATACGTGGCATCGATGATGTCATCGCCTTCATAGATTCCTGTCCAGGCATTCGCGGCCGCGCCGGCGTCATCTGGTGGCTGGCACTGGGCGGACTGTTCCTCGACGCATTCTCCAATTCCGCACTGAGCGCGGGCCTAGGGCCCATGACGCGCGACCTGAAGCTGGAACCGGCGCAGGTGGCATTGCTGACGTCGTTCGCTTCGTGGGTGGCCATCGCCTTCAATCCGCTGGGTGGCTGGATGGCTGACCGCTGGGGCCGTGTCAAACCGCTGATCCTGGCCAAGGTCTTTGCCGTCGTGGGTGCCTTGCTGGTGGTATTCGCGCCCGATTTCAACGCGATTCTCGTGGGACGTTTCTTCGTCGGTGCCGCGTACGGTATCGACTTCGCCATTGCCATGGCGGTATTGGCGGAGTTCACGCCCGTGAAGCTCAAGAGCCGTCTCAATACCTGGCAGGGCATGTGGTACACGGCTGTTTGCCTGAACCTGCTGCTCGCGTTGTTGTTTTACTCGTGGCAAGTCGGTGACACGATCTGGCGTTACTCGGTGGCGGCCACGGCTGTGTTTGGCGTCGGCATCCTGATCTTGCAAGTACTGTTCCTGGTGGAAAGCCCGACATGGCTGGCGCGCAAGGAGCGCCTCGAAGCCGCCGCGCAGGCCATGACACGCATCTACGGTCGTCCGTTCGAAGCTGCGCCACTGGCCGAGCGCGTTCCGGTGACCAACATGGCACGCCGCGGTCTCGCCAACGTGCTGCTGATCTTCCGTGGCATCTATTTGCCCCGCACGATTCTGGCGGCCACCGTGCAGATCGGTCAGTCGATCCAGTACTTCGGCATTGGCTGGTATCTGCCGCTGATCAGCGCGGCGCTGTTCGGCAAGGACTTTGTCTATGCCACGATTGGCGCGCTGGTGTTCAATGTGTGTGGCATCTTCGGTGGCTTCCTGTCACCGGTGATCGGCCGCAAGCTCGGCCTGCGCCGTGCTTCCGCGTACGGCTTCGCGGCGGTGTTCGTGATGCTGCTGATTCTTGGCCTGTTCAACGGCAAGATGCCCACATGGGTGGCCGTGGTCGTGCCGTCGCTGTTCATCCTGTTCCACTCGGGCGGCCCTGGCGCCAATGGCAAGAGCTTGTCGTCGCTGTCATTCCGCAGCGAACTGCGCGCGGGCGCCAACGGCGTTATCGGCGCGCTGGGTGCCATCGGAGCCGCGCTGGGCCTGCTGGTATTCCCGCTGTTTCGCGCGCGCTACGGGCTCGAAACCACTTTCCTGATTCTCTCCGTCGTGCCGCTGGTGGCCAGCATTATCTGCTTCCTCATTCGCTGGGACCCCACGCGCACGGCCATTCATCCCGATAACGAAGCCGATGCGCCGCAGTTCCGCAGCGATGCACGCGACGGCGCCGGCTTCATGCATCCCGCTACAGAGAAGTAACACCATGAAAAACAGGAACGTCATCCTGGCGATCGACGAAGGCACGTCTGGTACGCGTGCCGCGGTGGTTGCCAGCGACGGCCACGTCTCGTGTCAGCAGTACACCACGCTGCAGGTGGATTCACCGCGTCCCGGCGTGGTGGAGCAGGACGCCAACGTGCTGCTGGAAAAGACACTGGAAGTCTGCCGCGCCACGCTGGCCGAAGCCGAACGCAACGACTTGTGCATCGTCGCGCTGGCCATCGCCACGCAGCGCTCCACCGGCGTGCTGTGGGACACCGTAACGGGGCGTGCGCTGGTGCCCGCAATGGTCTGGCAGGACACGCGGTACGCGGCGGACCTCGATCAGATGGCATCCACGTGGGACCCGCGCTTGCGCGCCACCGTTGGTCGTCCAGCCGGCGTGCGCTCGGCTTACCTGTGGGCCGCGCGACATCTGCGGGAGACGCGCGCCGTCGCCGATGCGTGGCGCGATCGCCGGCTTGCGTTCGGCACCGTCGATAGCTGGCTGCTGTGGCACCTGTCCACCGAACGCGCGTGTGTGACCACACCGACGAATGCCACATCGTGCAGTGCCTATGTTCTTGGTGAACACCGCTACCTGACGGAGTGGGTCGAGGCGCTCGGATTCCCGCAAGAGTTGCTGCCAGAGTTGCGCCAGGATGCCGACGACTTCGGGCGCACGCGCCGCGACCTGCTTGGCGTCGACGTGCCGATCCTCGCCTGCGCGGGCGACCAACTGGCGGGCGCAGTCGGCCTCGGTTGTCTCGACGCCGGCCAGTCGATGTGCCTGCACGGCACCGGCAGCTTTGTTGATCTCGTCATCGGCCCGGACCTGCCCGAGCGCAGCGGGCAGTCGGACAGCACGCTGACGATGACGGCACGTCGCTTCGAGGGGGTTTCGCACTTTTCGGTGGAAACGTTCGTGGCTACTACCGGCTCGGCGCTGAACTGGGTTTGCGACAAGCTGCACTGGTTCGAAAGCGCGAAGCAGATCAGCGCATTGGCTGCGTCGGTGCCGTCATCGCGCGGCGTGACGTTCATTCCCGCGCTGACGGGCTTGCGTGTGCCGCAGATGCGGCCCGAGGCGCGCGCTGCGTTGAACGGGGTGTCGATGGCCACCACTCAGGCGGAGATCGCCTACGCAATCCTGGAAGGCATCGCGCATTCCGTGGCGTCCTGCATCGATGCCAACCGCGATATTGCCGGCGTGCCGGTGCGTGATCTCGTCGTCGGCGGGGGATTGTCGGGCAGCGACGCGCTGCTGCAGATGCAGGCTGACCTTACGGGCCTGCCGATTCATCGGATGCAGGAGACCGACCGGGCCAGCCTGCGTGGCATTGCCTATCTGGCTGGCGCATCGGGGCTGATGTGGGATTCGCTGCAGCAAGCCCGCACCACCACGTTGCCGGATGCGGTGTTCATGCCGCGCATCGGCGACGACGAACGGGAGGAACGGCGTGCGCTCTGGCACGCGCGTGTCGCTTCCGAGCTTTCCCACGTGCAGGCATTTGCCGCGCATTGACCGATCAGGAGAAGCAAGCAACATGATGGGTTTTCCATCCCGCAGCGCAAACCGCGAGCGCGCCGCCATGACCCGCGTCGAGCCGCTTCGGCTGGTGCGCAGTGAACAGCTCGACCGGCTGGAATCGGAAGCATTCGACATCCTCATCGTCGGTGGCGGTGTCACCGGCGCTTACGCGGCGCTGGACGCCAGCCTGCGTGGTTATCGCGTGGCCCTGGTCGAGAAGAACGATTTCGCATCGGGGACGTCATCCAAGTCATCGAAGATGGTGCACGGTGGCCTGCGCTATATCGAGCAAGGCAACCTCGGTCTTGTCCGCCATTCGCTGCTCGAGCGTCAGCGGCTGCGCCGCAATGCACGGCACCTGGTCCAGCGCCTGCCGTTCCTGTTTCCGGTGATGGAACGTGACGGTGTGTTCGACAAGCGCCTGGCCAAGGCCTTCGAAGGTCTGTTGTGGACCTACGATCTGGCCGGCGGCTGGCGTGAAGGCATCCTGCACCAGAAGCTGACGAAGGCGGAAGTGCTGTCGCATTGTCCGACGTTCAACGATGAACATCTGAAGGGCGGCTTCCTGTACTTCGATGCGCGCGTCGATGATGCGCGGCTGACGCTGAACATCGCACGCACCGCCGCGTTTCACGGAGCGGTGGTGACCAACCACGCACTGGTCACGGAAATCACGCGTCATGCCAGCGGCAAGGTGGACGGCGCGATCATTCAAGCCGATGGCCGCGAGATCCGCGTGTGCGCGGACGTGGTCATCATGGCCACTGGCGTGTGGCTGCGCGACTGGACCGGTGGCAGAAAGGGCGAGCAGAAGACCCTGAACATCCGGCCCGCCAAGGGAGTTCACGTCGCCATTCCGTGGCTCAAGATCCGCAATGACTGCACGGTGACGATTCCCGTGCCGGGCCGCAGTCGTCGCGCCACGATCACGCGCTGGGGCAACGTCTCGTACCTGGGTACTACGGACGAAGACTACGAAGGCGATCTCGACAATGTCATGTGCACGCGGCAGGAGCTTGATTTCCTGCTGGAGGGCGCGCGTTCGGCGTTGAAGACCGATATCGCGCCAGAAGACGTGGTTGGCAGCATCGCTGGCTGTCGTCCACTGGTGGCACCGCCCGGCGGCAAGACGCTGGAAGTCCGGCGCGACCATCACATCCATATCGCTGGTGATGGGCTGGTGACGATCGTCGGCGGCAAGCTCACCACTTCGCGCCATATGGCGGAGCAGACCGTCGACGCGGCGCAGAAGGTTCTTGGCAAGCGTGCGAAATGCCGGACGAAGTCGGCCTTTCTGCTTGGCGCTGCCGGATACGATCCACAAGCCATCGTTGCGTCGGGAGGCATGTCCGCGCACCTGGGCGAGCGCTATGGCACCGAGGCGCGTTTCGTCAGTGACATCCTCCAGGCCGACCCGGCGCTCGCGCGGCCCATTGTCGAAGGCTTGCCGCATTCCGAAGCCGAGATCGTCTATGCCGTGCGTCACGAAATGGCCGGCACCGTCGACGACGTGCTGTCGCGCCGCATTCGCGCGCGGCTGATGGCGCGTGACGCATCGGCGCAGGCCGCGCCACGCGTGGCCCAGATCCTCCAGGCCGAGCTCGGACTTTCCGGGCAGGCCGTCGCGCAGCAGGTCAGTGACTACCTGGCCGCTGTCGCCCTCGAAAAATCCGTCCTAATGGGAGAAGCAACATGATCAGCAAGGAAGCCATCAAGCGCGGCTACAACCGTGGCAACTACGTCGTCGGCAAGCACACGCCGCCTCACTTTGCCGGGAGTATCACGGCGACGCCAGACGCGCCGGGCCTGCAGCGGGATGCCGTCGCGATCGACAACGACACGCTCGACGCGTTGCGCAAGGCCGCCGATCACGTTCTGACCGCCACCAGTGACGTGGTTGAGTGGACGCGCGACTGGTGGGCTGGCTCGATGATGACCGAGACGGGCGGCAAGCCCGCCACGCCGCGTGGCGTGATCGTGCGTGTCTCCACGATCGAGCAGATTCAGGCAGTGATGCGCATTGCGCACGCCAAAGCCATTCCCGTGACCGTATCGGCCGGCCGCAGCAACGTGACTGGCGCGGCGCTGCCCGTGCGCGGTGGCATCGTGCTCGATGTGTGCGATGTGAACAGGCTGCTGGGCTTCGACCGCGAGAGCCAGATCGTCGAAGTGGAGTCGGGCATGTTCGGCGATATCTTCGAGCAGACGATTCAGCAGGAGTACGGCATGACGATGGGCCACTGGCCGTCGTCGTACGCGATCAGCACGGTCGGCGGCTGGGTGGCATGCCGCGGCGCAGGCCAGCTTTCCACGCGCTACGGCAAGATCGAGGACATGGTGGTCGGCATGGACGTGGTGCTGGCCGACGGCAGCCTGGTGACCGTGGGAGGCTATCCCCGCGCCGCGCTGGGCCCGGACCTGATGCAGATGTTTATCGGATCGGAAGGCACGCTCGGGGTAATCGTGCGCGTGCGCCTGAAGCTGCATCGGCTGCCCGACTATGGTCGCGCTATTGCCTACGGCTTCAAGACCTTCGCGATCGGCCTCGACGCGTGCCGCGAGATCATGCAACGTGGCGCGAATCCCGCCGCGCTGCGTCTCTACGACGAACTCGAAAGCGGCGTGCAGTTCGGCCTGCCCGAGACCAATGTGCTGCTGGTGGCCGATGAAGGCGCAAAGGAAATGGTCGACGCCGTGATGGCGATCAGCGAGCGTGTCTGCGCCGAACTTGGTGACAGGCTCGATGGCGACGCGATCTTCGAGCGCTGGCTCGACACGCGTTACTTGACTGGCAAGAGTGCAGAAGGCTTCAAGCGCAGCCCCGGCTTCGTGGCCGACACGCTAGAGATGGCCGGCCCGTGGAGCGATCTGGCCGCGATCTACACCGACGTGGTGGCGGCGATCAACGCGGTGCCCGGCACGCTGGCGGGTTCCGCGCACCAGTCGCATGCCTATGTGGATGGCGCGTGCCTGTATTTTTCGTTGCGCGGTGACGTGGCCGTGGAAGATCGCCAGAAGTGGTATCGCGCGGCATGGGATGCGGCCAACGCGGTGCTCATCCAATACAATGCGGCGCTGAGCCACCATCACGGCATCGGTCTGCTGCGCGCGCCCTACATGGCGCCGTCGCTCGACACGGCGTTCCCGGTGCTGGTGGCAGTGAAGCGGGCACTTGATCCGCAAAACATCCTCAATCCGGGCAAGCTCGGCCTTTCGGACGTGCTGCCCCACGAAGTGAAGAAGTAAGCCATGGACAGGTCTCTCGGCGCCCGCCTGACACGACACCCTGTAATCGCCACGCTGTACGGCGCGGACCAGATCGATGCCTTCATCGACAGCGAGGCGGAAGTCTCGATTGTCGCCAACGTGGAACTGCGGCGGCTGCAGCCCGTGATTGCCACGCTGACGAAGGCCGGCAAGTACGTGATCGTCAATATCGATAGTTGCGAAGGGCTGTCGCAGGACAAGGGCGGCGTCGAGTACCTGGCCGACATCGGCGTCACCAGCCTGGTGTCGACGCGCGTGGCTACCATCCAGCGTGCCAATCGGGCCGGGATGATGACCATGCAGAAAGTCTTTGTGACCGACCGGTCCACGTGGCCACGCAGCGTCAAGGCGCTGGAACAGAGCGATGCGAACCTGGTCCAGTTGATGCCGGCGCCAATGCTGCAGCACCTGCCCGGGTCCGTTCGCAAAGGGCTGCCGCCCATTGTGGCGTCCGGCTTTGTCAGCACCCAGGACGATATCCGCAGCGCCATCGCCCATGATGCGCTTGCGGTATCGACCAGCGATCAGCGCTTGTGGGCATGTGATCCGCAAGCCAAGACAATCAGGAAATAATCCCTTGACCACCTCCTATCTGCAGGTCATCGCGCACTACCACGCGAAGCCGGGCAACGGCGACCAGGTGTCGCGGCTTCTGGCCGAGTTGGCCGAGGCCACGCGCACCGAGTCCGCGAATCTCTATTACGAGTACTTCCGCTCGCCCGCCGATCCCAACCACTTCGTGATCCTGGAGAAGTATCGGGATGCCGACGGACTGATGGCTCATCGCGAGTCGGCGCACTTTCAGCACCTTGGCTTCGGGACCATCATCCCCCTGCTGGATCGGCGCATGGTGGAAAGCCACTGGGTGGAGGCACAGGCGGTCTAGTTGTGAGCCATGCAATGCGCCCCTTTGCTGCACTGCAAACTTGCGTTCCGCCGGTCCAGATGAGTCCGCGATATGCGGAAATGTTGGGGTATACGCGGAGGATCAGCGGGGCAGCCGAATACTGAGGCATTGGCGTACCATTTGCGGACAACAACATCGGCAGCCAATGTGTAAGGCTGCGCAGATCAGGAGACGGCATGTCCGCATGGTCCGCATGGTCCGCATGGTCAGAAAGGCCTGAACTTCCTAGCTCGACATTCGAAGTGGAAAAAGGCTGGATCGACGAGTACGGTCATATGAACGCTGCCCGGTATGTGGAGGTGTTCGACCGCGAGGGCTTCAAGCTGCTTGAGCAACTCGGCGTGGGGCTCGGCTACACCGAGGCCACCCGCTGCGGGATCTACACTGTCGACATCCATGTGGCCTACTACCGCGAACTGCTGGTCGGATCTCCGGTTGTGCTGCGCGTGCGCGCATTGCAGTCCGACGACAAGCGTCTGCTTTGCCTGATGGAACTCTCCCATGCCACCGAGGGATACGTGGCGGCCACCATGGAACAGCTCTCGGTACACGTGAACCTGGAAACGCGCAGGGCGGCACCGTTCCCCGGGGCGCTTGCCGAGCAGCTGGCGCTCGCCGTCAAGGCTCACGCCGCGCATCCGCTGCCGGCCGGCTGCCGCACCCTGCTGTCCCTGAAGCGCTGAGCGCGAACACCCGTCAGCGCCGAAATTCGTCGCTTTCGACGATTACCTGCCGGGCCAGCGCGGCCGACACTGCTGGCGGGAAAGCCAACGACGAAAAGCCAGGCCCGGGCCCCGCCGCATCCTGGCAGCACACCGACAAGCACACCGATACATAGAGTGGAGGAGACACGATGCTGGGACTGATGCAGGACCGACCGCTGTTGATTTCATCGCTGATCGAGCACGCGGCTACGTACCATCCAACGCGGGAGATCGTCGCGAGAACGGTAGAGGGCCCGATCCACCGTACCAACTATGCCGAGATCCATCGGCGTGCCAAACGCGTTGCCAACGCGCTGGCGAGTCTCGGTGTCGGGGTGGCGGACCGTGTCGGCACGCTTGCCTGGAACACGCATCGTCATTTCGAACTGTATTTCGGGGTGTCCGGTTCGGGCGCGATCCTGCACACGGTCAATCCACGTCTGTTCCCCGAGCAGATCGAGTACATCGTCAACCACGCGGAGGACAAGGTCCTGTTCTTCGATATTGGCTTCGCGCCGCTGGTCGAGAAGCTGGCGCCGGCCTTGAAATCCGTCCAGCACTACGTCGCCATGACGGAGCGGGCGAACATGCCGGCGATCGACGTGCCCAACCTGCTTTGCTACGAGGACCTGCTTGCGGAGCATAGCGATACGTATGACTGGCCGGAATTGGACGAGCGCGCGGCGTCGTCGCTGTGCTACACGTCGGGCACCACCGGGAATCCGAAGGGCGTGCTGTACTCGCATCGGTCTACCGTGCTGCATTCGCTCGTGGCGTGCGCGGCGGATGCGTTCGCCGTGGGCGCGTCAACGTCTGTGCTGCTGGCGGTCCCGATGTTCCATGCCAACGCCTGGGGAATGCCGTATGCGGCGGCCATGGTCGGGGCCAAGATGGTGATGCCCGGGCCACACCTCAATGGTCAATCGCTCTACGAACTGATGCGCGACGAAGGCGTAACTGTCTCCCAGGCGGTGCCTACAGTCTGGCTCATGCTCTTCCAGTTCCTGGACGAGCACCCGGAGATCGACATGAAGGCGCTTGGCCTGAAGATCATCGGCTCGGGCGGCGCCGCATCGCCGCGCAGCATGATCGAGCGCTGCGAGCGCGACTTTGGCGTCGAGTACCTGCAGGCATGGGGCATGACGGAAACCAGCCCGATCGGTACCACCGGCCGCCTGCTGCCCAAGCATGCCGCCCTGCCAAAGGACGAGCAGACCACGATCAAGATGAAGGCCGGACGCGCGGTATGGGGCGTAGGTCTGAAGATCATCGGCGACGATGGTCAGGAACTGCCGCACGACGGACGCGCCTTCGGTCATCTGCACGTGCGCGGGCCGTGGATCGCAAGCGGCTACTTCAAGCACACGGGTGGCGAGGTGCTGGACAAGGACGGCTGGTTTCCCACTGGCGATATCGGCACCATCGATCCGGACGGGTACGTGCAACTGGTGGACCGTGCCAAGGATGTCATCAAGTCGGGTGGGGAATGGATTTCCTCGATCGACCTGGAAAACGCGGCGATCGGCCACCCTGCCGTGCACGAGGCGGCGATCATTGCCGTCGCGCATCCGAAGTGGCAGGAGCGCCCACTGCTGCTGGCGGTGAAGCGTCCCGGCAAGGATGTCACGCGCGAAGAGTTGCTGCAGTACCTGAGCGAGCGCGTCGTGAAATGGTGGGTGCCGGACGATGTCGTGTTCGTCGATCAGCTGCCGCATACCGCGACTGGCAAGCTGCTCAAGACGAAGTTGCGAGAGGACTACCGCAACTATCGATTGCCGACGGCGTGAATCGGGCAGGCGCGGGCATTGCCCGCGCCACGTCTGCCTTGCTACCGCTCAGATCCGCCGGTCGCGCGACTGCCAGTAGACTTCACGCAGCTTGTACTTGAGGAGCTTGCCCGCCGCCGAGAGCGGCATGTCGGCGCGGAACTCGACACTGCGGGGGCATTTATAGCTGGCGATCCGCTCGCGGCAATGCGCGTGCACCGCATCGACAGACAGCTCGTGACCGGGGCGGACCACGATGACCGCATGCACAGCTTCCCCCCATTTCTCGTCAGGGATGCCGATCACCGCGCACAGCTGCACCGCGGGGTGCGTGAGGATCGCATTCTCGACTTCGGTCGAATAGACGTTCTCGCCGCCGCTGATGATCATGTCCTTGATGCGATCGGTGACGTATAGAAAGCCGTCCGCATCCAGGTATCCGGCATCGCCGGTGTGCATCCAGCCATTGCGCAACGCGCGGGCGGTTTCTTCCGGTTTGTTCCAGTAGCCCAGCATCACGCCCGGGCCGCGCACCGCGACCTCGCCCACCGTGCCCGTCGGGCAGTCTTCGTCCGTTGCCGGATCGACGATGCGCACTTCGCACGCGGGCGCCGGGCGGCCGGCCGCCTTCAGCCTCGGACTGCCGACGACGTGACAATCGGCCGCCAGTATCGCCGAGACAGGCGAGGTCTCCGTCATCCCATAGGCCTGCAGGAACTGGCTGGACGGAATCTGCGCCATGGCGCGCTGCAGCAGTGCGCCGTCAATCGGGGCAGCGCCGTAGATGATGTTCCTGAGACTGCTCAGGTCATGGTCGGCGAACGTGGGATCGTCGAGCATCATCTTCAGCATCGTCGGGACGGTGAAAACCTCGTTGATGCGGTAGCGGCTGAGGTCGCGAATCGCTGCCTTGGGGTCGAACCCGGGCAGGATCACCTGCGTGGCGAGGCGCGTCACGGCCTGAAAGACGAAGCTGAGCGCCGCGATATGGAACATCGGCGCCATCTGCAGGATCGACGTCACTGGCGGGCGCGATGCCGCTGCCAGTGACGACAGCACGTTGCTGGCGATATTGGCGTGCGACAGCATGACGCCCTTGGGTGCGCCGGTGGTGCCGCCGGTGTAGAGCACTGCGGCAAGATCGTGGCCACTGCGCAGGCTGTCGGCAATCGGCGCGCTCGACCGCACCAGTTGCTCGTAGTCGATCATGCCTGCCGGGGTCTCGGCGTCGCCGCAATAGATGATGGTCTGGATGCAGGGGCAACGCTCGCGCAATGGCCCGATCAGATCCAGGAAGTTGTCATCCACGAGCAGCACGCTGGTGCCGCAATCCTCCATCGAGTAGGCGATTTCCGCGACGCTCCACCGGGTGTTGACGGGGTTCAGCGCCGCGCCGGCCCAGAGCGTGCCGAAGATGTACTCGACGTAGCGGTCGGAGTTGAGCGCCAGCATGGCGACCCGGTCGCCCGCAGCAACGCCCTGGCCACGCAAGGCGCTGGCCAGTCTTGCAACCCGGTCGATGAGCTGGGAGAACGTCGTGCTGCGTTGCGCAAAAATCGTCGCGACGCCAGACGGGTTTTCGCGGAATGCCTTGTGCAGAGCCTGTGTCAGATACACGAACTGTCTCCCGTTATCGGTTGTCGGAGCACTGCCTGCGAAGCATTGTCAGGCGGCGATACGGCTGGCGCGTCGTCGGAATGGATGATCTTGCGGCTCCGGATTTTCCCTAGGGGAGATTCGTCGGATTCGACGAGGCACGGCTGTGGCACCGGTCCTAAGATCGGCCATCGGTCGTATCCCTTCCTTCCATCACCATGTCCCAGACCCGCCGCCTGATCTTCGATGCCGATCACGAGCAGTTCCGTGCTTCGGTCGCGCGTTTCGTGCAGAACGAAATCACCCCGTATGTGGACCAGTGGCGCGAGCAGGGCTGCTGCGACCGTGCCATCTTCGAGAAAGCCGGCGAGCAGGGCCTGTTGCTGATGTGGGCCGATGAAGCCTATGGCGGCGCGGGCGTGACCGATTTCCGCTACGAACAGATCCTCTTCGAAGAGCTGATTCGCCACGGAGATGTCGGCGTGTATCTGACGCTCCATTCGCGGCTGGTCGCGCCATATATTGGCCGGCTGGGCACGGAGGCGCAGAAGCGCCGGTGGCTCACCGGCGCGGCCAGCGGCAAGACGATCCTGGCGATTGCCATGACAGAGCCGGGCGCCGGCTCCGATCTGGCCGGGATCGGCGCACGTGCCGAGCGGCGCGACGGCGGCTGGGTCATCAACGGCGCCAAGACGTTCATCTCGAACGGGCACAACGCGGATGCCGTCATCGTGGTCGCGCGTACCAATCCCGACGAGCGACGTGCCTTCGGCCTGTTCGTCGTCGAGCGCGGCATGGCGGGATTCGAGCGGGGCCGTCGTCTGAAAAAGCTGGGACTGGACGCGCAGGACACGGCGGAACTGTTCTTCAACGATGTCTTCGTCCCGGACGAGAACGTGCTGGGCAATCCGGCGCGCGGTTTTGCCTATCTGGCGGAGGGCCTTGAAGAGGAGCGCCTGCTGTGCGCGTGCCAGTCGATCGCGCACGCGCAATCCGCGTTCGATCTGACGCTGCCCTACGTCAAGGAGCGCCGCGCATTCGGTCGTCCGATCGGCGCCCTGCAGAACACACGCTTCGTGCTGGCCCGCCGCCGCGCCGAGCTCGACGCCATGCAGATCTGGCTCGATGCGCTCGTCATGGAGCACAACGCCGGCCGGCTGGATGCCGTCACGGCGGCGTCTGCCAAGCTGCTGAGCACGGAGTTGGAGAACCGCGTGATCGACGACTGTCTGCAACTGCACGGCGGCTCGGGCTATATGGACGAATACCGCATCAGCCGCATGTATCGCGACGCACGCGTATCGCGGATCTTTGCCGGCGCGTCCGAGATCATGCTCGAGATCATCAGCCGCTCGTTGGGTCTGACGGAGAGAATGGACTAGAGCCCACGGATGGGCCAAGGATGGATCAGGCGGCGACATAGGAGGGACGCTTTGCTAAACTGCCCAGTTCGCGTCCAGCCCAATCTTCCAGCAAATGACTTCGCCGCCGAGCATGACACGGCATGTGCCGAGCATGAAGCTCAGGCCGCCAGTTGCCCCCGCATCCCAGGTGATCCGGCAAGGCGTTGGCGACATGCTGCGCGCCGCGTCGTCGGCCAGGCTCGTGATCGTCAGGGCGCCTGCGGGGTTCGGCAAGACGACCGCCATGCTGCAGTACCGCGCGCGGCTGGAGGCGGCCTCGGTGGCAACCGCATGGCTCACGCTCGATAACGCCGACAACGACCCGGTACGCTTCCTGTCCGGCTTCGAGGCGGCGCTGGCGGCCATCGTCGGGGACGACGCCATCGCGGATATTGGCCGGCCCGCGCCACGCACCACCGGCGAAGCCGCGCTGCAGAGCATGGACTGCCTGGCAGGCTACCCGGAGCCGTTCGCATTCTTCCTCGACGATTTCGAAGTGCTTCAGGAGCCCGGGGTCATCGCCTGGGTGCGCGAGATCATCGACCATCTGCCGCATAACGGGCAGCTCATCATCGGCTCGCGCAGCACGCCCGATGTGAGGCTGGGCCGCCTGCGCGCCCGCGGCCAGTTGCTGGAAATCGATGCCACGGCCCTGCGTTTCTCGATCGAGGAAACCGAGCAGTTCTTCCGCACCGTGCGGCCGATGCCGCTTGCGGCAGATGATCTGCAGCGCCTGTATCGCAAGACGGAGGGCTGGGCGGCCGCGTTGTCGCTCGCATCGGCTTCGCTGGAGCGCAGCGAAGCGCATACTGAGTTCATCGACCGTTTCTCGGGCACCAGCCGGTCGGTGGCCGACTATCTGGCCGAAGACGTGGTGGCCCGGCAGCCCGAGCCGGTACGCCAGTTCCTGCTGCGCACCAGCATCCTGCGCTATCTGAACCCGCAGCTGTGTCACGTGTTGCTGCCCGATGTGGATTGCGAGGCGATCCTGCGGCAACTCGAAGCTTCCAGCCTGATTGCGCCGATAGAGAGTGAAGAACGGGCGTGGCGCTACCACAGCCTGATCGCCGAATTCCTGAAGGCGCAATTGCAACGCGAAGCGCCTGCCGAGGTGCCGCGCCTGCATCATGCCGCCGCCGGGTGGTTCCAGTCACAGGATCGTCCCGTGCCCGCCATCGACCATGCGATCGAAGGCGGAGATTACGCGTATGCCGTGACGCTGCTGATCGCACACGCGCCGGCGCTGCTCGGGCAGGGGCGTATGCGGCTGCTCACACGCTGGTTCGACGCGCTGCCCGAGGACGTTTTGCGCGATCACCTGCCGCTGCAGGCCATCCGGATCTGGGCGCTGACGTTCACGCGCGGCCCCCTGGAGGCGATGGACCTGCTGGAACGCAGCGGATTGCGGGATTCCAACGATCCGGCGGTGCGTCCGCATGTTCTCGCGCTGCGCCCGACGCTGCTGTCGATGATGGACCAGCTCGAGCGCGCGCTGGAAGTCGGGCGCGAATGCCTGACGCATTGGCCCACCGGCGTGGCCTTCGCGGACATGGTGCTTGCCAATGCGATGGCGAACGTGTTCGCGGTGTCGGGGCAGCATGTCGAATCGCGCCGTCTGCTGGAAACCGCACGCCGCACGCAGGGCGCCGACAGCAGCGCCTTCAACATGATGTACTCCGAAACCGTCGAGGCCATCTTCGACCTGCAGGGCGGGCGCCTGCGCGAGGCCACGGCGCGTCTGCGGATCGCTGTTGGTAGCGGTAGCACGCAACACTACGGCTACACGGGCGGCAATGCCTGGGCCGGCGTGATGTATGCGGCCACGGTCTATGAGGCGAACGATCTGGCCCAGGCCGCGCATCTGCTGCGGGTCTATGTGCCACTTGCGCGCGATGTGCTGCTGGGCGATCACGTCACGCTCGGGCACGTCATGCTGTCGCGCATTGCCTTTGCCAGAGGCGATGTGGACGAGGCGTTCGAGACGCTGACGCAGCTCGAGTATCTGGGCCACGTCAGACGCCAGGCGCGCGTGGCGGCCGGCGCCAAGCTCGAACGTGCCCGCATCCTGCTGATGCAGGGGCATACCAGGGCCGCGAAGGACGAACTGGCGCGTGCCGACGACCCGGCCCTGTGGGAACGTGTGGGCCGTCTGCACCTGATCGCCAACGATCTGGATTACCTGGAACTCGCGCAACTGCGCTGGGAGGCGCTGGCCGGCGACGCACAGGCCGCGGTGGCCCGCCTGCGGGCAGCCGCCGAGTTTGCCGACCACGATGGGCGTCATCGACGGGCCATGAAGCTGCGGTTGCTGTGCGCGCTGGCGTATCAACGCGCCGGCGAACCTGCAGCGGCGCAGGCGATATTGGCGCCTGTGCTGAAGGCTGCCTGCGCGGAAGGCTTCGCGCGATTGCTGCTCGACGAAGGCGGCAATCGCATCGGGCCGCTGCTGGCGCAGTTCTCGCGGACGCTGGAGTCGAGCGGCGGCGCCCAGCGCGATCCCGTTCTGGCCGAATTCGTGCTGCGGCTGGTGCAGGCATGTGGGCCGCTCGAGGAGTCTCCGGAGCCAATCGCGGGAGACCGGCCGCAACTGCTGGATCCGCTGACGCCAAAGGAAATCCGCGTGCTGCAGCTGCTTGCCGAGGGCTATTCCAACAGCGCCATCGCGGAGAAACTGTTCGTCTCCGACAGCACCGTGCGCACGCATCTGCGCAACATCAACAACAAGATCTGTGCCCACAGCCGCACGCAGGCCGTTGCCATCGCGCGCCGCCTGGGTGTGATTGCCTGAATCCGCTGCGGAACGCTCAGGAGTGTTCCGCCAGGCAACGCTCGCGCATGGATTTCGTCGCTTCCGACGATTCGTTGCCCCCCTTGTTTGACGCACCATAACGGCGTTGACCGTGATGTGAGCGCCGCTGGCGCGATAGGGGCTGGTATGGCAGGTTCGCTGGAAGGTTTGAAGGTTGTCGAGTTCGCCGGGTTGGGGCCCGCGCCGTTCTGCTGCATGTTGCTGGCGGATCACGGTGCCGATGTGCTCCGGATCACGCGCCCCACGGCGCCGGGCGTCGAGGCAAAGGTGAATCCTGCGGATGTGCTGGCACGCGGCCGGCGCACGATACCGCTGGACCTGCGTGAGGCTTCCGGAAGAGATGCCGCGCTGGAACTGATCGCCCGCGCGGATGTTGTGGTGGAAGGCTTCCGGCCCGGCGTTATGGAACGGCTCGGACTGGGTCCGGATGTCTGCCTCGCGCGCAATCCTCGGCTCGTCTACGGGCGCATGACCGGCTGGGGCCAGTACGGTCCCCTGGCGCAGGCCGCCGGCCACGATATCAACTACATCGCCATCAGCGGCGCGCTGCACGCGATTGGCCGGGCCGGCGAAGCGCCGGTGCCGCCATTGAACCTGGTTGGCGATTTCGGCGGTGGCGGCATGATGCTCGCGTTCGGCCTGATGGCTGCGCTGTACGAGGCGCGCCAGTCCGGACGTGGCCAGGTGATCGATGCCGCGATGACGGATGGATCGGCGCTGCTTTCCGCCATGCAGTACGGCATGAAGGCCGGCGGCCGCTGGAACAACCAGCGCGGCGAGAATCTGCTCGACGGCGGCGCGCCGTTCTACGACACGTATGCCTGCGCCGATGGCAAGTATGTTGCTGTCGGTGCGATCGAGCCGCAGTTCTACGCGGCGCTGCGCGAGCGTTGCGGCATCGAAGACCCGCTGTTCGACGGCCAGATGGAAACCGCGCGCTGGCCGCTGCTCAAGCTGCGACTGGCGGACATCTTCCGTACCCGGACGCGCGCCGAGTGGTGCGCGCTCCTGGAGGGTTCCGATGCGTGCTTCGCCCCGGTGCTGGATTGGGACGAGGCGCCCGAGCACCCGCACAACCGCGAACGCGAGGCCTTCGTCACGCTGCAGGGCGTGGTTCAGCCTGCCGCGGCGCCGCGTTTCTCGCGCACCCCTGCGGCCGCGCCGCAATCCGAACGAAGGGTTGCCCTCGAAGCCGCGCTAGCGCATTGGGGCGCGCTGCAGCCGGCAAGCGCAGGCTGAGCAACACGCTTTTGCAGACTGGTGGGGGCAGCACCAGTCCTAACTTGATTCAAGGAGTCACTATCGTGAGCAATCCCATGCGAACCCGCGTCACGCGTTTGCTTGGCATCGACTATCCGATCATCCAGGGCGGCATGCAGTGGGTGGGTCTGGCCGAACTGGCATCGGCCGTGTCCAATGCCGGTGGCCTCGGCATCCTGACCGCGCTGACGCAACCCACGCCGGATGCCCTGCGCAACGAAATCGCCCGCACACGCGAGATGACCGATCGTCCTTTCGGCGTGAACCTGACCATCCTGCCGTCGATCAATCCGCCGCCGTATGCCCAGTACGTGGACGCGATCATCGATGGCGGCGTGCGCATCGTGGAGACCGCAGGCAACAGCCCGAAGGACTTCATCGCCCGTTTCAAGGCAGCCGGCGTGACCATCGTGCACAAGTGCACTACCGTGCGACACGCGCTCTCCGCCGAACGCAATGGCGTGGACATCGTTTCGATCGACGGCCTCGAATGCGCCGGCCATCCCGGCGAGGATGACGTGGGCGGGCTGGTGCTGATTCCCGCCGCCGCACGGGCGCTGGAGATTCCGGTGATCGCATCCGGCGGCATCGCGGACGGACGTGGCATGGCCGCCGCGCTGGCGCTGGGCGCTGAGGGCGTGAATATGGGCACGCGCTTTTGCGTGACAAAGGAAGCGCCGATCCACGACAACATCAAGCAGGCGCTGGTCAATGGCTCCGAGCGTGACACCGCTCTGATCTTCCGCACGCTGAAGAACACGGCGCGCGTCTTCCGCAATGCCATCGCCGAGGAGGTGGTGTCCATGGAACGGCGCCCTGGCGGTTGCGTGTTCGACGACATCCGTCCGTTGGTGACCGGTACCCGTGGCCGCGCGGCGCTGCAATCGGGCGAGGTCGACAACGGCGTGGTCAGCGCCGGCCAGTGCATCGGCCTGATCGACGATATTCCGACCTGCGCGGAACTGATCTCGCGCATGGTCAGCGATTGTCAGAACCGCATCGAAGCGACGCGCAAGTATTTCGTCTGAACCCCGCATTGCCGATGCCGGCGGCATGTGTCGCCGGCTGGCCAGATGCGACGGCAGTCTTCCATTCACGCAAGGATATGCAATGAAACTCGATTCCAGCATTGCCGCGGTCATCACCGGTGGCGCTTCCGGCCTGGGTGCCGCCACCGCGCGACGCCTGGCCGGCGCCGGCGTCAAGGTGGCGCTGTTCGATCTGAATGCGGAGCTGGGGGAAGCGCTGGCGCGCGAGCTTGGTGGCGTGTTCTGCAAGGTTGACGTGACCAACGAGGAGCAGGTCGACGCCGCATTTGCCAAGGCGCGCGCGGCACATGGGCAGGAGCGCGTGCTCGTGAACTGTGCCGGCACCGGTTTCTCCGCCAAGACGGCGGGCCGGGACAAATCGACGGGAGAAATCCGCCACTTCCCCGTGGCCAACTTCAACCGGATCATTCAGATCAACCTGGTGGGCACCTTCAGCTGTATCGCCAAATCCGCTGCCGGAATGCTGACGCTGGACCCGCTCGATGACGGCGAACGCGGCACCATCATCAATACCGCGTCGGTGGCGGCGGAGGACGGGCAGATGGGCCAGGCGGCCTACAGTGCGTCAAAGGCGGCGATCACTGGCATGACGCTGCCGATCGCACGCGATCTGATGAGCGAAGGCATCCGCGTGAACACGATCATGCCTGGCCTGTTCAACACGCCGCTGATGCAGGGCCTGCCCGACAACGTGAAGTCCGCGCTGGCCGCGTCGGTGCCGTTTCCGAAGCGGCTCGGCGATCCGGACGAATA
Source organism: Cupriavidus sp. Met-2 (assembly GCF_049843575.1). Taxonomy (NCBI): domain Bacteria; kingdom Pseudomonadati; phylum Pseudomonadota; class Betaproteobacteria; order Burkholderiales; family Burkholderiaceae; genus Cupriavidus; species Cupriavidus sp. Met-2. The sequence continues at coordinate 168,423 of NZ_JBBHZL010000003.1, forward strand.
CGCGCAACTGGCCGAGACCATGATCGTCAACCGCTACTTCAACGGTGAATCCGTGCGTCTGGACGGCGCGATTCGCATGGCGGCGCGCTAACCGGCATTCCCGCTTTCAGGGTGGCGGCCCGACGTAAGATCGGGCGCCAGCCCGTCATCTCATCACTGGAGACACCATGTCCGAAGCCTATATCGTTTCCGCCGTCCGCACCGCCGGCGGCCGTCGCAATGGCCGCCTGTCCGGCTGGCATCCCGCGGACCTCGCGGGGCAGGTGCTCGACGCGCTTGTCGAGCGCAGCGGGGCCGACCCGAGCATGGTGGAGGACGTCATCATGGGCTGCGTCGGCCAGGCGGGCGAGCAGTCTTCGAACATCGCGCGTGGCGCGGTCTTGGCTTCGAAGCTGCCGGAATCGGTGCCGGCCACCTCGGTCGACCGCCAGTGCGGATCTTCGCAACAGGCGCTGCATTTCGCGGCGCAGGCCGTGATGTCGGGCACCATGGACGTGGTGATAGCCGCCGGCGTGGAAAGCATGTCCCGCGTGCCGATGGGCACCCCGAGCACGCTGCCGCGAAAGAACGGCCTGGGCCACTACGTCAGCCCGCAAATGCAGGCGCGCTATCCGGGCGTGGAGTTCAGCCAGTTCACCGGCGCGGAGATGATCGCGAAGAAGTACAAGCTCGACAAGGCCGCGCTCGACGCCTATGCGCTGCGCAGCCACCAGCTCGCCGCCGCGGCCACGAAGGCGGGGCGCTTCGAGCAGGAGATCCTGCCGCTGGCCGCGCGCATGAATGACGGCAGCGATCTCGGCGAGTTCCACACCATCGACGAAGGTATTCGTTTCGACGCGACGCTGGAGGGCATCGCCTCGGTAAAGCTGATCGCCGAAGGCGGTAGCGTCACGGCGGCCACCGCCAGCCAGATCTGCGACGGCGCGAGCGGCGTCATGGTCGTCAACGAACGCGGGTTGAAGATGCTGGGCGTCAAGCCGCTGGCACGCATCCACCATATGAGCGTGCTCGGACATGACCCGGTGGTCATGCTGGAGGCCCCGCTGCCTGCTACCGAGCGCGCGCTGAAGCGGGCCGGCATGCGGATCGACGATATCGATCTCTACGAGGTCAACGAAGCGTTCGCGCCGGTCCCCCTGGCCTGGCTGCAGGCGCTGGGCGCCGACGCGGATCGCCTGAACGTCAACGGCGGCGCGATCGCACTGGGCCATCCGCTGGGCGGCTCGGGCACCAAGCTGATGACGACGTTGGTCCATGCGCTGCATCAGCGCGGCAAGCGCTACGGCCTGCAGACCATGTGCGAGGGCGGCGGCATGGCCAACGTCACGATCGTCGAAAGGCTCTGACCGCGCGGCACACGTTTTCCAAAGCCCCGTCGGAGTGCACGCGTGGAGCGTGTCCGACGGGATTTTTTTGGTCTGCGGTGCCATGTTCGGCGCGTCCTGGAAGCCAGTTACCGAAATCCGGGATGTGACCGCTGCAACATGCTGTATCAAAGAGAAGCCCTTGGAATGACTGCTGACAACTCCCAACGTATCGTTGTAACCATCGAGGAAGGCGTGGCCGAAGTCCGCCTGAATCGCCCCGACAAGATGAACGCGCTGGATCAGGCGATGTTCGACGCATTGGTCGACACGGGCCGGCAACTGGCCGAGATGCCAGGTCTGCGTGCTGTCGTGCTTTCCGGTGAAGGCAAGGCGTTCTGCGCGGGTCTGGACATGGGCCGCATGGCCAGTCTGGGCGAAGGGACCGACCCCTCGCTCAAGCGTGGCCGGCTGACGCCGCGCACGCATGGCATGTCGAATCACCCGCAATACGCCTGCATGGTCTGGCGCGAACTGCCCGTGCCAGTGATCGCCGCGGTGCATGGCGCTGCCTTTGGCGGTGGGCTCCAGGTGGCGCTGGGCGCGGACCTGCGCTACGTGACGGCCGATGCCAAGCTTTCGATCATGGAGATCAAGTGGGGTCTGGTGCCGGATATGGGCGGCATGTTGCTGACGCGCGGGCTCGTACGGCCAGATGTGCTGAACGAACTGATCTACACGGGACGCATCATCAGCGGCACCGAGGCGGTGGAACTGGGGCTGGCCACGCGCGTGTGTGAAGATCCAAGGGTCGCGGCAATGGCCGTCGCACGCGAGATCGCCATGAAGAGCCCGGACGCGATTCGTGCGGGCAAACGCCTGATGCGGGTCACCGAGGATGGCGACGCGCTGGCGATTCTCCAGGCCGAGTCTGTCGAGCAGGACGCGCTGATCGGCGCGCCCAACCAGACGGAGGCGGTACGCGCCAATATGGAGAACCGGGCGCCGCGATTCCTGCCGTGATGGCTTGAGTCTTGTCTCGGGGGCGCGCTACCGCTGTGGCAGGCCGTGCGCGGACGCCCTTCGGGTACATCAAGGGGCGAGAGGTGCTGGCGGACCCTGGATAACGGAGGCGTCGTGTTCTGGGACAACGGCTGAATCGGGAGCCGGAGCGCCGGACGGGACCTTGAAGCGGTTGTATCCCCACAGGTACTGCAGCGGAAAGCGCCGGATCATCTCTTCCAGTTCGGCGTTGATCCATGCTGCCTGCGCCTCGGCGGTCGGCGGCAATGGTCCTGACAGGCGCTTCACATGCATGCGCCAGCCACGCCCACCGGGCAGGCGTTCGCCCGCGGCAACGATCAGCGGCGCCCCCGTTTGCGCTGCGAGCTTTCCTGGCAGCGTTATCGTATAGGCCTTGCGGCCAAAGAACGGTACCCACACGCCTTCACCCTTGGGCGCCTGATCGGGCAATAGCCCGATCGCTTCACCCTGGCGCAGCGCGCGGACGAACGCGCGCACGCCTTGGGAAGTCGCGGGAACTGTCTTCAGACTCGAGGTGGCACGTACCGATTCAAGCAAGTCCCGCAATATCGGCTTGCGGTGTGGTCGGAACATGACTGTCAGCGCGATGCGCTCCGCGGCATAGCGGGCTGCCAGTTCGAAGCATCCAAGGTGCGGTGTCAGCATGATGAGTCCGCGACCTTCCGCCAGGGTCTGCTCGATCACCGTCCAGTCATCGCAAATCACCTGATCGCGACACGCCGGGCCGCGATACCACACGCGTGCCAGTTCGATCATCATGGCGCCGGTCTCGCCTGCGGCCTGCCGGGCAAATGCCGGATCGGAAAAGCCAGCCTGGGCGGCATTCTGCTGCACGTGCTGTCGGTATCGCCCCGGGAGGGCATAGACGAGCCGCCCCAGAACGCGGCCTGTAGCGTGCGCAATCGGTAGCGGCACGGCGGCAATCAGCCGGATGAGAGTGGACAGCACCCTCCGCGGCGGAGGTTGATTTCGGTGCATGGTCACTCCTCGGGGGTTGAGTATTGGGTGTCGCGGGACAAATTTCTTCTACACGAAGAATCGGGCAGATACTTGTCCGGATTGTTAGGGGCCGCTCTTCGCGAAGACTTATGGACGGAGCCCTGGGGCGACTCGATCGGACCTGGCCGGTGCAAGTCAAGTCAGCAGCTTCGAAATGCCGAACTCCCTTGTTTTCGGGCTTGGCAGATGTTCGCAGGGTGAAATTAGGTCACGCCTGGCCTCGCAAGAAGAGTAGAGTGAGCAATGAATACCGCAAAAGCTTAGGAGTACGCTATGGATGCTTACCCGACTGCCACTTACAAAGGGTATGACATTTACCCTCTAGTCTACAGACATACCGACGGGGCGCGTGCCTGGGGGGAGCCCAGGCCGGATCGGTCCTTCAACGCTGCGGTGGTGATCTGCCGCGAGGGCGCGCATCCCGATAGCACGCAGGCCCGCACGTTTCACCTGGACACAACGCCCTGGGACAACGTGGGCGCCGCCCGGCGCGCCGTGCTGCGCTATGCCGAGGAAATCATCAACGGAGAAGTGACCGGTCAGTCCGTTGTTTCCCTGTAACTGCCTCACTGTCACTGGCATTGTCAACTGACCCGGGTATAGTCCTAGCTTCCCGCCGTATTCAGACGAACGATAACGTAGCTCATGAGGACATCTCAGGCATGACGAACACCGCCGCGCCATCCAGTTTTCTGTGCACGTTACCCGGCCAGGGCAAGGGAATTGCCTATCATGTGGCCGTTAGCTTTGCGGATGCGGCCCAGCCCACGGGCGTCAGATTCACCAGCTTTGTCGGTGATGGCAGGCGTTCGTTCGGTGTGGTGACCGGAGCGGGATCGCTTCAGGGCGAGATTGCAGCGAACTCGGAGGCACTATGCCGCCTGGCGATCGGGCAGGCAGTCCGGGACCACCTCTACGAGAAAACCAAGGAAGGCGACACCGCGCTGGATCTGGGCGCCGAGCCTTGGGACGGCGAACTCAGGCCCGTCGGGGCGGGCGCGCCCACGGGCGGGCTACGGCATCGTCCGCTAGGCTGAGTACGGGTGTGAGGTTGAGTGCGTGATTCGCAGGCGGCGGATTGTCCCACCGCCTGTGGCGCACTTGGCTTAGATGCCGAATTCCGGGCTGCCGTAACGCGTCAGCAATGACTCGATCAGTGCCATGTCCTGCGTTTGCGGCGTGCGATCCTCGATGGCGCGCGATGGGCCGCCATAGGTAGCGGTCACGTGGCGGCGTACCGTCAATACGGCAGCATCCGGTGGCGTCACGGCAACCGGCTGCCACGGCGTGTGCCGGTAACTGCCGGCAATCCATCCGGCCGGGGTCAGGTGGAGTTCTTCCCATTCTTCGTTGTTAGGCATGTCTTGCTTGCTCTCCTGTATGCGGATTGGATGGTGGGCAGCACGGGTACCTGCGTCAGGCAGGCGTCGCGCCGTTGAGAGGGTGCCCGAAGTGGGCCTTGCGTCACGCTTGACCCGATGGGGCGCGTCGTTGCGCGGAACGTTGCATGCGGGCTGCGGCGCTCTTGCCCGCCTGTCGGGCGGCCTGCTTGGCCTTGGCTTCCGAGCAATGCGTGGCGTGCCGCATGGAGACGTTGGCGACGACACGCTCCGCGCCGTTCCTGTACTCCGAGATCATGTAGTTGGCAAACCATACGCCCGGCTCTTGCTGGATCGGGTACACGGAAACGGTAAATGGGGTGGTGCTCGTATTCAAATTGGTCCTGTTCAGTGGCGCTCGGCCCGGAAGCTTCTTCTGCCGCCACTTCACATGTGCGGCGCGCTTGCCGGCTGTCGAAAGCCATTGGATAAATCAGTGTCGCTTCGCACGTAGGCGCAGGCGGAAAACTGGCGTGAGGTAGACCGTGCTTACGCGGACTGAGGCGCCAGTACAGGTGCGACAATCGCGGAGCGGACGTGCCGCCGGTCAGGTAGGTTGCGGGCGATGTCTGTCACCCAGAATGAATCGGGTGTACGCCCGACAGGCCGCTGGTGTTCTTCTATGAATGTGATGTCTAGCGGCCGCAGCCTCGACGCCGGGCGATGCCGGCGTATGGCAGGGAGCGTGGATGATACCACCAATGGTGGTCGGCTGCCGGTGGGCGCGCCAGTTGCGCGAGCCAGGGATCACGTGCGTGGCGGAGAGCGCACGCAGGAAGGGGGGATGACGGAGGCCGAGATTCATCCCGGCCCCGCTTGCCAAGCGCCGAGTTTCAGCCGATTGTCAGCCGTTGGTCGGGCGCTGCGAGAACGTCCTGCCGAAGACGCCTTCAGCGACGCGGTTCTTCAGGATTTCGATGGAGCCACCGGCGATCATCCAGCCGCGCGTCCGCCGCACGCAGTACTCCACGAGAGATTCCTGGCTGAAGCCCATGCCGCCCATCACCTGCAGCGCTTCATTGGAAACCTCCCAGCCAGCCATGTTGCAGGCCAGCTTGGCCATAGCCGTGCTCTGCGCGCTGGGCAGTCCGTGCTCGCCTTCGAGAGCGGCGCGATACAGCATCATCTGCGCCTGCTCCAGCTTCATCGCCATATCCGCGAACTTCCACTGAATGCCCTGGAATTCGCAGAGCTCGCGGCCGAACTGCTTGCGGGTCATGGCATGTTCCCGGGCCACGTTGAACGCGTGGCGCCCCAGCGCCAGCGCGCGTGACGAGTTGCCCAGACGCTCGACGTTGAACCCCGAGATCTGCTTCTTGAAACCGCCCGGTCCGAGCAGCACGTTTTCCACCGGGATACGGCAATCATCGAAGTAGAGCTGCGACCACTGCTCGCCGTTCATGAACGATGATGGCTCGCCGACCTGGAAGCCGGGCGTGCCGCGCTCGACCAGCACGGAGCCGATGCCACCGACGCCCGGGCCGAAGCGTACATAGATCAGGAAAAGCTCGGCGTCGGGGCTGTGCGTGGAGAAAACCTTGCTGCCGTTGATGACGTAGCTGTCACCGTCGAGGCGCGCGCTGGTTTTCAACTCGGTCACGGCGGACCCGGCATCGGGTTCGCTCATGCCCAGCGAGACCACCTTGCGGCCAGCCAGGAGGTCCGGCAGGTATCGCGCTTTCTGCTCGGGCGATGCGTATTCCACGAACGTCCGAATCGGCCCGAAGTTGCCAGCCTGGACGATGTCGGCGCTCCTGGGGCAAACCAGCGCGATTTGCTCGATCGCCAGCACCGCGTGCATCAGCGTGCCGCCCTGGCCGCCATCTTCTTCGGAGAAGGCGATGCCCAGCAGCCCCTGCTCGGCGAGCAGCGCCGCCGTGTCCCAGGGGTAGTGGGGCGAATGTGCCCGGGCCAGCGCGCCATCCTTGAGTTTGTCCTGCGCAAAACGGGCAACCGAGTCCGCGAAAGCCTGATGTTCCTCGCTGAGTTTGAAATCCATGTGTGTTCCTGCGTCTGTTCGGGATGTGTGACGTCGGAATGGTGCCTGTGGCCCCGAGGCCTGAGAACTTCGACTTTTGTCAGCAGCCCGAACAAATACTCATACCAGCCCCACATCCGGGAAGTTCTCCGTGCGGCTTGCATGACGCCGCGAAGCGGCGCAGGTGGACAAGACCATGCTGGCCAACGTGCTGAGGCCTGGCCCGGCCGATTTCTTCGCGTTGTGGCTGAACGGCTAGAAATACCTCGCGCGCGGCGAGTTTCTGGAGAGGAACGATTACCCGGTCGGGTATCGCATGATTCGGCGCGGGTAAGGGGCCGAATCCGCCGGCCTTGGCGCCATAAAGCATCAGCCTGGTGTCATGGGCTTGCTTTCCCGGGCCTCACGCACCAGCCATTCCTTGAAGGCCGCGATCTTGCCCGAGTAACGCTGTACCGACGGCGTCACGATATAGTGGTCCCGCCCGGTACGCAGCGGCCTTGCAAACGGGCAGACCAGCCGTCCAGCCTTGAGGTCGGGGTCCAGCATGTGCTGCTGGCCGATTGCGATGCCAAGGTTGTCCGTGGCCGCCTGCCACGTGAGGATGGAACTGCTGAAGACCATCTTTTCGGCCTTGTCGAACACGTGACCCATGCCGACGTGCGCGAGCCACGTCGGCCAGTCATTCTTGCGGTACTTGGAAACCAGCAGGCGCTTGCTTTGCAGCGACTCCAGCAACTGCTCCGTGCTGCCATGGAAGGCTTCCAGGAACGCGGGCGAGCAGACGGGTTCGATGACATCCTCGAGCAGCAGCGTTGCCTCGGCGTTTGGCCAGTTGCCATCACCGAGGACGATCGCCAGGTCGCATTGCTCTGTGCCGAAATCGAGCGGCGCGTTGCTGTTGGTAATCAGCACTTCGACGTCGGGGTACTGCAGCTTGAAATGCGGCAACCTGGGAATCAGCCATCGCGCTGTCAGCGTGGTGTAGGTGCGCAGGCGAATGACGTTGTCGGAGTACTTCTGGGTGACGAACTTGGTGGCCTCCGAGATTTCCTCGAACGCCGGGCCGATGCGCCGCGCGTAGGCCTCACCAACCTCGGTCAGTTTCACGCCAATGCGTTCGCGGGTGAAGAGCTGGACGCCCAGGTATTCCTCCAGCACCGCGATCTGACGGCTCACTGCCGATTGACTGACCCGAAGTTCGTTGGCGGCGGTCGTGAGGTTCTTGGCTCTGGCCACGACCTCGAAGACCTTCAATGGGTTGAGCGGAGGAATCTTCATCACGTCGCTGGTCTTCCCAGTCTCTCGTGTGCTTGCCGGACGACGCATGGTCCGGCTGTAGGTGCGTCTGGACGTTTCAGGGGCGCTGTGATCTGCCCTGCGAGACGAGCCGTGGAGGCTGATCGGGGAGATCTTAGCATGGCTGTCGAGCGCGGAATCGACGTGTCTGCCAGCGATGGCCACCCCTTCGCCACACCGGGTCCGCGATCACGCATAAGCGCTATCAAGCCGCGCTGATATTGCCGCTGGGCCCGCTTCCGGCCGGGTACTGGCGCGCTTCGATAATGCATATGCGAAACCATTCGTTCTGTGAAGCCGATGTGATTCATAGCATGGCTCTCTTTCTCAACCCCGACGTTGAAGCGAGAGACGCATATGAAAAGAACGAAAGCGGCTGCCTTCCCACAACCGGTGCGACGCGCGCTGGCCACCCTTTGCCTGGGCGCGGTGGCGCTGGCCGCAGGTTGCGGGAGCGATGGCACCGATAGCGGCACGCTGGCCGTGGACAGTGGCACGCCGGTCACCACCCCACCGCAGGTCGTGGCGAAGAAGCCCAACATCCTGTTCATCATGGCCGATGACCTCGGGTACTCGGACCTGGGCGCGTTCGGCAGCGAGATCCGCACGCCCAACATTGACGCGCTGGTGCGCGATGGTCGCATCTTGACCAATCACCACACCGCCGCCGTGTGCGCGGTGACGCGTTCGATGATCATCTCCGGCACTGACCATCATCTGGTCGGGCAGGGCACGATGGCGAACAGCGACCCAAATTACGTGGACGAGAACGGCAAGCCCATTCCCGGCTACGAGGGCTACCTGAACGATCGCGCGCTCTCGATCGCGCAACTGCTGAAGGACGGCGGCTATCACACCTACATGGCCGGCAAGTGGCACCTTGGCAGTGGCTTGCCCAACGCAACGAACCAGGGCGCGGCGGTTGGCACATCGGCGCCGGGGCAGACGCCGGTCTCGTGGGGTTTCGAGAAGAGCTACGCGCTGCTCGGCGGCGGCGGGGATCACTTCGGCCGTAACGGCGCAACCGCCTATGTGGAGGACGATCACTACGTCACGCCCAACACGACCAGCTTCTTCTCGTCGGACTTCTATACCTCGACGATCATCAAGTACATCGACTCGAGCACGGGCAAGAACACCGATGGCAAGCCATTCTTCGCCTACCTGACCTACCAGGCGCCACACTCGCCGCTGCAGGCGCCGGCAGGCTATATCGATCGCTACAAGGGCGTCTATGACGCGGGCTACGAGCCGATACGCGCCGCACGGCTGGCCCGGCAGAAAGCGCTCGGCCTGATCCCGGCCGACTTCACGCCCAATCCGGGTCGTGATGAAACACTCGCCGTCACGCCGGCCACGGCGAACTGGGGCACGCCTCAGGCGTCGTACGTCAGCGCCACGCGCAGCGTCGCGCAAGGCGGTGTGGATACCCGTGTGATGAACGCGAACAAGAAGTGGGACAGCCTGACTGCGGACCAGAAGAAGGCGCAGGCCCGCTACATGGAAATTTTCGCGGCCATGGTGGAGAACCTGGACGACAATGTTGGCCGGCTGGTGCAGCACCTCAAGGACATTGGCGAGTACGAAAACACCGTCATCGTGTTTCAGTCCGACAATGGCCCCGAAGCCAGCTACTACGAGTTCAGCGGCAAGTACGACCAGGACTACGACACGAAGAACGCCGATCCGGCCGTGTTCCCCACGCTCGGCACGCCGGCCTACAAGGGCACGGCCACGATCGACTACGGCCAGCGCTGGGCGGAAGTCAGCGCCACGCCATTCAAGCTGTGGAAGTCGTTCCCGTCAGAGGGCGGGCACTCCGTGCCGACCATCGTCAAGTTGGCCGGCACGGCATCCGCGCCGCCGCAGAGCAGGGTGACGGCCTTCACCCACGTGGTAGACCTGGCGCCGACGTTCCTGGACCTCGCCGGTGTCAGCGCACCGACCAAGCCGGCCGCGCCGCTCTACGACAGCAAGGGGATCGACCGCAATGCGGGCAAGGTCGTGTACGACGGTCGCAATGTCTATCCGATCACCGGCCTGTCGTTGCTGCCGACGCTGCAGGGCAAGACAACCGGCCCGTCGCGCACCACGTTCTCCGAGGAGCTGTACGGTCGCACCTATGTCTATAGCGACAACTGGAAGGCCGTATGGATCGAGCCGCCGTTCGGCCCGGCAGACGGCGAATGGACGCTCTACGACATTCGCGCCGATCGCGGCGAGACGAACAACCTCGCAGCGCAGCGCCCGGATGTGCTGAGCGACCTGAAGGGCAAGTGGAACGACTACGCCGCGCGCGTGGGCGCGGTGCTGCCCAAGGTACCGGGCATGATCTACTGACATTGCGGAACCCGTGGACATGGTCGTGAACGTGTTGCGAAACAGGGGACGCTGGCGCACGCCGCTGGCGGTAGCTGGGCTGGCATTCGCGGTGGGTGTCATCGCGTCGCTGGGCGTGCATGCGGTGCCGGGGGCCGCCATGCCTGACGGCGCCACACTCGGTTCGGTGCAGCGATGCGCCGCCTACTCGGGTTTGCCGGCCGGCTGGGGCAAGTCGCGGACGGCTGGCATGGCTCGGGTGACGGGCGGTGAGTTCGTGCCCGGTACCACGCTTGGCTATCCGGACGAGCGGCCCGCAGGAAAAACGCGCGTCGGCAGCTTCTGGATCGACCGTACCGAGGTGACGGTGGCCCAGTTCGCGGCGTTCGTGCAGGCCACCGGTTACGTCACCGATGCCGAGCGACAAGGTGCGGCGGTGGTCTTCCACAAGCCGACCGACGCAGAACTGGGTCAACGCCCCTACGCGTGGTGGACGATGGTGACAGGCGCCAACTGGCGGCATCCGGAAGGGCCGGCCGCTGCCAATTCACATGGCTACGATCACCGACGTGACAACCAGCCGGTGACGCTCGTCACGCAGGCCGATGCCAGGGCCTATGCGAACTGGCTCGGCCATGACCTGCCCACGGAGGACGAATGGGAGTTCGCGGCCAAGGCGGGACGTAGTGATGCCGGACTGGAAACGGCACCGCAAACGGCCGAAGGAACGCCCACCGCCAACTACTGGCAGGGCGTGTTCCCGGTGCTCAATACCTCGCGCGATGGGTTCGCGGGGCTCGCGCCGGTGGGGTGCTACACCGCCAATGCGCTCGGCTTGTTCGACATGATCGCCAACGCCTGGGAGTGGACTGGCGACGCCTACACCGGCCCGCGTCAGTCGCACGCCAATGGCGATACGGCAGTCGTGGCGGCAGCGTCACGGTCGCGCAAGCCGGCGGCGACCAGTGTAATCAAGGGCGGATCGTTCCTGTGCGCGCCGGACTTCTGCGTGCGCTACCGTGCTTCGGCGCGGGAGTCTGCCGAAAGCGACTTGCCGACGTCGCATATCGGCTTCCGAACGGTGCTGCGCGATGGCTGAGAAGACTTACCTCCACCGTCGCGGCGTGCTGACGGCGTTGCTGGCGATGGCATTGCCATCGCCAGGATCTGCCACGGCGGCATCCGGTTCTGTCCAGCCGCGCTACACGGTGCGTATCGGCGTGGTCGCGGAACCAGACAGCGAGTTGGTTGGCGCGGCCAGCGATGCGGCGTTGCGTGAAGGCGTGCGGCTGGAGACGGTGCGTTTTGCCAGCGTGGCGCAGGCCAATGCGGCGGTGACTACGGGCCGGATCGAAGCAAACATCGCACAGGACGGGCCGTCGCTGGCTCGGGCCGGCAGCGGCCTGCTGCCCGTGGCCCATACCGTCACCTATCCGATGGGGCTGTATTCGCGCACGCTATCCGATCTGCGCGGATTGCCGCCTCGATCCGTTGTCGCGTTCCCTGCCGAACCGTCCGCGCAGGGGCGTGCCCTGCTTCTGCTGCAAGGTTACGGCCTGATCCGGATATCGTCTGATGCGGGATTGAGCCCGCGCACCACGGATATCGTGGAGAACCGGCGAGGGCTGCGCTGGCGTGCCGTTGCGGAGGCGAGGCTTGCCGCCGCGCTCGACAACGCCGCACTTGTGGCGCTTCCGTTTGCCGCGGCATCGGCAGCCGGTCTCGCGCCCGCGCGCGACGCGCTCGGCATGGAGGACTCGCGCGTGCCCTTTGCCAATGTGCTGGCCATCCGCGCGCGCGATCGCGATGCGCCGTGGTTGACGCCAACTGTGCGCGGCCTGCATTCGGAGCCCGTCAAGACGTTCATCCTGGCGCGCTTCAACGATTCGGTGCGTCGTCCGTGGTGAAGCTGGCCGATATCGCCGTGATGCACGAGCGGACGTTCTCATTCCATTGCAGCACATGCGGCAAATGCTGTAACTCGTCGCCGCTGCTGACGATGGCCGAGTTATTCCGTCATCAGGACCGTTTTATCGGCTGTCTGTCGTTGCGGCGGGTGCACCCGTCGCACCCGGACGCCCGTGAGCTGGCGGCCATGCTTGGGCATGTCTTGCCCGGCGGTGACAGTCTCATGCTGGCGATTCAGGGTGTCGACTATCCATCGCTGGCCGCCTGTCCGGCACTTGGCGATGACAACCTCTGCACCATCCACGCCACGCGCCCGACCACTTGCGCCGTGGTGCCGCTCGATGCGTGGACACCCGATGCGCTGCAGTCGGCTGTGCTGGCTAGCCGGAGAAACGGTGCGGCCTATATCGGCGCGGACTGTATATCGGAAGGCATGCGCGATGGCTATCAGGAACTGGTGCGACATGGGCGCATCACGTCGCCGGCTTACGCGGCAGCGCTGGCGCAACGGCGCGCCGTCGAAGCCGCGGAGAAGGCGGAGTGGGGCAACGCAGTGTTCCGGCTCCTGTTGCCGGAACTGCTGGCCGCGCCCGGCGGCATCGCTGCCCTGCCCGTGGAGGGGTATCGCACGCTGGCGTTGGCACCGGTGTTAGCCGTGATCGCCGCGGGCTCCGAGCCGGATCGTTTGCGCTGCCTGGCGTTCATCGACGCGCAGGTCGCGCTGATTCGCCGCCACGCCGCGGCGGCCATCGCACGGAAACAACCTGTCGACCGCCCGGTCACCGCCACGTTGCGCGGCTTCGAGGCGGTGTTGCTGAGTCTGGCGGTCAGGTTGCGAGAGGGGCAAGCCGTGACGATCACGACTTGAGATAGCCCTCTGCCAATGCTACCCAGCAGGCGGCGCCGAGCGGAATTAGCGCATCGTTGAAGTCGTAGCCGTCGTTGTGCACCGAGCAACCTACCCACTCGCCAGTGCCGTTGCCAAGCACGAAATAGCAGCCGGGCACCTTCTCGAGCATCCAGGCAAAGTCCTCGCTGCCCATCTGCGTCGAGGGCGGGACCTGGATGACGTTGTCATTGCCGAGCACGCTGGCGACGGCTTCGCGCGCGATCGCCGCTTCTGCCGGCGTGTTGCGGATGGCCGGCACCAGATGCAGGTACTCGATCTCGGCCTCGACACCGGCCGACGCGGCCTGATGCGTGACCACGGCACGGATGCGTTCCTCCAGCAGCTTGCGGACCTCGGGCAACGTGGCACGCACACTGAGCTTGAGCGTGGCAGTCTCCGGGATGATGTTGTAGGTCGTGCCCGCTTCGATCTGGCCCACGCTGATCACGCCCGCATCCACCGGCGCCACGTTGCGCGCGATGATGCCTTGCAGGGCCACCACGGTGTGCGCCAGCGCCAGCGTGGGGTCGGCGGCACGATTCGGAATCGCGCCATGCCCGCCCTTGCCGCGGAAGGTCACGGTCACGCGGTCCGACGATCCGCCCTGCGCGCCAGACTGGACCACGGCCATGCCGACCGGCAGGCCCGGCGCGTTGTGGAACGCGTAGATCGCGTCGCACGGAAAGCGTTCGAAGAGACCATCCTCCATCATCGACAGGGCGCCGGTCATGCCTTCCTCGTCAGGCTGGAAGATCAGGTTCAGCGTGCCATCGAAGTTGCGCGTGGCCGCGAGATATTCGGCAGCGGCCAGTAGCGTGGCCGTGTGCCCGTCATGCCCGCAGGCGTGCATACGGCCGGGTACTTCGCTGGCATAGGGCAAGCCGGTGCGTTCCTGCAGCGGGAGCGCATCCATGTCGGCCCGAATGCCGATGCGGCGCGGGCCGTTGCCGACATTGAGCTGGGCCACGATGCCGTGGCCGCCAATGCCGGTATGGACGTCGTAGCCCCATTCGCGCAGCAGACCGGCCACCATGGCGGCGGTGCGCGGCACGTCGGCCCCGAGCTCCGGGTGCGCATGGATGCGATGGCGCAGATCGGCAAAGCGGCTGGCTGCGGACGAGATGGCGGCGGGAATGGGTGTGGTCGTCATGATGAATGGGGCTGAGCGTTGTGGGGCAATCGGGGCATCTTCAAGGCGGCGCTCAATCGCGGCCCGGATGGCTGGGGAACAGCAGAAGGGCAGTAAAGCTGATCAGCGACGCGCACAGCATGTATCCGACCGGCGCCATGCGGCTACCGGTGGTAGCGATCAGCCACGTGACCACCAGCGGCGCGAAGCCGCCAAAAACGGTCACGCCCACGCTGTACATGATCGACATACCGGTGGCGCGGTGATGGCGCGGCAGCGATTCCATCATCAGCGCCGATCCCGCGCCGCCGCCTACGGAACTCAACGTGACCGATAACGCGATGCAGGCCAGCGTCAATGGCAGCCCCGGGCCAGAAGACAGCAGCGCGAAGTTGGGCACCATCACGCTGATGGCGACAATGCTGTTGGCGATCAGCAGCGGCTTGCGGCGCGGCAGCCGGTCCGCGAGCAATCCGAACAGCGGCGACATGACCAGCATCGTCAGACCTGCCACGCAGGCGCCCAGGAACGCGGTCACGGGCGGCATGTGCACGGTGTTGACCAGATAGGTCGGCATGTAGAACACCATGATGTACATCGACGACGTGCTGCTCGTCATCAGCAGCACGCCGAGAATCAGCGTGCGGCGATGCTCGCGCACCACCGTCATGAGGCCGGCGTGGGCGGTGTTTTCGGTTTGGGTCTCTTCGAGATGCCGGCGGATGTAGATGCCGACCGGGGCGATCAGCAGGCCGAGCATGAACGGCACGCGCCAGCCCCATGACTGGAGTGCTTCGGGGCTCAGCAGCGCCGATACCGCGGCGCCGGTCAGTGCCCCCAGCAATGCCGCAGCGCCCTGGCTTGCGCCTTGCCAGCTCACCGCGAAGCAGCGCCGTTGCTTGCCAGTCGACTCCATCAGCAGCGCGGACGCGGCGCCAACCTCGCCGCCAGCGGACAGGCCCTGCAGCAGACGGCCCACCACCACCAGCGCAGTGGCGGTCACGCCGATGCTGGCGTAGGACGGCGTGAAGGCCAGCAGCGCCGTGCCGGCGGTCATCAGGCCGATCGTCAGCGTCAGCGCGGCCTTGCGGCCCCGCCGGTCGGCCATGTTGCCGATGAGCACGGCGCCGAGCGGGCGCATCACGAAGCCAGCACCGAACGTCGCAAAGGAAAGCAGCAACGAGGCGAGCGGACTGCTGGCGGGAAAGAACAGCCGGCCGATGGTGGCAGCGAAGAAGCTGTAGACCGTGAAGTCGTAGATCTCCAGTCCATTGCCGATGGCAGCCGCGATGACGGCGCGGCGGCCCTGCGTGCTGGAAGCGGGCGCGACGACGCGGGCTGCGGCATCGCTGCCCAGCGAAACGGTGGCTTCGTTCATGAGGCTCCTCGTGGTGGTCCGTCCGGGCAGTCGCTGAATGGCTGCCCGTGTTCTTATGGGTTTCTGTTCGACCGGACGATCTTAGGTGCCTGGCACCCATGGCGCACGCAGCTTTTTTTCATGGGTATGAGCGTTGGTAATCACGGGGTGGCGTCAATCCGCCGTGGGAAACTCCTGGCGCAATGCGTCCAGCAAGGCATCGTGCAGCCGTGCCGCCGCCCAGGTGAGGGTGTGGCGGTCACGCGATACCAGCGCGATGGTGCGATCCGGCATGGTCTCGTCGACGTCGATGAAGTCCATGGTTTCGACGAGATAGCGACTGCGGCGGGATTCCTCGGAGAGCAGCACCAGCAGGTCGCTCTGCCGGCACATCTCCAGGGCCAGGGTCATCGACGTGCATTCGACAACGCGCGACGGCAGCGTCATGCCGTTGATGGCGAAGAGCTGACGAAACGGCGTGCCGGTATCGGAGAGCGGATCGAGTACGAGCCACTCCGCCTCCAGCAACGCGCCCAGCGAGCGCGTCTTGCGCAACGGATGATCCTTGCGGCCAGCAATCAGCGTCGGCACGTGGCAAGCCTGGGCGCAGTCGAGGCCATGCGCGGTGGCCAGGGACTGGGAGGTCAGCGCGAAGTCGATGGTGCCTTCGCGCAGGTGCTCGAGCATTTGCGCGGGCCGCATTTCCTGCACGCGCAACTGTGCGCTCGGGAAATCGCGCCGGAACGCCGTGATGCAGGCGCCCGCCGGGCGCAGCAGGGCGGTGACCGGCGTGACGGCAACGGTGATCTCGCTGACCACGGTCCCTTTCATGTCCTCGAGATCCTGGCGCGCGCGCCTGACGTTCTCGCTGATCAGGCGGGCGTGGCCGACCAGTCGTTGCCCGTATGGTGTGAGTTGCACACCCTTGTTCGTGCGCACGAACAGCGCGGCACCCACGCTGGCTTCCAGTTCCTTGATGGCCTTGCTCAGTGCTGGCTGGGTGACGTGGAGCAGGCGGGATGCCTCCTGCATGCTGCCCGTCTCGGAGACGGCGGCCAACGCGCGCAATTGATGGAGCTTCATGAGGGGTCTCCCCGGAACGACCCGCAATCCGCTTGCGGAAAGCCGCCATTCTAGGCGCGACGAGATCTCCTGCGTGTTTTCTGCCCGCCCAGAATGCCACCGGCCGGCGTTCCGCGAGGCGGAAGCCGGCCGGTGGTGTCAGACGCTATCCGGTGTTACTTGGCTGGCGTCTTGTCCAGCGTCTTCATCAGTTGCTCGACCGCCTGGTCGATACTGAAGCTCGCGGGACGCTGGCTGGGCGGATAGTCCTTGAACGTTTGAAGGAACGGAATCACGCGATAGACGCCGTACTGCATCAGGTAGGCGTTCTTCGTGGCCCAGTCATAGTACTGATCGGATACCGTATCGGCGCGCTCGTATGGGTCCATGCGCAGGTTGAACGCCTTGGGCGCGCGCAAGCAGGTGAACGGGTTGGACCACACCTGGAAGCCGCCTGGCTGCCGCTGCTCACAGAAGACGATTTTCCAGTCGTTGTAGCGATAGGCGACCAGTTGCCCGTCATCGTTGAAGTAGTAGAAGTCCTGGCGCGGGCCGGTATTGGTCTGCCCGGTCAGGTACGGCAGGAAGTTATAGCCGTCCAGATGCACCTTGAACGATTTGCCACCAAGGCTGGTGCCCTTGAGCAGTCGTTCCTTGATGTCGGTATCGCCCGCGGCCGCAAGCAGCGTGGGGAACCAGTCAAGGCCGGACATCATCGTTGTGGAGACCGTGCCCGGTTTGATGCGGCCCGGCCACTTCACCAGCGCCGGCACGCGGAATGCGCCTTCCCAGTTGGTGTCCTTCTCGCTGCGGAACGGCGTGGTTGCCGCATCCGGCCAGCTGAACTGGTTCGGGCCATTGTCCGTCGTGTAGACCACGATGGTGTTGTCGGCGATCTTCAGGTCGTCGAGCGTCCTGAGCAGCTTGCCCACGTCGGCGTCATGCTCGAGCATGCCGTCCGCGTACTCGTTACCCGGCATACCGCTCTGGCCGCGCATCGACTCGCGTACATGGGTGAACAAGTGCATGCGGGTGGTGTTCATCCACACGAAGAACGGCTTGTCCGCCTTGACCTGCTTCTCCATGAAGCCGATGGCTGCTGCCGTGGTCTCGTCGTCGATGGTCTCCATGCGCTTGCGCGTCAGCGGGCCGGTGTCTTCCACCTTGCCGTCGGAGAACGAGTGGATCACGCCACGCGGCGAATTTGCCTTCACGAAGGCCGCATCGTTCTTCGGATAATACGGACGCTCCGGCTCCTCTTCGGCGTTCAGGTGATACAGGTTGCCGTAGAACTCGTCGAAGCCGTGCGCGGTCGGCAGGTATTCGTTGCGGTCGCCAAGGTGGTTCTTGCCGAACTGGCCGGTGGCATAGCCAAGCGGCTTCAGCGCTTCGGCAATGGTCGCGTTCTGCGCCTGCAGGCCCACGGTCGCGCCGGGGATGCCGACCTTCAGCAGGCCGGTACGCAAGCCGACTTCACCAGTGATGAAGGTAGAGCGGCCCGCGGTACAGCTGTTCTCGCCGTAGTAGTCGGTCATCATCATCCCCTCACGGGCGATGCGATCGATGTTCGGGGTGCGGTAGCCAACCACGCCATGGCTGTAGGCGCTGATGTTGGTCTGGCCAATGTCGTCACCGAAGATCACCAGGATGTTCGGCTTCTTGCCGGAATTGGCCACCGGCGGCAGTGCCGGCGCGGAAGCTGCCGACTCCGGTGCATTCGCGGCGACAGGGGGATTCTCGCGGGCGGCCTGCGGCGCTGCAGGCGCCTCGGCGGAAGATTGCGCGGCTGGTGCTTGTGCTGCCGGTGCCTTGGGCTCTTCCTGCTTGCCGCAGCCCGCCAATGTCAGTACGGCAGCGGCAATGGCAAGCGTCGCCAGTCCCCCGATTCTTGTCTTTCTCATTTCAGCTTGCCTCATGAAAGTGCCTCCGGTGCAAATCGCAATGGCGCATAAGTCTCGTGAAGTATCGCTGTTGAGTGAGATCAACGGAATTCAGTTTATTGGAGGCATGAAGTGAATTGTTTATGAAGCGCTCGGAAACTGACTTCACAGACAGGGATGTCCGAAGCGGGCGGTATGGCAGGTCGGTTTCCCCCGGGGATAGCCGTCGCACGGGTTCTGCCTGCGGGAAAACGCGAGAGCGCAAACGGTTCGCGTGCCAATTCCTTTTATTGCAGTATTTGATTTAGTCAAAAATAAACAGCGAAATTTACCAAATTGACTAGATGGCGGCTCTGCACGCGCTGTGATGACAGCAGGGGCGAATCGACCTGCGCGGGTGCCGGGCGCAGGGGCCACCACCCGGCTCCTGGGGGAGGGCCGGGTGCCGGGTAACGGTTCAGCGGGTGAAGACGCCAGACGGCATCAAGGCGTCACGATATTGAACTGCGGGTCGAACTTGTCCAGCATTCCCATCCATGACTTCAGTACAGCCGGATCGCCGTCCACCTTGGCGCGCCCGGCCGAGAGTTCCGCGGGCAGCGTGGTCTGGCCCAGCAGCGAGCCGATCAGCGCGCTGCGCGGCATCGTCAACGTGGCACCGGCGTCGTCGAACTGGCGCTCCGGCTTATAGAGGAAGACACCGTTTTCCACCGACAGCGCATAGCGCTTGCCAGTATCTGGTTGCACCCAGTTGAACTTCAGATCGTGGCCGGCGGCGCGCTCGCCATTGAGACGCACGGCCAGGAAGTCCAGGAACATCGTGTCGGTCATGGCCCCGATCATGTCTGGGCTGGCAGTCTGGGTGCCCTGCAGCTTGGGCACACCATTGCGCAGCTCGTAGGCGCCCACCAGATAGGCACTGCGCCAGCTTGCGGCCTCGGTCTGGTAGCCGAGCTGTTCAAGCGCGTCGGCCTCGAGCTTGCGGGCCGCCAGGTTCGACGGATCGGCGTAGACCACGTGCTTGACCACCTGCGCCACCCAGCGGTAATCGCCTTGGGCGTACGACTTGCTGGCCTGAGCGAGGATCTTGTCGGCGCCGCCCATGTACTGCACGTAGCGTTGCGCGGACTCTTCCGGTGGCAGCGGGTGCAGGTCGGCCGGGTCACCGCTGTACCAGCCGAGGTACCGCTGGTAGACGGCCTTGGCGTTGTGATTCACCGTGCCGTAGTAGTCGCGAAGGTCCCATTGGCTGGCCAGAGACGGCGGCAGCTTCACGCGCTCGCCTACCTCGGTCATCGTGTAGCCCTGGTTGGCCAGGCGCAGTGTCTGGTCGTGGATGAACTTGTAGGCGTCGCGCTGCCGCGAGAGGAAGCCGGTAATGCTCTGCTGGCCCCACTTTGGCCAGTGGTGCTGCGCGAAGATGACGTCAGTGCGGTTGCCGTAGCGGTCGATGGTTTCGTCGAGCGCGCGCCACCACTGGTTGGCGTCGCGCACCTGGGCGCCGCGGATGGTGTAGAGGTTGTGCAGGTTATGCGTGGCGTCCTCTGCCGCGCACAGTGCCCGCCACTGCGGGAAGTACATCAGCATCTCGGCCGGCGCCTCGGAGCCGGGAGCCATCTGGAATTCGATCCGCACGCCGTCGATCGTGCGGGTTTCGCCGGTCTTGCCGATCAGGTCGGTGGGCGGAATCAGTGTGATCGTGCCGAGCGAAACGGTCTTGCCGAGGCCGGCGTCCACCTGCCCCTGCGGGCCCTTTGGCAGCAGGGCGCCGTACATGTACTGCGCGCGGCGGCTCATGGCATTGCCGGCGAAGATGTTCTCGCTGATGGCCTCTTCCATAAAGCCTTCGGGCGCGTAGATCTTCACCTTGCCCGACTTGACGTCATCCTGGCTGACCACGCCCTTCACGCCGCCGAAGTGGTCCACGTGGCTGTGTGAGTAGATCACCGCGACGATGGGCTTCTTCGGACGGTACTTGTAGTAGACGTCGATCGCCGCGCGGGCGGTTTCGGCGGTCAGGAGCGGATCGATCACGATAAGGCCACTGTCGCCCTCGACGATGGTCATGTTCGAGAGGTCGAAGCCACGTACCTGATAGATGCGGTCGGTGACCTTGAACAGGCCGTGCTTCAGGTTGAGCTGCGCCTGGCGCCAGAGGCTCGGATTGACCGAGGCGGGTGAGGCATCGTCACGCAGGAAGGCATAGGCGTCGAGGTTCCAGACCACGCGACCATCGGCATTGCGGATCTCGCCACTGTCGAGCGATCCGACCCAGCCACGTTGGGCATCTTCGAAGTCCTGCCGGTTGGCGAAAGGCAGGCGCTTCAGGACGTCCGCATTGGCATCGCGCGTGGCGGCCGTTGCGTCGTTGGTGGCAATGGACTCGGTGGGCGCGGCCATGGCGCTCATCGGGAACAGGCTGCCCACCAGCACGGAAATGGCCGCGTGAAACGCGGCGGTCTTGCATTGCATGGAGTCTCCTTTTCGGGCTCTTGTTATGCGGGTTTGCTATTTGGCTTTTGTGATGCGGCGTTGCGATGCGCAATCAGGCGGCAGCGCGGCCCTGCCAGTCTTCCGCGATCATCGCGGCACCCTTCTCTCCGATCATGATCGAGGGGGCATTCGTGTTGCCGCCGATCAGCGTCGGCATGATCGAGGCATCGACCACGCGCAGTCGTTCCATGCCGCGCACGCGCAGGCGCTGGTCGACCACGGCCATGTCGTCGCTACCCATGCGGCAGGTGCCCACCGGGTGGTAGATGGTGTCGGTGCGGCGGCGCAGCAGGTCGACGAGCTGGTCGTCGCTGCTCACACCCTTCACGTACAGTTCGCGCCCGGCGTAGCGGGCCAGCGGCTGGGCGTGCATGATCTCGCGCGAGAGCTTGTAGCCCTTGAGCAGCGTCGTCACGTCGTCGTCGTTGCTGAGGAAGTTCGGGTCGATACGCGGCGGCGCCAGCGGATTGGCCGAGTTCAGACCGACCGTGCCGCGGCTCTTCGGCCGTAGCACGCAGACGTGGCAGCTCATGCCGTGGCCCGTGTGGAGCGTGCGGTTGTGGTTGTCCACGATGCCGGTGACCCAGTGCAGTTGCACGTCGGGACGCGACAGCGACGGATCGGTGCGCAGGAACGCGCCGGCCTCGCCGAAGTTGCTGGCCAGCAGACCTGTGCGCGACTTGCGGTACTCGAAGAACGCCTTCGTCATGGCCGCCGCGCCTTGCAGCGACACGCCCATCAGCGATTTGTCGGGGCTCTTGAAGGGCAGGATGTAGTCGGGATGGTCGATCAGCCCCTTGCCGACGCCGGGCAGCGCGTGCTGGACGGCGATGCCATGGGGACGCAGGTCTGCTTCGTCGCCGATGCCCGAAAGCTGGAGCAGTTGGGGTGTGCCGAACGCGCCGGCTGCCACGATGGTCTCGCGGCGCGCGTGCAGTTCCACGTCACGGCCTTTCACGCGGACCGTGACGCCTTCCGCCGTGTTGCTGCGCAGGATCAGCCGGGTGGCATGGCCGCCCGTCAGCACGGTGAGATTTGGGCGCTTGTCGCGGAGGGGATGCAGGAACGCCACCGATGCGCTGCAGCGCTGGCCGTTGCGAATGGTCACATGATAGTGGCCAACGCCTTCCTGGTCGGCGCCGTTGAAATCCGCATTGACGGCGTGGCCGCTCTTGCGGCCGGCTTCGATAAACGCATGCGTGGCCGGATGGGCGTCGAGCGCGCTCACGGTCAGCTCGCCGCCGGCGCCGTGATAAGCGTCGGCGCCGCCGAAGTAATCTTCGGATCGTCGGAACCAGGGCAGCACACCGTCGTAGGACCAGTCGGGATTACCCAGCGCAGCCCAGTCGTCGTAATCGGTGCGGTGGCCGCGGATGTAGATCATCGCGTTGATGGCGCTGCTGCCACCAAGCGTCTTGCCGCGCGGCTGGTAGCCGAGACGGCCCTTCAGCCCTGGCTGCGGAACTGTCTCGAATGCCCAGTTGACGTGTCGGGTCGGCAGGATGCCGACGATGCCAGCCGGCGTGTGGATCAGCGGAGAGCGATCGACCGGGCCGGCTTCGACCAGACAGACGCGCACGGAGGGGTCGGCGCTCAGGCGGTTGGCCAGCACGCAGCCAGCCGAACCCGCGCCAATGATGACGTAGTCGAAATCCATGATGTTGTTCTTGGGAACTTGGGAATTAGTCTTGGGATGCCGTCACTGGCGAGGCTTCGGTTTGCACGGGGGGCGCTGCGGTGGGCCGCCCCAGGAACATCCGCAGCGTCAGGCGCTGGATGAACGTGCCGTAGGGCGGATGAAACAATTCGATCGGGAACCACTTCCGCTCGGAGAACACGGCCTTGGCGTGCGATAGCTCGCGGAAGCCCTCGGCGCCGTGATAGTTGCCCATGCCGGACGTGCCGGTGCCACCGAACGGCAGATCGTGATTCAGCACGTGCCAGCCCCAGTCGTTCAGCGTGACGCCGCCCGCGTGCGTGCGTTGCAGCAGGGTGGTGGATTCGGCCTTGTCGTCGCCGAAGTAGTACATGGCGAGCGGGCGCGTGCCGCCGCGTATGTGCGTCACGACGTCCTCGAATGCGCGATAGGTGAAGACCGGCAGGATCGGGCCGAAGATTTCTTCGCGCGCGATGCGCATCCGGGGCGTTACGCCGAGTACCACGTGAAGCGGCAGGCGGCGTCCATCCTCGGGCATGGCCGCGCGCATGACCTGTGCGCCGTGGGTACGCGCGTCATCGAGCAGATCGTTCATGCGCTGGTGGGCGCGGTCATGAATGATGCTTGCGTAGTCGTCGCGATCCGCCGGGAACAGCGCTGCGGATGCGTTCAGCACTTCCGTGGCAAAACGGGCGGCGAGCGCCTCTGGCACCAGGGCGTAGTCAGGCGCCACGCAGATCTGACCGGCGTTGACTGTCTTGCCGTGGGCGATGCGCCGTGCCGCGTTTGCAAGGTTCGCGCTGGACGACACGATGGCAGGCGACTTGCCACCGAGTTCGAGCGTGACGGGCGTCAGGTGTTCGGCGGCGGCACGCATCACGTGGCGGCCGACCTCGGGCGAACCCGTGAACACCAGATGATCGAACGGTAGGCCGGTGAACTGGCGTGCCACGTCGGCGTCGCCCTCGACGATGGCGACTTCGTCCTCGGTGAACGCCTCAGCAAGCAAGGCGCGCAGCGCGGCAGAGGTCCGGGGCGCGAACTCCGAGGTCTTGATCAGGCATCGGTTGCCTGCCGCCAGCGCGGTGGCCAGTGGCCCGAGCGCCAGATAGACGGGGAAGTTCCAGGGCACCACGATGCCAACCACGCCCTTGGGTTGATACACCACCTTGGCGCTGTTCCCGAGGAACAACAGTTCGACACTCCTGCGCGACGGTCGCATCCACCGGCGTAGCCCGCCAAGCAGGTGGTTGATGTGCAGCACGGACGGCAGCACGTCGACCATCATCGTCTCGGCATGGGCGCGTCCGCCGAAGTCCCGGTCCGCCGCCTGCGCCAGGCTGTCGGCGTGCTTGCGAACTGCATCGCGCAAGCGCCGCAGGCCCTGCTTTCTGTCGGCCAGCGCCGGGTAGGGCGCGGCGGCAAAGGCTGACCGCTGCGCCTGGAACAGACGCTCCATCCCGTCACACGTGGATTCTCTCGTTGTTTGTGGAGTATCGGGCACTAGAAACCCCTTAAAAATAAACTGAACAGTCAGTACAATTTGAAGTGTCGGAGTTGGGGCGGATCGGTGTCAAGCCAGGAAGGGGAAACCTAGGGCAAGTCCGGAGGACCGATATGACGCCGCTGCTACAATTTGCGGCAAGCTGAATGGGTGAAGTCGATGAGTGCAAACGAGACGGGCGACGTTGTCGCCATGCCGAATGGGACAACGAAATACCGCCGGGGCCTCGAGACCCGCAATCGCGTCATTGCGCTCACGAAGTCATTGATTTCCGAGCACGGCTATAGCGAAGTGACGCTCGATCAGATCTCTGCCCAGGTCGGCGTGGCCAAGAGCAGCCTGCTTTGGCATTTCGGCAGCAAGGAAATGCTGCTTGCCGAGGCGGCGATCAGTCTGTTCCAGGAAATCGAGCTTGCGCTGCGTCCCGACGATCTGGAGGGAAGGCCGCTGGCCGAGCGCGTCGACGAGATCTTTGACCGGGTGGCCGACTATTTCACGCGCAATCCGGAAACCAAGGGGGTGGTGATGGCGCTGCTGTTCTCCGCCAACACCCCCCAGTCCGTGCGCGAACATATCCGCGAAGGGTGGAACGGCCATGTCCGCGTGCTGGTAGAGGCGTTGGGCACGCCAGAGCGCCCGCTTTCTCCCGACGCCGCCCGCCTGCTGGTGGCCATCTTCCACGGCGCGTACTGTCACTGGTACGCCAACGGCCGCACGCAGCCGATTGGCGACTACCTGCACCCGGCACGGGACCTGTTCCTGAACTGGATCTCGGCG
Source organism: Cupriavidus sp. Met-2 (assembly GCF_049843575.1). Lineage (NCBI taxonomy): Bacteria > Pseudomonadati > Pseudomonadota > Betaproteobacteria > Burkholderiales > Burkholderiaceae > Cupriavidus > Cupriavidus sp. Met-2. The sequence goes on from NZ_JBBHZL010000003.1 coordinate 193,401, forward strand.
GAGAACGCATCCCGGCGTTGAGCGGGACGTCGCACCGTGTTCGCCACCTTCGCAATTTTCGGCGCCGCCTTGGTCCCCGGCACCTAGAACCCACTCTCGCGAATCACGACGCTGTAGATGTTACGCATCCAGTCCGCCAGTCGGCTGCGAGGCTCGCCGGCCAGAAGAACGTTGCCGCGCAGCTCGACCAGTGATGGCGGCGGCGCGGCCAGGTCGATCTGGACGAGATAGAGTGCGGCGTCCGGAATCAGCGCGCCTTGCTTGTCGACGGCGGCGATGGGCCCGCCGTGGGGTGTGGTGAGTTGCGCCGCCGGAATCTGCGCGCTGCGCGACGGCGCGATGGCCCGTATCACGCCGCAGTGGCGAGCCGGACGCGCATCGGGGAAGAAGCAGGCGCGGGCCCCAATGCGCAGATACTGCACATCGCTTTCGTCGACGAAGGCATCCACCATCCAGTGCGCCGGGTCGATCAGCCGGCCCAGTACCTGTTTGGAGCCCACCCAGGTATCGGCGCGAATGTCATCCGGTACGTCCACCCATGCGCCATCGAACGGCGCCGCAAGCAGCAGTCGGCGTTCTTCCGCGTGGACGGCGCGCGCGCGCGCCAGACTCTGCTGCAGTTCTTCGAGCGTGGCGGCTTGTTGCTCGATACCACGGTGCAGTTCGAGCAGGCCCGTCAGCCGCGCATCGTTGCCATTGATGCTGGCCTGCGCCGCCATTGCCTCGCTCACAAGTTCCGGCTGGCGCAATTGGATCAGGGCACTGCCGGCGCGCACGTGGCCCGGGGGCGTGGTGGATACCAGTTGCGCTGGCGCCGGTGCGTATGCGGTCCATTGGCGCGCGCTGTGCGCGAGCGCCGGCGCCCGCACGCCGGTTGGCCAGGGAATCGCCAGCACGATCAGCAGCGCGGCCAGCGCGCCCCACAGCAACCGGCGGCGCGGGCGCGTGGTCTCCGCCCGCCGCCGGAACCACACGCGGAGCTCCCGCCAGCACGGCAGCGCGATAAAGAACACGATTTCGACCAGAAAGAGCGCAACGCCCAACGCCTTGAAGAAGAGGTGATAGACCACCAGTGCGATGCCGAGGAATACGGTCAGCCGGTAGCACCACGTGACCCAGGCAAAGGCGATCAGCCGGTTGCGAAGCGTCGCGGGCAGTGGCTCTGGCCACGGGTCTGGCCAGCCCAGCAGCAGACGCCGCAGCGCCGTGCGCGCCAGCGCGCCCGCCCGCTCGTGCAGGTTCGGCAGGTCGAGCAGATCGGACAGAATGAAGTAGCCATCGAAACGCATGAACGGGCTGGCATTGAGCGCCAGCGACAGCACCCAGCTGGTGGTGGCCAGGTAGAAGCACGCCTGGCGCAATGGGCCGGGCGCCAGCAGCGCCCAGCCCAGCGTGGCCAGACCGCCAATGATCAGTTCGGTGACGATGCCAGCGCTGGCAATGGCTAGCCGCTGCCGCGCGTTGGTCAGCCGCCAGGACTCGCTGGTGTCCGTATAGAGCATGGGCCACATCACGAGAAACGCCACGCCCATGTGTCCCACTCTGACACCGAAGTGGGTCGCGACCAGCGCATGACCGAGTTCATGCAGCGTCTTGGCAACGACCACGGCGCATGCGAAGCCCACCGCGCCTTCCAGCGAGATCGATTCGAACAGCGTATGCCGGAAGGTGTCCCATTGCCGCAAGGTCAGCACGACCCCCAGCAATGTGAGCCCCAGTACGATCCACGCCGTGGCCGGCTGGAACAGCCACTGCAGATGCCGGTACAGCGACTGAATGCGGTAGGTCGGCCGCAACAGCGGAATGCGGAAAAACAGGTAATGGTGCAGCCACCAGCGCCAGCTCAGCCATTCGCGTGGCTGGCGGGTGGTGGCCATCTCCTGGCTGCGTCCGGGCGATGGCCGCAGCAGCGCATTGCCCTGCAGGAATGCGGCAAAGCCGAGCACCTGCTCGCTTTGCGCCTCGAGCGGCGTGCTGGCGCGCACCTGCTCCGCGATGGCGCGCGGCGTCATGTGCCAGCGCTGCAGGCATTCGAACTCGAGCCAGCCGATCCGGAAATGGCGGTTGCGTACGGGGTCTTCGATGATCCACGCCGGGCTGCCGTCGGTATGCGGGGCGCCGGGGAACAGGCGCAAGTCCTCTCGCAGCAGCGGCAGCGGCAGTTCGTCGGGGCTGGCCTGCATGTCAGATGCCCGTCCACGCGCGCAAGGTCGCCAGCGGCCGGCGCAGGATCTCGTAAGCCAGTACCGACCAGCCGCCCTTGATGCGCGCGGTTCCCTTCAGGCCGATGCGGGCGTGTTGCGGATCGCCGTTCTCGATATCGGCACGCAGCCGGTAGCTCGGCACGCCGTCGGGCGTGAGCGCCGCCTGGTAACTGGTTTCGATCAGCTTGCCGGAGAGCGGTTGCAGCGGGCGCACCGTGAGGAACAGGCTGACCGGCGCGCCCACGTCGAGCGTGAGCGCATCGGCCACCGGCAGGTGGATCAGCATGGCCGGCCGATCCGGATTGGCCAGTTGCATGATGCGCTCGCCGGTCACCACCGGCTTGCCGAGCCAGTCGTTGATATCGGCGAACACCGCGACACCGTCGCGCGGCGCCACGACGGTCTGGCGCTGCAACTGCGAACGGATCGATTCCAGCTCGGCCCGGCGTTCTTCGGCACGGCTCTGCAAGGTGGTCAGCTGCGCCTTGCTGTCGTCGCTGCGGAAAGCGTTCTGCCGCGCTGCCAGCAGTTCCGCGTCGGCTACCGCCACGGCCTGCGAGGCCACCGCCAGGCGATGGCTGAGCGTGGTGTCGTCGAGCGAAAAGAGCGGCTGACCGGCTTTGACTGTCTGGTTGGGCCGCACATGCACTTCCTTGACCACGCCTTCGATGGGCGCGCTCACCATCTGCAGGTCCAGCGACGTCACTTCGGCTGGTGCCAGCGCGCTTTGCCGCACCGGCATCAGCAGAATCAGCACCGCAGCCGCGATCGCAATACGGCGCGTTCGACTGCCCCACAGCCAGGAGACATCGCGCTCGCGGCGAGCCAGCATCTCCCAGTGATAGCCCCAGGCCTGCGTAAGCCGCGACATGGCGATGCCAGCGCCCGCGCCGGGCACTTCGTCGAGCAGGAACACCACCCAGCCCTGCACCTGTCCCGCGCGACTGCGCAGTGGCAGCGCCCATGCGCCATTCGGCCACCATTCCTCCCAGCCGCTACGCACGACATCGCTGGCGAGGGCGGCATCCTCCTGCGTGATCCACTGCGGCTCGCCGGCCTCCAGCCGCTCGCGTAGCCACTTGCGCGCATGCCCGAGCCACACCACGTAAGGGGACTGCTCGTCGATCGACACGAGCCCCGAGATATTGAACAGGTGCCACGCTGGCGGTCTGACATCGAACACCAGCGCCTGGCGATAGCGCAGCAGCGGATGGGCGTCATTGGCAATGTGGAAGCTGAGCTGTTGCACGCTGTCCGCCTGGCGTGCCAGGCTTTCCAGTTCGGCAAGCTGCAGCAACAGCACGACATCGCTTTGCGTCGGCATCTGCATGGGCGTTACTTCGTCTGCTGGAACTGGGCCACGCCGCTCATGCCAGGCAGCAGCTCCGCCGCTGGCGCCGTCAGGCGACCCTCGATCTCGATCGACTGGGCCACGGCATCCACCCTGGCGTTGATGGCCGACACCTTGGCCGTGTAGCTTTTGCCTGTCTCGGTGACGTTGACGTTGAACTGGCTGCCAATGCGCAGGTCGCGCAGCATCCGCGATGGCACGTTCAGGCGCAACTTGAGCGGTCCATCGCTGACCAGGTCGAGCAGCGGCGCGCCGGCGTTGACGCTTTCATGCGGACGCACATAGACGCGGGCCACCCTGCCCGAGAACGGCGCGGCTACCGTGCAGTAGGCCACCTGTGTGCGCGCCAGTGCTACAGCGGCGGAGGCCCGGTCGGCGGCTGACTTGGCGAGGTTGAGCTCCATGTCGCCCACTGCGTCGAGCTTGCGCAGCGCGGACTTGGCCGTGAGCGTTTCGCGCGCGCCGGCCAGTTCGGCATCGGCCATGCCCAGCCGCGCGCGCGGCTCGGCGCAGTCCATCTGCACCAGCGGCCGTCCTTTGGTAATGGTCTGACCGAGGGTGACGCCCAGGCTCTGGACCGTGCCATTCATCGTGGCGGCCATCGTTGTTTCGGGGTCCGCGCTGAGCAGCACCCGAATGGCGCCGGGGTCGACGGCCCGGCTGGGCGGCCACAGATCGTTGGCGCCGACTGCTACGCCTGGGAACAGGGCGGCCGAGACAACGGCGAGACCAGCAAGCCTGGAAAGACCGGAAAGACCGGAAAGACCGGAAAGACGGAACGAAAAGCGAGATGATGCGTTGCTCATGATTTGCTATCGACGGCGCTTGGGTAGAGCTTCTGTTGCCAGCCCTGCATGGTCTGTTCGATCTCCGATGCGAGGGTCGGGACGTCATGGCTGGCGATCGCGTCCGGCATGACGTCGAGGCCAACCGAGTTGTAGAGACGTCCCCAGGCGGCCTGCGCCTCCGAGTAGGCGGCGTAGCGCTGGTATTGCGCCAGCAACATGCGCGCATCGGCACGGATGAACTCGAGTCTCGAGTCGGCCGATACCTGGGCGCTGGCCTCGGCGAATCTGCGCAGGCGGTTGTCAACCTGCAGGCTTTCCTCGGCGAAATCGAGCTGCTCGAGTGCCAGGTGGTAGCGTTGCAGCGCCACGCGCACCTGCGTGAGCACGGCCATGGACAGCGACATGCGGCGCAGGTCGCCTACCTTGTTCTGGCTGTCCTGCGCCTCGTTGAGCACGGGGATCTTGAGCAGGTTGAAGATGTTGTACGACAGGCGCAGGCCGATAGCGGACCACGCGTTGTTGTAGAGGTAGGCGTTCGAGTCGTAGTGGCCGCCCAGGTCGACGGACAGGCTGGGCCACAGTTCGGCCTTGGCGATCTTGATGTCGTTGTCGGTGACGCGCTTGCGGTACCACTCTTCCATGATCTCCGGCCGGCTTTCGAGCGCCATCTGTTCCAACCCGGCGACGTCAAACCGATCGTTCGGCATGCGCTGCTCGGCCTCGTCGGCAAGCGTGAAAGGCTGGTCCGGCGGCAGCGACATCAGGGCGGCCAGTTCCGCGCGCGCCAGTTCCAGGTCCTGACGCCGCGCTGACAGCAGGCTGACGGCATCGAGCAGCGCGCGCTGATAGGCCAGCGCCTGCTGGCGCGGCAGCAGGCCCTTTTCGTCGGCTTCCTGCGCGGCCTTCAGACCCTGGCGAACCTTGTTCAGCAATGCGTCGACCTGGCCGATCAGACGTTGCGCGCCAAGCGCGCGCCAGTAGGCATTGCGGACATCCTGCAGCACGTTCTGCACGACCTTGCGACGGCGCTCCTCGGCCATCAGCACCTGATCGGCCTTTTGCTGGGTCCGTTCGTAGGCCACCAGGAAATCCAGCGTGCTCCACGTCAGGTCGAGATCGGCCAGACGGTGGTAACGCTGTTCGGAAGTGGAGGGCCGCAGGCTGATCTGACCGTCCTGGATCCCCACCGAGACACCTCCCGAGTCGTTCGACCGATGCGTGTAGCCAGCGGATGCCACGAGCTTCGGCAGCATGTCGTGCTTGGTCACGTCCACAAGCTGCCGCGACAACGTGCTCTCCATCAGCTTGAGGCGATAGTCGAGGTTGTACTTGAGCGCGCGCGCGGCGGCTTCGTAGAACGTGATCGGGCGGGTGACGGGTTCCTGGTCGCTGTACATGCCGCGCCGGTCTTCTTCCACGCGCTGGCGTACTTCCTCCTTCGAGTAGGGCTGGGGCACGCTAGGCGCTGTGGAGCAGGCGGTGGTCAGCAGCGTGGCAGCAAGTGCGATGGCTAGGGGCTGGCTACTTTTTCGCATCTTCGTTGGTGCTGTTGTTGGCGTGGGACAGGGCGGCCACCGTGCTGGGCCGCGACGCCAGTTGGCGGATTTGATCGGTGAAGGAGGCTGCGGGGCGCGCAGGTTCCGTGAGTGGCGAGGCATGGCGGCCCGGGTGCGGTTTCGTGGCCTTGCCGCGCTTGTCATGCTTGCCGTCCGAAGGGGCGACCTTCTCGGGGCGGGCCTCGATGCCCTTGAGCGCGAAGACCGACGGATCGCGCAGCAGCCCATCGGCGGACAGCGACACGATGCCGTGCCGCCCGGCCGTGCGTTCCGCTTCGAACTGCACGATCGCTTCGAGTTGCAGCAACGCGGGCCGCAGGAACTCTCCCGACGTCATCCCGAGACCTGCTGCCAGCGAGGGCGACTGGATATGCGGCGGCGTCACCATGTCCAGGTTCTCGCCGCGCAGCAGGCTGTCGTTGCGCTGGTGAACTGGGAAGATGCTCCGCACCTCGGGCGTGACGTACACCACCGGATCGACGCCGAGGGTGGTGCCGAACCGGTCCCGGTGCCATTCGTCGTGCAGGAAGTACTCGTGGTCGCCGGGGCTTGGCGGCGGCACGTAAGGCGCGTCGATATTGAGCGAGATGACCAGTTGCGCAGAATCCGTCGCGCCCGCGCGGTCGGCGATCGTGTAGGTGAAGACATCCTTGAGGATGCTGCCGCGCCCGGCCGCGGCCTGCACGGCCGGATTGGTCAGGTCGATTTCGTAGGTATAGCTGCCGTCGGCATTGATCTGCAGGTAGCCGTAGCTTCCGGCAATGCGCGTGCCGGGCGGCGTTGATGCGCCGCCCGCGTCCTTCGCGCCGGGCCGGATGCCAACCACGGTGAGCTGGTCGCCGGTGTCGACGTCGGCGTCGTTCGGCAGCACGTTGCCGCTGGTGATCGGCTGCCCGTGGATATTGTCGACGTTGTTGCTGTCGTCACGCGCCACGGGTGCGTCGTTCTGGCCGTGAATCGTGATGGTCAGCGTTGCCGTGGCCGTGGCGCCCGCGCGGTCGGCCACTACGTAGACGAAGGTCTCCGTCAGCGTTTCGTCCGACGTGCGCAACGCCTGCACCGCGGCGTTGTCGTTATCGATCACGTACCGGTAGCTGCCATCGGCCTGTACCGTCAGCGTGCCGTAGCGGCCCGCCGTGGTACCCGCCACCGCGCCCGCGCCAAGCGGGCCATTGATGGCGGTGACGGCCTTGGTCTCGCCATACTGGTCGACATCGGTGTCGTTGTCGAGCACATTGCCCGTGGCATCCGCGCCTGGCGTGGCGTTGTGTTGGCCACCGGCTTCGATGGCGTTGCCGGCATCGTCATGCGCCACCGGGTTGTCGTTCTGGCCAAGGATCAGTACGCGCAGCGTGGCCTGATCCGTGGCGCCGTGGTCGTCGCTGACCGTGTAGGTGAAGGTGTCTACCAGCCCGTCGAGCAACATCCGCAGCGCCTGGATTTCGGGCAGGTTGTTATCGACGGTATAGGTAAAGCGACCGTCCGCACCCATCACCAGGGTGCCATACTGCCCGCGCAGCGGGACGCCCACGATGCCGCTGGTCCCTTTGCCGTTCTCGGTCCCGGTACGCAGGGCGACGATGGTCAGGGGCCCACCTTCCGGGTCGACGTCGTTGAAGGTGGCGACGCCGCTCGGGTTGCGTCCCACCGTGCCATTGGCCACGCCGCCTGCCTCGCGCGCCAGCGTGATCACGTCGGAGGCGACCGGCCGGTCGTTGATGCCGTGGATCGTGATGGCCAACTCGGCGGTGTCGGTCAGGCCGCCGCCGTCCGCCAGGCGGTAGGTGAAGCGCTCCACCAGCGTTTGTCCCGGCGCCAGTGCCGCCACGATGGTATTGGTTTCGTCGGCGTGGTACTGGAACTGCCCGGTCGGATCAATGTCGAGCCAGCCGTAGAGACCGTTGATACGCACCTTGCCCGACATGTCCTGCAGCGTCGCGCCGGTGCTTTCGGCGCCGGATCGGATGCCGGTGACGGTCCGGCTATCGTTGGCGTCCACATCCTTGTCGTTGGTCACCACGTTGCCCGTGGCGTCCACTGGTGGGGTATCGGAGGTGGCAGGGGTGGCGCCCGCGGCATCGTCAACGGCAACGGGTGCGTCGTATCGCCCCCGGATGTTGATCGTCAGCGTGGCGGTACTGGTCAGCCCGGCCGTATCGCGTACGGTGTAGGTGAACGTCTCGGTCAGCGTGTCGCCCGGTTTCAGGGCCTGCACGGCGGTCAGCGCATCGTTGATGTTGTAGACGTAGTCGCCATTGGCCGACAGTGTGAGCGAGCCATACAGCCCGGTCAGGCTTGCACCCACGGTACCCCCGACACCTGCCGCAGTCTGGAAGGCGCTGACGGCCTTGGTGTCGCCCGCGTCCACATCGGCGTCGTTGATCAGCACGTTGCCCGTGGCTGGCTTGCCGGGCGTGCCGTTGAACGTGCCGCCTGCTTCGATTGCCTCACCCGTGTCCGGCTTGGCGACCGGCGCGTCGTCGCGCCCGTGGATGGTGACGTGCAGCTCGGCGGCGTTGCTCAGACCGCCGGCATCCGTGACCGTGAAGGTGAAGACGTCGGTCAGCGTATCGAAGTTGGTGCGCAGCCGTTCCACCACCGGGTTGTTGTTGTCCACCACGTACTGGTAGGTGCCGTCGGCATTCACCAACAAGACGCCATAACGCCCTTGCAGGTAGGTGCCGAGCGTGCCCACCGTGCCGCCGTTGTCGTTGACGGCGCCAGTGCGGAACGCGGTGACTGCGGCGGTGTCGCCCGTATCGGGATCGTACAGACCCAGCAGCAGGTTGCCGCCGGGGTCCACGCCCGGCGTACCGTTCAGCGTACCACCGGCCTCGATGGCATCGGCGCGCTGGCTGGCCGCAACAGGTGCGTCGTTGGCGCCGTTGATGGTGATGGTGAGTTGCGCCAGATCGGTCGCGCCAGCGGCATCCCGCACCTTGTAGGTAAAGACATCCTGGATCGACTGGCCGGCGTTCAATGCGTCGACGGTCGGATTGCTGTTGTCCACCAGGTAGACGTAGGTGCCGTCCGCGCGTATCAGCAGGGTGCCGTACTGGCCTGTCACCAGCATGAAGTTCGAGCCGCTATCGGCCACGGCACCCGCGCTCTTGTCACCAGCGCGCACGCCGGCCACGGTCTTGGTTTCGCCATACTGATCAACGTCGGTGTCGTTGGTCAGCACGTTGTCGGAGGGATTGACGCCGGGTGTGTTGTTGTTGATGCCACCCGCTTCGCGGGCGACCGCATTGTCGTCGACGCCGATCGGATTGTCGTTCTGCCCGGTGATGCGAATCCGGATATGGGCCTGAGCGGTCAGGGTGCCGTCGCTGTCCGTGTATGTGAACGTGTCGATCAGCACATCGGTGCTGCGCCGCAGTGCCTGGACAGCGGTCAGGCTGTCATTGACCGTGTAGGTGAAAACGCCATGGTCGTTGATGTTCAGCGTGCCGTAGGCGCCGGTGATGTCGATCGAACCACCGACGGGAATATCCAGCGTTGTGCTGCCGAATGCGATCTTGATTACCGAGATCGCGTCGCCATCCGGATCGATGTCGTTGACGGTGGCGTCGCCGGTTGCTTTGGTGCCCGGCGTGGTGTTATTGACGCCACCGGCTTCCTTCGCGGTGGCCGTGACGTCCAGTGCCACTGGCGCATCGTTGACACCGTGAATAATGATGTTCAGGTTGGCGGTCGACGTTCCGCCGTGCGGGTCCAGCAGTGTGTAGACGAAGCTGTCGGTCACCGTGTCGTTGGGGCCGAGGGCGATCAGCGCGGCATTGGTGTTGTCGATCAGGTACGTGTAGCTGCCGTCGGCGTGGATCACCAGCGTGCCGTAAGTGGCGGGCAGGGTCGTGCCACCGGCGCTCACCGGGGTGTCGCTGCCGCCAGCTGAGCGGATCTGGCTTACCACCAGGCTGGAGACGGGATCGTCGACATCGCTGTCCACCTGGCCAATGGATGCGGGGTCGTGCTCGTCGGTGATGACATTGCCAGCCGGGTTGATCGGTGTGCCGCCCGCCGGGTTGCTGGCCGTCGGTTGGCGCGCGGTGTAGCCCTGGGCCTCGTTGTCGACCGCCACGGGATTGTCGTTCGCGCCGTGGATCGTGATGGTCAGTGCGGCGGTGTCGTTCAGACCGCCCGCATCGGTCACTGCGTAAGTGAACACTTCTTGAAGCGTGTCGCCCACATTCAGCGCCTGCACCTGCGCATTGTTGTTGTCGATGCGATAGACGTAGCTGCCATCGGCGCCAATCACCAGGGTGCCGTACAGACCGACGATGGGCAGCCCGCCGTTCGTGGACGTGGTGCCCGGGGGAACCACGGAAGCCGGGCCGCCCGCCGCCTCGGTGCCGGTGCGCACCCGGGTCACCGTGAGGCTGTCTCCGGAATCGATATCGCCATCGTTGAGCAGCACGTTGCCGCTGGCGTCGGAACCGGGCGTGCCATTGGCCGCACCACCCGCCTCGGTGGCGTCGCCGGTATCGTCGCCGGCCACCGGCGCATCATTGGCGCCACGGATGGTCACGGTCAGCGTGGTGGTGCTCTGGACACCGGCAAGGTCGCTGATGGTGTAGGTGAAGACCTCGGTCAGCGTGTCGGTCGACAGTCGCAGCGCCTGCACCGTGGCGTTGTTGTTGTCCACCACGTACTGGAAAGCGCCGTTTGCGCCGATGCGCAGGGTGCCGAAGAGACCGGCAATCACGGTCGATGCCGTACTCGTTACCGCCGAACTGTTTGCCCCGAAGGCGATGCGCTCGACCTTCAGCACATCGCCATTTGTGGCAATGTCCACGTCGGTGTCGTTGGTGAGCACGTTGCCGGACGGGTTGACGCCTGGCGTGCCGTTGGCGGTGCCGCCAGCCTCGGTTGCAAATGCGGTATCCGGATTGGCCTGCGGTGGGTCATTCACCGGAATGACCGTGATGGTCAGGGTATTGATGGCGGTGAGGTTGTCCAGCACCGGATCGAACGGGATGCCGTCTCCATTGGCATCGCCGCGCTGGCCAAGGTCGTCGGTGCGGATGGTCAGCGTTTCGTTGCCGTTGTAGTTCAGCGAGGGCGTGTAGAGCAGCGTGGCGAGTGCCGCGCTGATATCGGTCTGGCTGCCCTCCAGCGTGAACGTGGCCGTGCCCAGCGCGCCAGCGACGACCGTCGTGGCCCCGGGGGTGAGCGTCAGTGTGCCGTGCAGCACGCTCAGGGTGACCCGGATAATGCCGTTGCCGGCGTCGGGGTCGCTGACCGCAAGGCCCACGATAGGCAGCGCGTTATCTTCGAGGGTCGATGGCGAAGCCGGCAGGATGTTGATCGGCGGGTCGTTGCGCTCCACGTAACCGACGTTGCCGGCCACCGCCGCGCCACTGTCACCGCCCGAGAACTGCACGCGCGCGAGCGGGCTGGAGGGATCGCTGTCGATGCGGGCATTCACGGTGCCGGTGGGCGTTGCCAGCACGATGGTCGGTGGCGCGTCGATCCGGAATACACCGCGCCCCAGGACGCCGAAACTGTAGAAGCCGTTGGCGTCGGTGGTCGTGGTCCAGGTCTGGTTGTCGGCCGTGGTGTCGAGGTTGTTGTCCGCACCGCCCCAGGTGAGCGTGACGGTTTGCCCCGCAATGGCTGGGCCGTCCGGCGCCGAGCTGCTCGTAGCGGAATCCGTATCGTTCCAGAGCGTGCCCGATACATAGCTCACGCCGGCCGCATCGCTGTCCTGGTAGTTGTTGGGCCCCACCAGGCTGCCGGTGCGCTCTCCGGTGGCACTGCCTGCCGGCCCGACGTTCGAGCCGCCGAACGTGGTGAAGGCGTTCGACAGGCTGGTATAGGTAACGGTAGCCGCCGTATCGGCCAGAAGTGTATTGTTCGGCAGGCTCGCCGAGTAGATCAGCGAAACCTTGCCACCCTGGGGCATATAGTCGATGTTCAGCGTGACCTGGGTGCCGGTGTTGGTCAGTGTGAATCCCGGGGGCAGGGCGCCAGGACTGTATGTCACACCATTCACAACAACGCCTTGCACCGTGAGCGCCTGGCCGCCGGGCGGCAGGCTGTCGGTCAGTACCACGTCGTGCGCGGCGGTTGTGCCGGAGTTGCTGAAACTGACGCTGTAGGTGGCCTGGCCGAATGCGCTGCCAACGCCGGGATCGAAAGCCACGACGGACTTGTCCAGATCGACGATACGCGGCTCCACCACGCGCTCGACCACCTGTGCGGTGCTGGTGCGCAGCTGGCCTTCGCTCAGGAAGTCGGCGTGCACCGGAAGCAGCGCGCCGGCGGCCACATTCGCCGTGTTGTCCACGCGCACGTTGAACTCGAAGTAGAAGCCCTCGAAGTCGGGGTCCTGGTTCAGGTTCACGAGCGAACCCAGTGGCAGGACGATCACGCGCCCGTTCGAGGTGTCGATCAGCGACGTGTTGACGATGCCCTGGGCCCGTAGCTGGCCACCGAGATCCGCCTGCAACAAGGTCTGGCCCGAGCTGGTGACGCCGCCATTGAGATAGAGGGTGCCGCCGACGGCCAGGTTGCCCAGCGTGGTCGTCAGGCCGGGCGTGCCGCTGCTGTTCGGGTCGGAGATAAAGCTGATGGCGGCGGAACCGTCGTTGAGAAACGTCAGCCCTTCAGGCAGGTAGATCTGTACCGAGCCGTCCAGCACGACGCCTTCCGGTACCACGAATGCCACCCGGTAGTGAATGATCTCACCCACGGCCACGTCTTCCTGATCGACCACGGTGGGGCCGAGCGGAGTATCGGGGTCGCCACCGACGTGGCTGATGGAAGAGCCGGCTGCCACGCGCGTGGCATTGACGTTGTTGATCTGATAGTCGTTGAGGACGCCGCTGTTGAGCACGCCATCCGTGCCGGTGCGCTCGCCGGTGTTGGCGCCGTCCAGGCTGGTCCACGTGACATTGACCTGGTTGTCCACCGTGCCGGACAGGCCTGTGAGAATGCTCAGCGTGCCGGTGAACTGGATGGCGACGGCGCCGCCGCGCGGAATGTCGAGCTTGGTGCCTGGCGCGCTTTGCAGCACGCCATTGACGATCACGAAGTCGCCGGGCCCAGAGATCGTTGCGCCGCCCGACAGCGTGACGCCGGTGATCTGCACATTGATGAGTTCTTCGGGCAGGTTATCGACGAACCACACGTCGTAGGCGTTGAAGTCGCTGGACGATGTGCCGTTCCTCAACGTGATGGTGTAGGTCATCTGGTCGCCGCGGTCCACACCGGCGATCGTGCCAGTGGAAGTGACGTCCTGCCTGACGGTCAGCGTCGGCTCGACAATCGTTACCGTGGGCTGCGTGCCGGTGAGTGCGATTCCGCGAACCACGCCGGTGGCGCCATTGGGCACGTCGCCGTCCGGATCGGTGAACGTGATGGCGGCGTTGTTGGCGAGCTGCCGTCCGGCCTGGTTGCCGATTACGTTGCTGGCCACCAGCCGCACGCGGATGACGAAGCTGTTGTTGGCAGTGTTGTTGTCGCCAATGGCCGAGCTGGCGCTGAACGTCAGCTGCATGTCGGTGCCGTCCGCGCCGGCCGCCCCACCGACGGGGCTGATGCTGGCCACGTTGACCGATCCGGCAAAGTCGGCGGCAAGCGCGGCGCTTCCGGCCCGCGTGATGATGAGTTGATAGCCGCCGTTGCCAAAGCTGGTGTCGAGCGTCAGGCCGTCGGGCACGATATCGGTCAGGCGAAGGTTCTGCGTCGAGCCCTCCGGCAGCGTCACCACGATGTCGTACAGCATGCTTTCGCCGATCACCAGATTGGCGCCGGTGGTGTGGCTGGCGCTGGAATCGCTTTCCGCCGGTGTGCTGCCGCCACCAGCGAAAACCTTCGTGACCACCGGCAATGCAGCCAGTTCATCCGCGGTGTCGGTCAGATCGGTGGGCGTGAAATCGGTCCCGCCATTGATGCTCGCGTAGTTGGTCAACGCGGCTACCGTCTGCAGGTTTTGTCCGGCCAGCACCGACTGGGCTACCACGGTGTCATAGGTGATGATCACCATGTTCGTGCCGGCGACGTCATTGGCGCTGCCGGGGCGGCCGGACAGGAACGTGGCCTGGTTGCCGGCATCGAGGAAGGTGATGGTGTTGCCCGATACCGAGTAATCGACGCCAGCCTGCAGCAGCGTGCCGTCGCCGCGGCTGATGCGCAGGTTTGCTGCCGCAAGGCTGCCGTTCAGGAGTGTCAGGTTGGGCGGCAGCGTCAGCGTGGTGACGACGTCGTAGGCGCCGCCACCGCCGGTGTTCTCTATCGCCGTGGCCAGACGGACTACGTCGCCGGCGTCAATGCCGGTGACGGTGCCTTCCACTGCGTTGATATCGGTCATGGGTTGTGTGAAGGCCGCGCCAGCGCTGCCAGCGGCTGCCCAGGTACCGGTGGTGCCCGTAACGGTGCCATGAGTACTCGACACGACGCCGTGCTTGATGCTGAGCACGGGTTCGGCCACCGAATGCACTTCCTCGACATCCGTACTGACCAGCACCTGCTGGGTGATCGTGGTGGTCTGGCTCGATTGCCCCACCACGCTGATCGAACGCTGGTCGGCAAACGGCTGGTCGCTCACGCGTATGGTGAATACCAGCTCGATGCGGTTCTGCCCGGCCGCGCTGCCACTCAGGATGAAGTTGCCGAAGTTGAAGACGACGGAATTGCCCGCGCCAGCGCTTACGCTCAGCACGCTACCCGGGTGGGTGTCGCCGCTGCCATAGCTCCATTGATTGATGCCGGTGCCGTTGCTCCAGGCCACGGCGGCGTCGAACAGCGGCAGCGGCAGGAATGCCGAGAGCTTGAAGTTCTCGTAATCGCCAGTCACGAGGTCATAGCTGAGCCGGAACGTCACGGTATCGCCCGGATGCAGGTCGTAGCTGGCCGGCGGCGTGTTGCCGTTGATCTGCGTGACGGCAACGTCGACCTGGCTGGTGGGAACGGTGACCGTGGTCTGCGAGTCGTCGGTATCGGTGCCGCCGAGGTTGAACGGCCCGATCACCACCGTGCCGGTGATCAGGGCGTTGTTGCCAAGGCTGTCGCCCTCGTTGATCTCGCTCTGCGGATAGGTGGTCTGGTAGGCCTCGTCGATCACGGCGTTGTAAATTACCGTGGCGATGGTTCCCGACTGGAGCGTGCTGTCGCCAGAAAGGTCGCCGGCCAGGATTGCAATGGGCAGCCCCGCGTTTCGGATCGACGTGGCAAGGTCGAAGGTGATGGTCGTTCCACCGGGTCCCTTGGCGCCAATGGTGTAGACCAGGGGCACGGTATAGGTGACACCGTTCTGGCGGAAGGTGATCACCGGCGTGCCGCTGAACGTCATGCCGTCGCCGAGGTGATCGGTGACGGTTAGCTGGCCGTTGTGCAGCAGGGTCTGACCGAACGCGAAGTAGTCGGATACTGCGATGTCGTAGCGGAACTGCAGCGTGTCGCCAGGCGACACGCCCGCCACGCCGGTGTCGTTAGCCAGCGCGGCCGACTTGTGCAACGTGATCGACTTGGCCGTGAAGGTGACCGGGTCGCCATCGTCGGTCACGACCACGAAGGGCGGCGGCGTCTGCGGCACGTCACGTGGATCGAGTGGCTGCCAGTCCGCCGATACATGGGGCGCTCCCACGATGATCGTCTTGCTGGCGCCGCTGATCGGGTCCAGGATCGGTGTGCCGGTGCTGTCCGTATCGCCCACGTAGAAGCCCACAACCGTGTTTGTTGCCTGCGTCAGCGTCGGATACACGACTGTGTACGAGCGCAGGTACGCGCCGCCTGCCAGGGCGTTGGCAATCGCCGTCTGGCCGGTGACGACGGTGCCGTCCGCCAGCGTGATCGACAACACGAGTCCGCCCGCGCCGGGCGTGATGCTCTCCACGCGAATCGTGTCGGGCAGGTCCTGCGTGACTTGGACATTGTGCAGCGTCTGGCCGGGAGCCGGCGTGGTCGTGACCGTAAGCGAGTGGGGGAAGTTTTGCCCGGTCACGGTCTCGCCTTCGACCATGTCGACCGTCTGGGTGATCTCCAATGGCGTCGATTCCAGGGTGTACGTGTCCCATGACGCTTCGATCAGCGTCGGGTCCTGCGTCGGATTGTCGAGCGCGTCGTTCCCGTACTGGAAGCCGCCACGCACACTGATCACGTGTGGCTGGTTGGCATCGGCCAGTTCGCTCAGCTTGACCGTGAGGTCGACCGTGGCGGAGGGCTGGCCGTTGCCGAAGCTGGCGTAAGGCAACTCCAGCACGACGAGCTGGTCGCCGGCGCGGTAACCGTAATCGGCGGCGCGAAGAATCAGCGGGTTGCCGCTGGCGTCCTTGGCGATCGGATGAACGGCGGTACCGTCCGCCCCGAATGTGATGATTTGCGCGTTGAGTGCGATGCCCTGGTAGGTGGCCGAAACGAATGTCGCGCCGTCGTCGCCGTCATAGCCCGTGGCCGGCAGCAATACGTCGATATAGGGCGCATAGCCCGGCTGGCTGGACGGGTTGGTAAAGGTCGCCTCGAAAGTGGCGGTGCCCCCGAGCAAGATGGTCTCGCCACTGCTGCCGAGCGTTGTGGTGGGGCTGGCATTGGCCAGCAGCCCGTTGTAGTGGGCCAGTTCGTCGGCATTGATATCGAGGTGGCTCTCGATCGGGCCGATGCTCTTTTCAAGCGTCCAGTCACCGCCGGCGGCAGCCGAACCTGTGTCATTGGTCGAGGCGGCCACGTCGGCGCCCGTTACGGCGGCAAGGCGCTGGATCAGCGCTTCGCCGCTGTCGCCCGCACCACTGCGGCAACCGTAAAGCAGAATGTCCGCGCCCGCGCTCAGGTGGCTCGCCCACTCGGCGGTGCGGTTGGTGTCAGCGGATGCGGCGGTGAGCTGGCTGGTGCCCAGCGTGATCTCGCCGGGATTGCCGTGGCCGAGAATCTGGATCGAACTGACTTGTCCGAGTTGGTCCAGCGCGGCCTGGATCGCCGCCACGCCGTCCTGGCCCGCAGCCACCACGACGACACGCGTTCCCGGCGTGGCGCTTTGCGCAAGTTCGTTGGCGCCATTGATGCGGGCATCGATCACCAGCAACTGCTGGGTTGCCGCATGACTATCGGGCGCCGGGGCGTGTGCGTCGGTCGGGGCAGTCCTGGCTGCGTCTGGCTGGGCCTGTTGTTGCGAGTGCTGCTGCTCGACAGCGGCACCAGCAGCGGCGTCGTACAGCAGGCGAGGCTCCAGTGCGAGGGTGCGGCTCGATGGCTGGAATTTGAGGGCGGCTTCCGGTTTCATCGCGAGGCGTGCTTTCTCATGCGTCGCAGGCAGAAGCGGTCATGCGTTGCGCAGCCTGCAAGCGGAACGGGAGTAATTCAATTCAACTCAATATAAGAGTTGCGTCCTCGGTTCGGGTTGAATTCTTTGAGAGCGCCGCTTTAGAACCTTCGATATCGCGGGAAATTTCGAGTCGTCAATTTTTGACGATGTCAGCGGCCAGACGTGAGTGCATTCGCGCGTGGTGTGGGGAAAAGAAGGACCGGTCCTGGAAGGCAGATTCCCGGACCGGGTCCCGGAAGGGCTACCCGTCGCTGCACAGGGTCACCATGAAGATCCATACCATCCGGGGCGAGCGCCTCGAATGAACGTCTTGCGTTGCATGTCGCGGGATCCGCGACATGCACCGGCTCATGCGGCCGTCAGTTTCCGCTTTGGACCGAGCCGCAACGTCATCGGCCTGCGAATGCGATGCGGCGGAGCAACTGCTCAGGTTTCCATCAGTACGGCGCGTTCACCACCACGTACTGTGATCCCTGCGGTTGATACCACGTGGTGCCACACTGCTGGTAGACCATTCCGCCGTAATTGACTGGCGCACAGCTTGGCGGAACGGACCGTACGACGGAGCCGATGACGGCAGAGGTCACCGCCACGGTCGCCGTGACTGCCGCCGCGGTTGCCACCGGGTGATAGTCGTTGTCCCAGCCGCCGCCGCAGCAACCGCCGTGGTTTTCAACGTTGACGTTGACGTTCCGGTTGGTGTTGACGTTGACGTTCCGGTTGGTGTTGACACTGTTCACGCTGGTGCTGCGGACGTTGTTGGCGCGTGCGTCTGCCGGCCTGTTTGCCTGCGCGTTCATTGCCGCGCCACCACCACCCCGTCCACCGCCGCCCCCACCTCCGCCTCCGTGAAATCCACCACCACCGCCACCGCCGCGTGCTTCGGCAACGGGTGCCCATCCACTTGCCACCACGATGACTGCACCCAGCAGCGCTACGATCGCCTGATTGAGAGAGTGTTTCATTGGTGGCTCCTTCATTGATTCTTGAGGGGGACGAACTCGGCGACTTTCGCTCCCTTGGGCGGCGTGAAATGGAAGGTGGAAGCTGTGAACTTCGGCTTCAGGTTCCAGGTCAACCACGTCACGGATTGCGGCCGCGCTTCATCGCTCCGGTTTGTGACCACGATCTTTCGCGGCAGTGGCTGGTTACCGGAGGCGATCCAGATCTGCCAGTCGATCATGCCCTGACGGAATGCGTACTGGTCGCACAGCTGGCCGTCGATCAAGTCCTGTCCCGCGACCATGGCGGATGTGATGCCGTTCGTTGGTGCATTCGGCGTGCCCCACAGGAACAGGTCGTCAACCGGTACCTCGATGCCGAAGCGCTCCCGCAGTTTGACCACGAGGTTGCTCAGGTTGTCGCTCGAGTCGACCGTGCTGTAGTAGTTGCTTTCCGGGTAATAGAGCGCAACCTTCTTCCCGTCGTAGTACAGGTCACGCTGTGCCCGTGCACTTCGCATCTGCACACGCATCTTGTCGGGTCGATCGGCATCGACGCGGGCACTGGCCGAATGCTGCAGTTTCTGGCCGTCTTCAAGCACGCGTTCGCCATCGAGGTCGATCTTGACGGAGAACTGCTTCAGCGTCTGCAGGTATCCACCCATGTCCTTCAAGGCCTGGATGGCATCGGGGTTCACGGCGTTGGCGTCAGGCTTGCTTTCCGGCGGCGGCGCGGTGGCAACCTTCTGGGTGTCTGGCGCGGGCGATGAGGTGGCCTGCGGGGCCGGACTGCTGCACGCGCCCAGCGAAATGGCCAGCGCGGCAATACACAATGCACGATTCATAGCGAACCCCCTTGGATATGGATGCCTTCGCCGGATTCCGGTGGTGGGCATGGCTTGCTGAGACGGCCGCCATTGGCGACCGTGGAAGAACGGGTTTGGCTGACTGCAGTACTCATGGATCGTCCGAGCCACCAGATCGGACGAGGTCGCCGGCTGCATGGAATCCCGTAACGGTTCAACCGCGCAGGTATGCGGAATCCACGCTGCGGCGTTGGCGCGCGGCGATTGCGGTGCACGTGCGAGGTGGGGGCGGCAGATAACACGATCGCGATGCATGGGACGAAGTGGGATCAGCGCGGCAACGCGGTGAGTGTGATGATCAGCCTTCGTTGACGGACCGAGTGGCCAGGTTGTCCGGGAGCGGCCCGAAGAACGCCCGCTTGAATTTTTCGCGACCAATCGCACGCGCCATCTCGGCGAGGGTGCAGTACATGAGCACCAGCGTCAGCAGCAGAATCTGTATTGCCCAGAACCGCGGCCAGTTGATCTCGGAGACCAGCAGCTTGTTGGCTGCGGCAAAGCCGGGCGCTTCCTTCCAGAAATCGTAAAGGCGCTCCAGATAATGAATGAACAGGGCTACCAGGCTGTACATCACTGTCTTCCATCCAACATTCCAGATCAACGGCTTTTCCGGGAACCGGTTGATGAACGGGAGCATATCGGCCAGCAACACGGCCTTGCCGAGGATCAGGGCAGCCAGTGCCACGGACGCAGTGGTCTCCAGCTCGATGCCAGTTCCCTTGACCATGAGTGCCCGGATGATCGCGACGATATGAAGGATGACGAAGAAATAGATCGTCGGCGGCAGCATCTCCATGAATTCGTGCTTGATCGTCCCGATCAGCTTGCTCATTGCAATCCCCTGATTCAGTGGCGCCCGCGGCGTTGGCTGCGTGGCGAATGAAACACGGCTGGTGGCGCAAGGACACCCTCAACGTTATAGGCCAGATGGCGTACGCGTGAGAAGTGCAATGTCGCCGGCAGTCGACATCAGACTATCGCTGAAGCCGGTTGCCTTATGAAGTGAATCTTCTCTTGTGCGTATGAAAAGGATTCAGTCGATGGTCATGCGTTGCTTCAAGCGCGTCCGGAAAAATGGCGTGGCAATGACGGACGTGTCAGAAGCTGCGGTGGCACTGCTGGCTCGATGGTCCCAAGCCGGGCCAGTAGCCATAGGTAGTCGGTGCAATCAATTACCCTTCAGGGCAATGCCTGGCGCGCCATGATGTCCGGTGTCTCGCAAGTGGAAAGCGGGATACATTGAGTGGCGATGCGCACACAGCATGAACGACAGTTGCCATACACTAGATTTCCTCCGTATGCCCAGCCTTGCGTTCGGAAGGCTGGCATCCGATCCATTCACGCAGCAGCGTTCCGCATCCCACCTACAGGAGGCCCGAAAATGGCAGACATCCGCACCCTGGCAGAACGGCAGGCGATCGGACGTGAAGCACGCAGCCGCGCAAAGCGATCATCGAATGCCGAGATCGGCAACACCGACCGTGATCCGGTGGCGTTGCTGGAGCAGAACAGCGCGGGGCGCGTGGAGGCGCTGGTGCCGCTGCGCTATGGGCGCATGTCGGTGTCGCCATTCACGTTCTTTCGTGGCAGCGCGATTCTCCAGGCGCACGATCTTGCCGCCACGGCAAATGCAGGCATCGCATTCCCAATCTGCGGCGACGCGCACCTGATGAACTTCGGGGGCTTCGCTACGCCGGAGCGGCAGCTTGTCTTCGATCTGAACGATTTTGACGAAGTGGCCGTGGGCCCCTGGGAGTGGGACGTCAAGCGCCTTGCCGGAAGCCTGGCCATTGCTGGCGAGCATATGGGTATCGCCCGGGACACCGTCAGCGACATCGTGGCGACGGCTGTGCACGAATACCGCGATCGCATGGAGGAATACGCCGGGTATAGCGCGCTGGATCTCTGGAACGAGATTGTCTCGTTCGAACGCATGCTCGAAGCCGCGACGAGCGAAGAGGGCCGTCGAACGATTCTCAAGGCGAAGGAGAAGGCCGCAGGGCGGACCAACGAAAGCATGTTGAACAAGATGGCTGCGCAGCGTGACGGCCAATGGTGGATTCAGGACGCGCCGCCGGCGATCTTTCATCCCAGTGGCCCAACTTCGCTGCTTGGTGAGCACGACCAATGGTCCAACACCGAGGCGTGGCGAGGCAAGCTGGCCCGCGCGTTCGACGGGTATCTGAAAACGCTTCCCTCGGAGCGACGCGCACTGATCGATCACTTTTCCCTGCAGGATGTTGCCTTCAAGGTGGTAGGTGTCGGCAGTGTGGGTACCTTCTGCCTGGTGCTGTTGATGGTGGATAGCCACGAGCAGCCGCTGTTCCTGCAGGTCAAGGAAGCGAGGGACTCCGTGATCGCGCTTCACTATGACGCCGAAGGTCCGGCGCATCAGGGTCAGCGTGTCGTTTCGGGTCAGCGCCTGCTGCAGGCGGCCAGCGATGCGTTCCTTGGCTGGACGTCTGGCCCGGCCAATCGACAGTTCTATTTCCGTCAGTTACGCGACATGAAGGTATCGGCCGACGTCGAACGCATGAGCAACGGAGTACTGCAGGGATATGCGCGCTTCTGCGGTTGGGCGCTGGCGCGCGCGCACGCAAAGGCAAGCGGGAAGGCAGTGGAGATCGCGGCCTACCTGGGCAGCGGGGAGCGGTTCGCCGATGCGATCACCGAATACTCGTTCGCCTGCGCCACTCAGAATCTGAAGGACTACGAGGCGTTCAAGCTCGCGTGTCGGACGGGCAAGATCGAAGCCCGCAGTGACGAAGACATGGCGGCGGATTTCCGCATGTAGCCGCCGCGTTTCAGACTAACGCGCGGCAAAAGTCCCCGGCGCTTTAGACAAGCGCCGGGGACTTTTTTGCATTACGGCGTGACGATATTGAACCAGAACTCGAAGTTGTCGAGGTAGCTCACCAGTTCGTCGAGCTTGGCCTGATTGCCAGTGACCTTCGCCGATCCGTTCTTGATCGCGTCGGCCAGCTTCGTCTGTTGCAGGATGATGCCGTTCAGCGTGTCGCGTGACATTGCCACGGAGGCATCAGCGTTTGCGGATTCAATGCCTGCCGTGTGGTTGAGCACGCCGTTCTCAAGTTCGAGCAGATACTTGCCGCCTTCCTTGCCGAAGTCGACATTCAGCGCGATCTTCGCATTGGCCGCCTTGGCGCGGTTCACGCGAACGCTGAGATAGTCGAAGAACATCTCCGGCGTCATGGCCTTCACCGTATCGCCGCTCGCGGTGTTCGGCGTGGGCAGCTTCTTCACGCCTTCGCGCAATTCCTTGGCACCGGTCAGGTAGAAGTTGCGCCACGGGCCGGATTCGGCCTGGTAGCCCAGTTGCTCGAGCGCGTCGGCCTGGAGGTTCTTGGCCGCCTTGTTCGACGGGTCGGCAAACACCACGTGATTGACCACCTGGGCCACCCAGCGATACTCACCCTTGTCGTACGCCTGCTTGGCCTTCGACAGCACGGCATTGGCGCCGCCCATGAACTCGACGTAGCGCTTGCTGGCTTCCACCGGCGTCAGTTCGTCCAGCGTGGCGGGGTTGCCATTGAACCAGCCGAGGTAAAGGACGTAGGTAGCCTTCACGTCGTGGCTGACTGAGCCGTAGTAGCCACGGTTGGCCCACATGTTGGCGAGATCGGGCGGCAGCTTGAACTTGTCCGCGATCTCGACCATCGTCTCGCCCTGGTTGGCCAGGCGCAGCGTCTCGTCATTGATGTAGCGATACAGGTCGCGCTGCTGGCGCAGCAGGTGCACCACGTTCTTCTGGCCGAAGCTCGGCCAGTGGTGCTGGGCAAACATGACATCCGCCTTGGCGCCCCACATGGTCAGCGCCTGATTCAGGTACTTCGACCAGGGCAGCGGCTCGCGGATCTTGGCGCCGCGCAGGGAATACGTGTTGTGCAGCGTGTGTGTGCAATCCTCGGCTGCGGAGATCGCGCGCTTTTCCTCGATGTACCACAGCATCTCGGCCGGAGCTTCCGAGCCAGGAGCCATCAGGAACTCGTAGGTCAGGCCGTCGATGACGCGCTTTTCACCGGTCTTGGTGATCGTGTCCGTCGGAGACAACAGCGTGACGGTGCCGGCCGAGGTCGTGGTGCCGAGACCGGCGCCGACCTGGCCCTTTTCATCGGCGGGCAGCAGATTGCCGTACATGTAGCTGGCGCGGCGGCTCATGGCATTGCCGGCCATCACGTTCTCCGCCACCGCGGCTTCCAGGAAGCCCTCAGGCGCGTAGATCTTCACCTTACCGGAGGAGACGTCGTCCTGGCTGATCACGCCACGCACGCCGCCATAGTGGTCAACGTGGCTGTGTGTGTAGATCACCGCCTTCACGGGCTTGCGGCCACGATTGGCATAGTAGAGATCGATTGCGACCTTGGCTGTTTCTTCCGAGACGAGGGGGTCGACCACCGTGATGCCTTCCTTGCCCTCGATGATGGTCATGTTCGACAGGTCCTGATTCCGAACCTGATAGATGCCATCGGTCACCTGGAACAGGCCGCTGATGTTGATCAGTTGAGCCTGACGCCAGAGGCTCGGGTTGACCGTGCCCGGTGCCTGGGAACCTTCCTTGATAAAGGCGTACTGGTTCGGGTTCCAGATGGCGTTACCCGACGACCCCTTGATCACCGTGTTCGGCAGTGGTGCGACAAAGCCGCGGTGCGCGTCATCGAAATCGGAACGATCCGAGAAAGGCAATTCGCTGAGGAGCTTCTGGTTGGCGGCCTTTGTCGCGCTAGTGGCGTCCTTCCGCGCGTCCTGGGCATAGGCCGCGCCGAACTGGGAGAGCACCGCGGCGGAGACGAGCGTCACGACGCTCGCGCGAAATCGGCTGTTCTTCATGTTTTCCTCTTTGTTTGTCCCAATGGAAATTGTGCCGGCCTGGGTATGGGGGCATTGGCCAAGTGTGCGGGCCCGTTTATCCCGACAAGTACGAGCCTGACTGCACAGAATTCTGAGCGAACTTTCTGAGTGTCAGAAGTTAGTTTTTTGGGTGCAGAATTCGCCTCGACATGAAATATTTGCTTTAGATTTGCCCAGCAGGGCTCGACGGAAGACGTATCTGATCGTGCCGTTCCTGTCGTTGCAGATATTTACGGCCATCGCGTGACGAGCAGGCCGTCCGGCCGAGTCTTGTCCGCGAAGTGCGCAACCGATGGCGCTGCCGGATTGCGTGGATCCGTCCGCAGCTTTCGATCCGCGCAACCCGGCCCCCGGTGAACGCGATTGCGGGCGCATCGACGGTACGCCATTGGGGTGAAGGGCAAAGGCATTGCCCTTGGGGCATGCGGCAGGCTGTGCTGCCGTCCCCTACAGCGAAGGATGTTTGCTGCCGGCGTCTACCGATCCGTCCCGTCCATTGATCTGCCGGCGCATCTCGTCGGCCAGTGGGTGGAGGCCGCTGGTGGACGCCGACGCCACCAGGCTGTATCCAAGGCCCTGATTGGCCCATGAGTATCCCGCCACGCCGGCCTGTACGTGTGCCTTCATCGGTGTGTCGCCTTCGATTGCCATCGGGCGTACCAGCATCGCCAGGCGCGTGCCGTGGCCGTCCTCGTACATGAAGAGGCCGGCGGGACCATGCTCGGTGGCGACGAGACGCCCGCCGATGTAGCGATAGCCTGCCTTGCCGAGGTCCGGCACGGCAATCGGGCGACGCAGCCGCGAGGAGACCCAGTTCACCAGGTCGTTGCTGTCAGCGGCCCCCATTTCGACGGGACGTATCGGGTCGGCGGCAAATACCTGGAAGCTCGCCGTGGCTTCGCGCGCCAGTGCGGCAATGCCGCCGGTGGGCGGCTCGGTCGCGCCGCGTCCCATCCAGCCGCCGATGCCACCAAGGCACATGGCGACGAAGACAGAAGCCGCCAGCCGCCACGGATGGCTGGCGCGGGCGCGTCGTTCCGTCAGCATGTGCCGCAGGTTCAGTTCTGGCGGAACCGGTTCTTCTGCGATCGGGGCGAGCGCGGCGCGCAGTTGATCGCGCTGGGCCATGTAGCCCTCGACGCGGGCCGCGACGTCGGGATGCTGCAGCAGGTATGCGTCGATCTCGCGCAGGCGCGTGGTGTCGAGCGCGTGGTCGACGTAGGCCAGCAGTTCCTCTTCCTGTATCGGTCGATGCTCGTTCATTTGACCCTCCGCAGTCCGGATGTCGGGGCCGCCTTCAGGCCGGGTTCCATCTGCCTCAGTAGTTTTTCCCGCGCGCGAGACAGGCGCGACATCACGGTGCCGACGGGAATCTCAAGAATGCGTGCGGTCTCGGCGTACGACATCTCCTCCACCGAGACCAGCAGGAGCACACTGCGCTGTTCGGCGGGAAGGGCATCGACCGCGCTCAGCAGGTCCCGATAACGCAGTGCGTCTTCCTGGGCCGGCGGCACGGTTATGAGGGACTCCGCCACGTCGTCGATAGCCACGTGCAACCCTTGCGCGCTGGCATGACGGCGCAGGGCCGTCATCGCCAGGTTATGCAGGATGGCGAATACCCAGCTACGGGTGTCTGCGCGGCTGCGGCGGCTGTCCCAGTACGTGATGACCTTTTCCAGGCAGTCCTGCACGAGATCGTCCGCGGCCGCCTGCTCGCGCAATAGCGCGCGGGCATAGCGGCGCAACGCCGGAATCATCGGTTCGACCTGTTGCAGCAAGTCCTTCACGGCAGCGGTGTCTCCGTCAGGGGTGGCAGCATGATCGCACGCGGGCTAGAGCGCCTGCACCTGAACGGGTGCGGCGGGTTTGCCGTTTTCCGACGGGGCGATGACGAGATAGCGTCGTCCCTCCACAGTGGCGTTGCCCTGCACGATCTGCCGGATGGGGCCGATTGCATTGACAATAGCCGAGCCGGCGGGATTCGTCATGAACAAGGCCAGCGGCTCCAGCGACCCGGTGCCGTCCGCATGGCTGGCCAGCGCCAGCACGTACGCATGCTTCGGTTGCAGCCCCGTTGCCGAGGCCTGAAGGACCTGCAGCACGCCCTGGTCGAACAGCGTCACGCTGGTAGGTGCGTTGTCTGTGACCACCGGCTTGCCGTTCTCGATATGCAACAACTTCAACTGCGTGCTCTGGCCAGCCAGACCCGGCGATTGCAGTCCTTGTGTGCCATCGCCATCGGGTACCGCATTCGGCACGTAGGCAATCGCCTGCGGCGCCTGACCTACCGGCACGTTGGCGACGACCTGGTTCGTGGCGGTATCGATGACGGCCAGCTTGTCTGCATTCTCCAATCCGACGTAAATCCGGCTCCCATCGCCCGACGGCCAGACACCGTGAGGCAGGCTACCCACGGGAATGGTGGCCACCGGGGAGAAGTCGTCGGTGCGGAATACCTTGACCTGGTTCAGGCCGCCGATCGTGACATAGGCAAGCGTGCCCGCCGCCGTGTGCGCGAAGTTGACGTGATTGGTGATCGGGCCCGTCTCGATTGTCCTGATCGGGCGGAACGGAGGCTGCGCTTCGAACACCTGCGTCTTGCCGATGTCTTTCAGCGTGAACCAGACCTGTTTGCCATCCGGTGTGGCCGCGATGTTCGGGCAGAACGGACTTTCCTGCTTCACGCGGCCCACGATCTTGTGGTCGGCCACGCTCACGACCGCCGTTTCCGGGTTGAACGACGAGCAGATGTAGCCGTACTTGCCGTCCGGCGAGAAGATCTGCATGCCCGGGCCGCCGGCAACCTTGATGCGCGCGGTCTCCATGAACGTCGCGGCGTCGAGAACCGCGATGTAGTTTTCGCCGCGCACGGTGATCCACACTTCCTTGCCATTCGGCGTGTAGAACGCCTCATGCGGCGAGCGTCCCACGTAGGTGACATGCTTGACGGCATTGGTGGCCGTATCGATGAACGACACCGAGTTGGACCCGATGGAGACGATCGCGAGCGTGCGATGGTCCGGCGAGAAGCCCATGCCGTGAACCAGCAGTTGGCCCCGGTACAACGGACTCAGGTTGCCGGGCGCGGGGTCGCCCAGCCGGATGACACCGAGCAACCGGTTGTCGGCCGGATCGGTGACGGAGACGGTGTTCGAGAACTGCTCGGCCGCGTAGACGCGGTCCCGGTGGCTGATGGGCACGTCCGGCGCATTCAATGGTCCAGGGGCCTGGCCGGCAAGGGCAACGCTGGCGATGCCGGTGGCGCCGAGCATCCATGCGAGGGAAAGCGAAATGGCATGTCGGAGGGGGCTAGGTTTCATGATCGGGCCTTGCATCAGTGCGCGTGGGCGGAGTGGTCGTGGGAAGCTGGCTGCGACGGCGACGGTGTGGAGGCCGCCGGCTGGGTTGGTGCAGGCACGGACGGCGGAAGCGGCTGTCCAAGCGCCAGCCGCATCGCGGCGATCTCCTGCATCTGATCGACGATGATTTCCTGCGCGATGCGCCTGAGCTGCTCGTTCTTGCCGTAGCGCAGCTCTGCCATGGCCATGTCGATGGCACCTTGGTGGTGCGGGATCATCATCGCCGCGAAGTCTTCGTCGATATTGCCGCTGGGGTGGACCGACATGCCGTCCATCATTCTTGTCATCGCCACTTCGTTCTCCGCCGCGAACCGCTCGGCGTCAGAGCCAGTGGCGGTGGCGGCAAGAGCGGGTGCGGCAGCGGTCAGCGCCGCCAGCAGGAGCAGCACCGCACCAATGGCTGGTGGTGTGGGCAGTCGATAGAAGGAGACCATGATTCCTCGCGTCGTTCCATGGGCCCGGAGCGGGCCGTTGTCGGGTAGACGCGGGGAGGGGGGTGCTTATTCCACCCACAGCGGATTTATTTTGCGACGGTTCTGACCTCGTTACACGCGATTACCAGCTTCAAGTTCCCCCGCGCGGAGTGCCGTAGTATCCTTTTTTTGATTTTCAGGAGGGAAAGAATGATGAAGGCTCTGCTGCTGGCTGTCGTCTCATGTGCCGCATTGCTGACGGGTTGCGCTGTCGGCCCGTACCCCTATGATGATTCCGCCGGCGGTCCGGGCTGCCCGCCGGGGCAGGCGAAGAAGGGTAACTGCCGTGTCGACCAGTACGGAAACGAGTCCTTCTGCCCGCCCGGCAAGGCCAAGAAGGGCCAGTGCTAGCCGCCGTCAGGCTCGTCTGCGGAGCCTGACTGTTTTATCGCCAGTCGCTTTCGCGCATCCTCAGTGTGCGGCCACCTTCAAGCTGTCGTGAATCGAGCGAACCCCATCCACGCTGCGAATCGTCTCCAGCGCGATATCGTGCTGCACCTTGCTTGGCACCGGGCCGCTGACCTTGGCAATGCCGTCCCTGGCAAAAAGTGACAGATAGGGCTTCCGGTTTCCGTGTGACCTGCTACAGTCAAATTAGAGTCGGGACGGCAGCAAGCGCATCGCGCTTCGCTTGTCGCGGCTATCGAGCCCTGGAGCCACGTCAGGGCTTTTTTGTTCGTTGGCAGTGCGTTGCCGACGACCGAAGCTGGGGAGGAGTTGGCAATGCCTCGCAAAGAGATACTGGGCACCCTGGGGAGCTATATCAATCCGTTCCGCATCACGCAGGGCGAGGAGTTCCGTCTGGCGGACTTCGATCCTGCCGATACGCTGGGCTTCGAGATGAAGAAGGGCGAGGCGGCGGACCTGCTTCGGCACGGATCGGAATGGTTGGCGATAGAGCAGGACGTGCTCTACGCGCAGGACTCCTGGTCGGTGCTGCTGGTGTTCCAGGCCATGGACGCGGCCGGCAAGGACGGGACGATCAAGCACGTCATGTCTGGCGTCAATCCGCAGGGGTGCGATGTCTTCTCGTTCAAGCAGCCGTCCCATGAAGAACTCTCGCACGATTTTCTCTGGCGATACCTTGCGAAGGTGCCCCAGCGCGGACGCATTGGCATCTTTAATCGGTCCTACTACGAGGACGTGCTCGTGGTGCGGGTGCACCGGCAGCTGCTGGAGGCGCAGAAGATCCCGCCGGCGCTCATTACCGACAAGATCTGGGACGAGCGGCTGGCCGATATTGCGCGCTTCGAGGACTACCTCACGCGGCAGGGCGTGATCATTCTCAAGTTCTATCTGAACCTGTCGTACGAGGAACAGAAACGGCGATTCCTGAAGCGCCTTGACAAACCGAACAAGAGTTGGAAGTTCTCTCCCTCCGACGTGCGCGAGCGCCGGCACTGGGACGAGTACATGCAGGCCTACGAGGCGGCGATCCGCGCGACTTCCACCGAAGCGGCCCCATGGTATGTCGTGCCCGCCGACAAGAAATGGTTCACGCGACTTGTCGTCGCGGCGGCCGTTGTCGAGGCCGTGGAGAAGTTGAATCTCCAGTACCCCGAGATCTCGTCTGACCAGGCGAAGGCGCTGGCGAAGGCGCGTGAGGAACTCGAAGGGGAAAAGAAGGCGGCGAAGCAGGCGGAATAGCAGGCGGCGAAGCGAAAGCAAGCGGGACATCAGGTGAAGCAGTGCGACGGCGAATGGCGCCGCATGACGGACGCCGCAACCTGGAGGATGCAAGATGAGTGAAGCGGATACCGTGGTATCAGGCGTGGAGGAAACACCCTGGCACGCCATGACCGCCGATGAGGTCGAGCAGCGTTTCAAGGTCGATCCCTCGCAGGGCCTGGAAGCCGACGATGCCGCCGCGCGGCTGGGTACCTACGGACCCAACCGGCTGCCCCAGGGCAAGAAGCGCGGCGCCATCGCGCGCTTTGTCTCCCAGTTCAACAACATCCTGATCTATGTGCTGATCGCGTCGGCCTTCACCAAGCTGATGCTGAGCCTTTGGCTCGACGCATCGATCATCTTTGCCGTCGTCATCCTGAACTCGCTGCTGGGCTTCTTGCAGGAGGGAAAGGCCGAAGAGGCGCTGGATTCGATCCGCAACATGCTTTCCACTGATGCACGCGTGTTGCGTGGTGGCGCGGTCCGCCTGCTTGACGCCGAGGAACTGGTGCCGGGCGATGTCGTGCTGCTGGAGTCGGGCGACAAGGTCCCCGCCGATCTGCGCCTGGTGGAAGCCAGGAACCTGCGCACAGAGGAAGCGGCGCTCACCGGCGAGTCTGTGCCCGCCGACAAGACGACGGTACCGATGCCCGCCAAGTCCACCGTGGGAGACCGCGAGAACATGGCGTTCTCCGGCACGATGGTGGTCTCCGGCCGAGCCACCGGCGTGGTCGTGGCAACGGGAAGCCAGACGGAACTCGGCCGCATCAACGAGATGCTCGGGCAGGTCAATCCGCTGGAGACGCCGCTGCTGCGGCAGATCACGAAGTTCGGTTACGTCATCACGGCGGCCATCGGTGTTCTCAGCGTCGTGCTGTTCTCCTGGGGGCACTGGCTCGGCAAGATGAGTTTCGTGGAGCTGTTCCAGGCGATCGTCGGCATTGCGGTGTCGATCATCCCGGAAGGTCTGCCCGCGCTGATCACCATCACGCTCGCGATCGGCGTGAAGCGGATGGCCCAGCGCAATGCCATCATCCGTCGTTTGCCGGCGGTGGAGACGCTGGGCTCCGTCTCGCGCATCTGCTCGGACAAGACGGGCACGCTGACGATGATGGAGATGATGGTGACATCGGTCGTGACGGCCGATGCATCGTATGCAGTGACGGGCCACGGCTACGCACCGGAAGGCGCGCTCAGCACGGAGGGCAAACCGCTGGACGCCGTGCCGTTGCCGCTGGCGCTGATCGGTCGCGTGTCGATGCTGTGCAACGACGCCGAGCTTTTTGAGGATGATGGTCGATGGAAGGTGGAGGGCGACCCCACCGAAGGCGCGCTCTATCCGCTCGCCACCAAGCTCGGCATGGACCGCACCGCCGAGGGGGTGGCCGCGCCACGGATCGACGCCATTCCATTCGAGTCCGAGCACAAGTTCATGGCGACGCTGAACCGCTCGGCCGACGGAGAGATGCTGCTGGTAAAGGGTGCGCCGGAGGTGATTCTGGAACATTGCGATCACCAGCAAACCGCGAATGGCGCGGTGCCGCTCGACCGCGCGTACTTCGTGAGGGAGGGCGATCGCATGGCCGCGCAGGGTGAGCGGGTGCTGGGACTTGCCTGGCTGCCAGATCCGGGCCTGCCGCAGGGCGGTCTCGAGCCGAAGGACTTGCCGAGTACGCTCGTGTTCCTCGGCCTCGTCGGCCTGATGGACCCGCCGCGCAAGGAGGCGATCGACGCCGTGCGGGAATGCCATGAAGGTGGCATCCGGGTGACGATGATTACCGGCGACCACAAGGTCACGGCGGCCGCCGTGGCGGGAATGCTCGGGATCGGCGATGGCCGCACCGCCGTGGCGGGTACCGAGATCGAGGCAATGAACGATGCGGCCCTGCGCGAATGCGTGCGCGAGGTCGATGTCTTCGCCCGCGCCAGCCCCGAGCACAAGCTCAGACTCGTGAAGGCGATGCAGGCCAACCGGCAGGTGGTGGCAATGACCGGCGACGGCGTCAACGATGCACCCGCGCTCAAGAAGGCCGATATCGGCGTCGCGATGGGTATCAAGGGCACCGAGGTGACGAAGGAGGCCGCGGGGATGATCCTCGTCGACGACAACTTCGCGTCGATCTCGGCGGCGGTGAAGGAAGGTCGGACGGTCTACAACAACATCGAGAAGGCGATGCTGTTCATGCTGCCGACGAACATCGCGCAAGGCGCCGTGATCGCCATCGCGATCCTGATCGGGTTCACGCTGCCAATCACCGCGCCGCAGATTCTGTGGGTGAACACGGTCTCCTCCGTCGCGCTGGGCCTGGCCATGTCGTTCGAACCCCACGAGGCGGACGTGATGGGCCGGCCGCCACGCTCGATCGACCGGTCGATCGTCACCGGTTTCGGGGTATGGCGAATCTGCTTCATCGGCGTGGCGCTCGTCATCTACACACTCGCGGCGTTCTTCGTGATGAAGGCGCATGGCGCGGCGGATGAAATGGCGCGAACAGCGGCCGTCAACGCCATCTCGCTTGGCCAGATCTTCTACCTGATCAACAGCCGGCACCTGCTCGAATCCTCGCTGTCCGTGCGCGCTCACACGAGCAATCCGTATCTCTGGTACGGCATCGGCGGCGTTGTGGTGCTGCAGTTGCTGTTCACGTACTGGTACCCGTTCCAGTTGATCTTCGATACCCAGGCACTGACCGTGGAGCACTGGCTATGGCTGATCGCCGGAGCCGTGGTGCTGTTCTTCGTGGTGGAGTTCGAGAAGCTGGTCATTCGATCCTTCCCGCCACTGACCGCATTGGTGACGTCGCAGCGGGCCGGCGCGTCCAAGCGCAAGCCCTGAACGCATGTCGCAATCAGCATGGGCCCTGTTCCGCAGATGAAAGCGCGATCCCGTCTGACCAGCAAGGTGCGCATCGCCGCGATCGTGCTGGTCGTGCTTGGCGTGGCGCTACTGGCGCTGCGCGCCTATGACGCGACACGAGGGCCGGAGCTGCAGCTCTGGCACACCTTTGTGCCCGACGAGCTTGGTGTCGAGCAGATCGACCGGTCCGACTGGAGCCGCTATCTGAGGCAGGAAGACGCCCTGTTCGAGCAGGTCAGGCGGCACGTCAGCGACCGTCTGCCGCCTGCGGCGCGGATCCCTTCGAACCGCTATTTCGAGGGCAGCCCGATCTACCCGGGACGCTTCGAGCACGACTGGAACCGTTCGTACGAAATGCGTCCAGCCGGAAAGCCCGTGGGCGCGGTCGTCCTGCTGCATGGCCTGACCGATTCGCCGTACAGCCTGCGACATATCGCCCAACGGTATGTGGAGGACGGCTTCGTCGCGGTCGGCATTCGCCTTCCCGGCCATGGCACGGTACCGGCCGGGCTCTCTGACGTCGAATGGGAGCGCTGGATGGCGGCGACGCGGCTTGCCGTGCGCGAGGCGCGGCTTCAGGCCGGCGCGGATCGTCCGATCCATCTGGTTGGCTTTTCCAATGGTGGCGCGCTGGCGATGAAGTACGCGCTCGATAGCCTTGAAGACCCCAGGCTGGAGCGGCCGGCCCGGATCATCCTGATCTCGCCGATGATCGGCGTGACCCGCTATGCGCGGTTCGCCGGGCTGGCCGCGCTGCCGGCGTTGCTGCCGCCCTTCGAGAAGGCTGCGTGGCTCGGGATCGTGCCCGAGTTCAATCCATTCAAGTACAACTCGTTTCCCGTCAACGGGGCGCGGCAATCCCATCGGCTGACCGTCGCGTTGCAAGACCAGATTGCGCGTGTCGCGCGGGAGCGCGGGCTGGAGGGCCTGCCTCCCGTGCTGACTTTTCAGTCGGTGATCGACTTCACGGTGAGCACTCCGGCAATCGTCAGACGGCTTTACGCGAGCCTGCCGGACAACGGCAGTGAACTGGTGCTATTTGACGTCAACCGGCGTGCCAAGCTTGGGCCCCTGATCGATCCGGCTTCAACGCAGGCGCTTGCCCGGCTCTTGCCCGCGCTGCCGGTGAGCTACAGGCTGACGATGATCGGCAATGAAGCGGAGGGGGCGGACGACGTGACAGCGCGCGTGGTGGACGCAGGCGCCACGGAGGAGACAAAGCAGCCAGTCGCGATGACTTACCCGGCGCAGGTATTTTCGCTGTCACACGTGGCGATCCCGTTCCCGATGGACGATGAGCTATACGGGATACAACCCATGGATGCGGGGAATCCGCGCTTCGGCGTGTCGCTTGGCGCGATCGCACCGCGTGGTGAACGCGGCGCATTGATGGTCAGCCTCGATTCGATGTTCCGGATCTCTTCCAATCCGTTCTTCCCGTACCTGCTTGCGCGCATCGACGAGGTGATCGCCAAACCGGCCCGCGCGTCGGGTGCCCGGCCAGGTGGTGCTCGCCGCGCGGGGCCTGCGGCGGAAGCGAGTTTTCCGGATACCGACCCCGAGTTCGATGAGATGCTGCGCAAGGCGCAGGACGTGGAGCTTGATTCAGTGGTGATGCCGTAGCGAGGGGCCGATCGCCTGCTTCATGAACGTGCGTGGCGCGCGCGGAGGCCCGCGAACCACAGGTACATGGCCTCGATCGACGGCTGCAGCTCCGTGCCCGAATCGCCCGTGAAGGCGCGCCAGGCCCGAAGATAGTCGTTCGAGACGATGGTCAGCAGCGGAATGCCGGCGGCGGCCACATTCAGCATCTCGGCAGCGAGTCCACCGCCCTGGGCTTCGAGCCCACCGAAACGGTTGGCCACGCAAAGGTCAGGTCGCGCCTCGACGGCGCGGCGCATGGCGACGCTCGCCGCGGCAATGCTGCCTGCGTCGACGCAGCACGATGTCGAGCCCGAGCCGAGGTTCTGGAACAGGGGGTAGCGTTGGCCACTGTGCTGGTCCACAAGCATTGTGGATGTCTTGTCGCCATTCTCCGCGCGTTCCTGCACGAGCCCGTGAATCCGCAGTCCGGCATGGCGCAGGCCGTCGACGAACTTGGTGAGCAGGCGGTCCGTGCCGGCGTGGTCCGCATGGACGATTGCAGCAATCGGCAAGACTTGTGCCGTGCTATCGCCAGCGTGGTCTGGCTTGGATCCGCGATGGGAATCCTGTGGCATTTGTCGTTTCCTGTGGCGTTCAGAACGGATAGCGAAAACGGTCGTTGTGGCCGGTCAGGCTAGTGAATCCCGCCACGCAACGGACACGCTTTGTCAATCGCAATATAGTGAGCTATATGACGCTATCATGCAGAAGCTGGCCAACAGTTGATAGTGGTTAAACGGAATGAGATTCGCTGGCTGCGGATTTGCTGCCAGGCGCCACATATCGCTGAGTTGGCGGAGGGGTCACCGAGGCCCCATCGTGGCAAGCGGCAAGCCGTCGATTGTGATCCACAAGCCATCCGGCCACCCCGGTGCCGGACTATGCGCGGTAAGCGTGGCGCCAGCCCCGCGAACAATTGCCTCGACGATGGCCAGCCCGAGGCCGCTGCCCCTGGCTGTTGTCGCGCCACGCTCGAACGGCTTCATCAGGCGTGCCAGGTCGTTCTCGGCCAGCACAGGCCCGCGATTCGCCACGGTGAATGCCCCCGCCTCCGACAGCGACACTCGCACGGGTTCTCCGCGTGCGCCGTGCTTCTGCGCGTTGTCGACCAGATTGCGCACCACGATCGCGAAGGCGTCGGGATCGATCCAGGATTCGACGGGCTGATCGGGCAGGTCGAGCGTGATCGGGTTTGGCGTGTGCGCGATGCGCCGGAAGTCCTCGATCACGAGTTCAATCACCGGACGCAAATCCTGCGTCGCGTCACCGAGCACACGCCCGTTCTCGGCCTTCGCGAGCTGCATCAGGCTTTCGCTGAGCCGCGCCAGCGTGCGCAATGAATGTTCGACGTTCTGCACGCGCTCCCGCATGTCGTCGGTCGGCATGTCGGCTTTGAGACGCTGCGTCTGCGCGAGCGCCGCCGCAATTGGCGTGCGCAGTTCGTGCGCGCTATTGGCGGTGAAGCTGCGCTCGGCAGCCAGCGCGCGATCGAGGCGCGCCATCAGGCCGTTGACCGCATCAGCCACCGGCGCGATCTCGGTGGGCAGTCCGCTCTTTTCAAGCGATGTCAGATCGCTCTGGCCGCGCGCGGCGATGCTGCCGCAGAACCGGCGGATAGGCTGAAGTCCCGTCCGGACGATCAGCCAGATGCCGATCAGGCCGACGGGAAGAAACAAAATCAGAACCCTGACGACCGAGAGCGCGGCCGCGACTTTTGCTTGCCGCCGGGCGGCAAGTGGTTCGGCGATCGTCAGGGCTACCGTTCCTTGCAATCCGGGTTCGGTGTAGATCCGATGTGAAAGGGTGGAGGAGAATCCCGGCTTCAGGCCGGCCGGAAAAACACTGAGATCGGCGTCATGCGACTGCAGCAGCAGACTGCCCTTGTCGTCGCGGACCACGTAGGTCAGCAGTTCGTCGTGGGGCCGCACGGCGGTGACGCGGCTGCTGTCGTCCTCATCGTCATCGGCCTCGCGACGCATGATTTCGGTGAGCGCCAGTGGCAGCAGGCGCTGCGCGGCTTCCTGCAACGCGCTGTCCGACATACGATCGACTTCCTGGCGCAGCACGTGGATCGATGCCGCCGCCGCCGCGCACGCCAGCACGACCAGCCCCGCCACCAGCGCCGCCGAGAGTCTGCCCTGCAGGCTGCGCAGCATCGTCAGTCCCGCCTGAGTCGATAGCCTAGCCCGCGCAAGGTCTCGATGACATCCGCGCCAAGTTTCTTGCGCAGCCGGCTCATATGGACCTCGATGGTGTTGCTGCCGACTTCCTCGTTGAAGGAGTAAAGCCGTTCCTCGAGCCTTGCCCGCGACACGATCATGCCCGGATGCTGGATCAGTGCCTCAAGCAGCG
Source organism: Cupriavidus sp. Met-2 (assembly GCF_049843575.1). Lineage (NCBI taxonomy): Bacteria > Pseudomonadati > Pseudomonadota > Betaproteobacteria > Burkholderiales > Burkholderiaceae > Cupriavidus > Cupriavidus sp. Met-2. The sequence goes on from NZ_JBBHZL010000003.1 coordinate 229,589, forward strand.
CCCATTCGCTGGCCGTCAGGTCGACGCGGGTTTCGCCGCGCATCACGCTATGCCCGGCCGTGTCGATGCGTAGGTCGCCAAGATTCACCAATGGATTCGGATTACCCGCGTACCGACGCGCCACCGCGCTGACGCGCGCGGACAGTTCGGACAGGTCGAACGGCTTGACCAGGTAGTCATCCGCGCCGGCGTTCAGACCGGCAATGCGATTCGACACCTGATCGAGCGCGGTCAGGATGATGATGGGCACGTTCGATCCGCTCGCGCGCAGTTCACGCAGGAAATCAAGGCCGCGGCCATCGGGCAGCAGCAGGTCTAGCAGGATCAGGTCGTAGGTTGCGGCCGCAAGATGTCGGCGCGCATCGGCGAGATTGGCCACGAAGTCGGTCGGATGCCCGTCCTTTTCGATCTGGTCGCGGACGGCCTGCCCAAGCCACGGTTCATCCTCGATGAGAAGAACTCTCATTACGGCTTCCCTGAAGCATGTATCACATGATATTGCCACGCGAACCTGTCGCGAACATGAAGAAAATTCTCTGCCATCGCAAGGTTCGCTTCAGGTTCGCGGCGCATTGTGGAGTCCAAGGAAGCCACACGTAACAAGGAGATGCCGCAATGAAACGCCTTCGGATTGGTATGGGAAAGACCCTCGTGCTCGCGATGCTCGCGCTCGGTGGTGCCACGGTGGGTATTCACACGGTGCAGGCGCACGACCGCGATGACTGCGAGGCGCCGATCAACGACTGGAAGCCGCGCGATGCGGTCCGGGCCATGGCGCAACAGAAAGGCTGGCAGGTCGACAAGCTCAAGATCGACGATGGTTGCTATGAAATCAAGGGCCGCGATAAGGACGGCCAGCGCTTCAAGGCCAAGATTGATCCCGTCACGCTCGACGTCGTGCGCATGAAGCGGGAAGGGGATCACGGCGATCGCGGCGCGGGCAGGACACCGGCGAATGCAGTGGTGAATACAGCGCCCGCGAATGCGGTCACCGACAGTTCGTCGACGCCGGCTACCAAGCCCCAGGTCGAGATCCGCTGAAACCAACTGCGGATCCACACCGCGTACTCCTCGCCAGCGGCACCGCTCACGCAGCGTGTGTGCCGACTGGCCAGGAACGACGACCCCGCTTTGCACAGATCAGGAGCATTCAGATGAAAGCCGCACTTCCCGTCGCCATGCTTGTGGGCGCGCTCGCCGTGCCGTCACTCGCTTCCGCGCGTCAGGTCTCGTTCGAGACGCAGATGTCCAACTATGGCGGAGACGGTGCCTACGTCGCCCTCTATTTGACCGACAACGCCGGACGCTATCAGCGCACGTTGTGGGTGGCCGGGCCCAAGGCCAAGTATCACAAGAACCTGCGCGACTGGTATCGCGCCGCAGGGGGCACCGCGAAAGTGGATGGCATCTCCGGCGCCAGTGTTGGCGCCGGGAAGACGTTGCGCGTGACGCTGGATCTGGCGGACACGCTGATCGATGCCGGATATCAGGTGCATATCGATACCGCTGTGGAGGATATGAAGGCGTACCCGTCTGAGGTTGTCGTGCCGCTGACCATATCCGGCGCGAACAAGCCGGTGAGCGGCAATGGTTACGTGAAGTCGTTCCGCTACGCCTTGTAAGCAGGGCGGCCACGACAACACGCGATAAAGGAAAAAGGAGGTCCACCGATGCTACGCAAGTTCCATCTGGTTCCAGGACTCGTCGCCGCGTTGCTGATGACGATCCTCGCACTATCGGGCGCGGTGTTGTCGGTGAATCCGGCGCTTGAACGTGTGGATGCCGTTCGCGCGGGCCAGGCTTCGGTAAGCGTGGCCACGCTCGCGAGCCGCGTACAGACGGAGATCCCGGGCGTCGAAGCGCTTGCGCGGCGGCCGTCGGGGACGTTCATCGCGTATCACGAGGTCGACGGTCAGCAGCGCGCCTCGATCATCGACCCTGCCAGCGGCAAGGCGACGGGAGACTATGTCACCTCGCCGGTTTGGCGATGGATGAAGAACCTGCATCGCAAGCTGTTTCTCGGCGACGCAGGCCGGATTGCGGCCGGCGTGACGGCCGCATTCATGCTGCTCGTCACGATTTCCGGGCTGGCGTTGCTCGCGCGGCGCATGGGCGGGTGGAAGCACCTGCTCGGCCCGATCCGCGGCAACGGACTCCAGCGCGTGCACAACGAGACCGCGCGCGTGGCGCTGCTAGGGCTGACGCTGTCGGCGGTGACCGGGCTTGTTATGTCGATGACGACATTCGGGCTGATACCGGAAGGCGGCGGCCAGGACCCTGTGCTCAGCGTGCCTGCGGCGGTGGCGCCGGCAATGCCGCTGGAGCGGATGCCCGCGCTGGGTATCGACAGCGCAGGCCTGCACCAACTGACATTCGCCCATGCCGATGCCCAAGGCGACGTCATCGAACTGGATACGACCGACGGCGTCGGGTATGTCGATCCGGCGACGGGGAAGATGATCGCCTTCCAGCCCACCGACGGCTGGCAGCGCGTGCAGGCGGTTGTCCGCATGTTGCATACGGGCCAGGGGATGTGGTGGCTCGGGTTGATGCTTGGTGCGTCGTCGCTGTCGGTGCCGGTGCTGGCAGTGACGGGCCTGCTGCTGTGGCTGCGTCGTCGGGGAACCATGCCGACCTTGGCCGGCAATGTGCCGGCACGCGACGCGGATACGGTGTTGCTGGTGGGCTCCGAGGGCAACACCACATGGGGCTTTGCTTCTGCGCTGCATGCCGCGTTGACCGAGGCAGGCCTGCGCGTGCATACCGCGCCGATGAATGAGCTGGCGGACAGCTATCGTGGGAAAAAGCGGCTGCTGGTCCTGACCGCCACGTATGGCGATGGCGATGCACCCGAGAGCGCAAGTCACTTCCTGTCGAAGCTCAATCGCCTGACGGTCCCAACCGATACCGACTTTGCGGTGCTGGGGTTCGGTGATCGCCAGTTCCCCGCGTTCTGCGGCTATGCGAGCGCGGTGCACGATGCGCTGCTGGGCAAGGGTCTGCGAGCCCTTGCCGATCCGGGCACGGTGGACCGGCAGTCGGAGCCGGAATTCCGGCAATGGTGCGACTGGCTGGCCACGACGCTCGGGTTGTCGCTTGATATTCGCTACACGCCGATGCTGCCACCCAGCGTGCCGCTCAAGCTCCTCTCGCGTGAGGACTACGGCGTCGGCGCTGAGGCGATGACCTCGGTCCTGCGCTTCGTCCCGGAGCAGCGTGCCACGCCGTTCCGGCCAGGGCTGCCCACGTTCGAGACCGGGGATCTGCTCGGCATCGTGCCGCCCGGCGCTACGTCGCCCCGGTACTACTCGCTCGCGAGCGGCGCGGCGGACGGTGTGGTGGAGATCTGCGTGCGGCGGCTGCCTGAAGGCGTGTGTTCCACGTACCTCACAGACCTGCGCCCCGGCGACACCATCGACGCATTTATCCGGCCGCACACGCGCTTCCGGCCCGAACCAGGCAATGCACCCGTGATCATGATCGGGGCCGGCACCGGGATCGGCCCGTTGATTGGCTTTATCCGGCACAACGCGGCACGCCGGCCCATGCACCTGTACTTTGGGGCGCGCAATGCCGAGGACGGCTACCTGTATCGCGACGAGCTGAAGGGCCTGGTGGCCGACCAGCGGCTGCACGCGCTCACGACCGCGTTCTCACGTTCGGGCAACCGGACCTATGTGCAGGAAAGACTGGTCGCCGATGCGCAGAGCCTGCGCGGGTTGATGGCCCACGGTGCGCAGATCATGGTGTGCGGCGGCCGCAAGATGGCCGAGGGCGTGGCACAGGCGTGGGAGCGGATTCTGACGGACACCGGCTTGTCCGTCGCGCAACTCAAAGCGGAGGGACGCTATGTCGAGGACGTCTACTAATCGGTCAGACACGGCGCTCGAACTCTGTCGCGTCAGCGGCGCGACCATGGGCACCCGCTACACGGCGGCATACTACGCGCCGCCGGGCATGGATGAAGCGGTGCTGGCGGAACGACTCGCCCTGGCGGTTGGCGCCGTGGATGCGCAGATGTCGAACTGGAAGGCAGACTCGGATCTGTCCCGACTGAACCGTGCTGCGCCGGGCGGTTGGGTGCCGGTCTCCAGGAACCTCGCAACCCTGCTTGCGCGGGCGCTGAAGATCGGCAGTGATACGCACAACGCGTTCAACATCGGCGTCGGCGATCTGGTCGACCGGTGGGGGTTCGGACCGTCCGGGGCGCAATGCGTTTCGCATCCAGATCTCGGTGAGGCGGCCGGCGCAAGTCCCCGCCAGCCAGCAGGAGAACTGATCGAGGTGGATGAGCGGCTGTGCCGCGTGCGCAAGCTCGGCCCGGTCGCGCTCGATCTATGTGGTATCGCCAAGGGGTTTGGCGTCGATGAACTCGGGCGTGTGCTGAGCGAGCACGGCATCGAATCCTGGCTGGTCGGCATCGACGGCGAAATGCGCGCGCGTGGGAATAAGCCAGATGGCGGGCCGTGGGCGATCGCCCTCGAGGCCCCGGACTATGAGCGCCGCGCGGCGATGGGCGTGATCGAACTGGCAGATGCCGCCATTGCCACGTCCGGCGATTACCGGCGCTGGGCCGATGTCGGCGGCGCGCGCATTTCGCACACGATGGACCCGCGTACCGGTGCGCCGCTGGCGGGTGGGATGGCATCGGTCACGGTGGTAGCGAAGACCTGCGCGGATGCCGATGCCTATGCGACGGCGCTGATGGTGCTCGGCGCGCAGGCTGGGCCGGACTACGCGCGGCAGCGCGGCCTCGACGTCCTCTTCATCGTGCGCGATGGCGAGGCGCTGCGCACGATCGGAACCGGATGCTTTGCGGGCGAGGCGTCGTCAAGCTGACACGGCACTAGCGCGATTCGCGCCCCGAGCGCCGCGCCGCCAGCCCGCTCCACACGGTCGCCCACGCAAAGGGGCGCGGGTCGGCCAACATGCTCATGGCGCGAGCGTAGTCGAGTGTCAGGCCCGGCGTCCACGCCATGGTGGCGGCGCGTTTGCGCAGATGGGCCGCTACCCACAACTCCGGTGTCAGCAATAGCCGGAACAGCGGCCACCAGCCGCCGAGCCGCGTCCAGGCACGTGTGGCGGCGCCCTCCAGTGCGGCATCGAGCGCACGTGCCACCGTGCTCGAGCAGTTCCGGTATGTCAGATTGTAGGTCGTGTTCTGCCGATAGTCGTGCCAGAAGTTCTGCAGGCGCTCGGCATCGTAATTGCGAATACGGACCTGAACGGTCGACGCGCACCATGCCTTGGATTCTGTCGGATAGTCAGGCTGGAACCGTCCGGATACGTTGTTCTCCTGCGTGGCCCGCAGCAGCCGCGTGAAATCGTCTGGCGAACGGTCGATCTCGACGGCCGGGTAGAGGCTGATGTAGATGCCTTCAGGTGATTCCAGCGCGGCGTGCCCCGTGGAGATAACGCCATCGCGGTCGACGGCGGCGATGTAGCGGTCGATGATCGGCTGATGCTGTGCCTTGGACTTCGCGGAACCCACGGGCGTCCAGACGTGGACGGTCAACGCGCGTTCGTCCGACGCGGGCGGTCCGCTCCACGTTGTCAGGCGCCGCTTGTTCGATTCGGCGCTGGCGGACTCCGGATCCTTGCGCAGGCCGGGGTTGCCGGCAAGCCGGCGCGCGCGCGATGCCAGCAGCAACATGTTCCAGCCGCCGAAGATCAGCCCGAGCGCCACGCAGTAGGGCACGGTGCCGACATAGTGCGTCGGGTAGGGCTGGATGAAGAAGATGGCCAGGGCGATCTCGATCACGCCTCCCGCCATTGCCAGCCGCCACGTGCGAAAGCGCACTACATGCGCGGAGGCTACCTGCAGCAGGCCATCGGCCAGAAACAGCGCGCCGAAGATGACCGACAGGACCATGTGGCCATGGTGGCGCTCGGCCAGTACGAGGATGGCGGCAACGCTGAAGGCGATGCCCTTGGCGTAGCGCAGCGTACGCTGGCCACCAATGCCGGTCGAGGCGACGGCCAGCGTGGCCAGTCCTTCCAGAAGCAGCAGCCAGGCAAATGGCTGGATTGGGAAATCAAGCTTGCCGTCGAGCGCATCGATGAACAGCACGGCACCGACCGCGATGCTGAGGGCGCCGGCCCAGGCCAGCGCTTTCCAGCGTGTACGCAGGTAATCCACTCCCAACAGCAGCATCAGCAGGCGAACCATTGGCGTCTCCGGCGTGGCGGTATGAATGGTTTGCGGATTCTACCGTCTCTTTCAATGCCTGAACCAGCATGACGGCAAGGTAGCCGGCGCTGCCACCCCCCCAAGGTGGGATTTGGGTCTCGCGGAATTCTTCCGTAGTTCGTTGAGGGCACGGATATCGTCAGAGCCCATATAACCCACTGGAAGAGAATCATGAAGCAAAGCAAGTTTGCCCTCGTTGCCGCCATCTGCGCGACGGGCGTTCTTTTGACCGGATGCGAGACCACGAACTCGATCCCCTACAAGGCATCCGCCTCGAACGTCATCGCCATCCAGCAGAGCCTGCAGTCGAAGAAGGTCAGCGTCAGCGATGTCGGCATGGCGCCGGGCGTCGACGAGAGCCCGCTGTGCCGTCTGATGGGGCCGGTCAAGGTGGCGCCGGGCAAGACGCTGTCGCAGTACATCAAGGACGCCTTCCAGGAAGAACTCCTGATGGCGCAAGCCTATGATGTGAAGGGCGCCCCGATTCAGGGCCGCATCGAGGAACTGAGCTTCAGCTCGGTGTCCCCGGCGTACTGGCAGATCACGATGGCCGTGCAATCGCCGGCGGACAAGGGCTACAAGGTCTCGGTCAAGTACCCGTTCGACACGAGCTTCACGGCCATGGGCGCGTGCAAGAACGTGGCGGATGCCTTCGGCCCGGCCGTGCAGGAACTGCTCAAGCAAGTCGTGACGAACCCGCAGTTCCCGAAGCTGTCCGGCAAGTAAGCCATCGAAGCAAGCCGTCTGGGGTACGCCCCCTTCCGCTTCTCGCGGAGGGTGGCGTCTACCCCTGGAGGGTATTCAGGACGAAATCGGCGCGCTCGGCAATGCTGGCCCTGGGGATGATGCGAACGTCATATCCAAGCGCTGGATAGGCTTCGAGCAGCCGCGCGTACTCTGCGGTGGCGGCGTCGAGGTCATGGCGGCGCTCGGCGTCCTGAACGTAGATCTCCGGCCAGGGTGGCGTCAGGAATACGACCCGATGGTACGGCCGGACCTGATGCACGAGCGGCGCGAGTTGCGGCTTGCCACTGACGTGCTGAAGCGCGACGAACGCGTCGACCAGCCCCCGATCGAAGAAGACCCATTTCCCCGGCTCACCCGGTTCACCGAGTCCAACCTGGCCAGCCGACTGTTCCAGCGCGAGCACGTCGGCACGCGCCATGGCGATCACGCGGCGCAGAAAGGCAGGCATGTCGACCCATGGCAGTGCGTTGCCATGGCGGGCCGTTTCTTCCACGACGACGCGCCGCCCTGGTTCTTCCACCACGGGATAGCCACGCGCCCCGAGTTCGCTCAGCAGCGACGATTTCCCGCCACCCGAGCACCCTGAGATCACGACGCACTGGCTCATCGCCGTCATCGCCGTAGCAGCCAGAGCACCAGCGACACCAGCAGCGAGATCAGGATGCAGGTGGTGATGGGGAAGTAGAAACTGAAACCGTCGCGGACGATCCGGATGTCACCGGGCAGCCGCCCGAGCGGCAGCCGCGATAGCCAGGGCCACGCGATTGCCGCGACGAGAAACAGGCAGCCAAGAATCAGAAGCAGACGTTGCATGACGGAGGCGGTAGGGCGCAGGGCCGAAAGCGGTGGGGAAGGGAATGCGGGCTGGCGGGATTGCCGGCGGGCGGCGCTTCCCTGGTTCGACCGGCTGTGTGGAAGAGGATTCCCAAATGGAACGGGCAGGCCAATGATCTTGCCCGTAAAGCGGCGGAGTGTCGACCTGGCGTTCCGCCAGGTGAGTCGCTACGGCCCGGCTACAGGCCACGCGGCAGCAACGCCGCCACTGCTTCGCGCATCACCCGAGCCAGCAACTGCTGCCGCTCGCGCGGCATTCGCGCGAGCGTGGTGGCCACGCTGATGCCAGCCACGGGCTCGCCATCGCGATCGTGAACGGCCATGCCCACGGCCAGTGCGCCGCGCGTGGCGTGATTGCCGATCACCGAGTAGCCGCGTTCGCGCGTGGCGCGGATCAGGATGCGCATCCGGTCGGGCGTCATGCCGCCGTACTGGTCCAGCACGCCTGCATTGGTGGCGATCACCTCGTCGACGGTGGCATCGGGCAGTGCTGCCAGCAGCGCCAGCCCCGCTGCGCCAACGCCCAGCGGTTGCCGGGTGCCCACCTGGATGACCAGCACCTGCACGGGATGGGTGCCCACGTGGCGCGCGATGCAGCGCGACAACGCGCCATCGCGAACCACGCCGAAGGCGGCATCGCCGCACGCCTGGCTCACCCGCGTGAGCACCGGGCCCAGCTTTCCAGAAAGGTCCGTCGATTCCCCACGCTGTGGCATTGCCGCCAGACGCGGACCGCGCACATAGCGAAATCTCCCATGCTGGACCACATATCCACAGTCGATCAGGGTCGCCAGCAAGCGGTAGACCGTGGGCCGCTCCAGGCCGGCCGCGCGGCACATGTCGATCACCCGGAGACCATCCTTACCGGCTGCCAGGATGGCGTCGAGCAGCGTCAGGCCGCGTCGTAAGGCGCGGGTGCCTTCCTCGGAGGTCGAAGATGAAACGTCCGTCTGCCGGACGTTTCGATTCGCAGTGCGAGAAGTCATGGGAAAGAATTTGCGGGCCGGAAAGCAGTCCGCAGTATGCCGCAGGCGCGCCGCAAGGTGCGATGGGCAAATCGAGCAGACGGGCGCGTTCCGGGCACGACCACCCAACTAGGAGACAGCACTCATGATTTTCTGGAACGCGGCGCGCAGGCGCCTGTTGAGCCACGCCCTGATCAGTGCCGCGCTTGCGTGCGGCGTTCCCGCCGCCCAGGCGGCGGATTCCAGCTTTCCCACGCGCCCCGTGCGGCTCGTGGTGGGTTATGCCGCCGGAGGCGCCACCGACGTGCTGGCCCGCCTGGTAGCGCAGAAGATGGGCGAGGCGCTGGGTCAGCCGATCGTGGTGGAAAACCGCGCCGGCGCCAATAGCAACGTTGGCGCCGAAGTTGTGGCCAAGGCGACGCCGGATGGCTACACGCTCTAGGTCTTCACGATCGCGAACACGATCAATGCCACGCTCTACGACAAGCTCGGCTACGACCCCGTGCGCGACTTCGAGCCCGTCGGCATGATTGCCAAGATCCCGAACGTGCTGGTGGTCAACCCGAAGTTGCCGGTCAAGACCGTTGCCGACTATGTGCGGTTGGCCAAGGAGTCGTCCGACGGTGTGACGTTCGCGTCGTCGGGCAGCGGATCGTCCATCCATCTGTCCGGAGAGATGTTTCGTAGCCGCAGTGGCGCCAACATGCTGCACGTGCCTTACAAGGGGAGCGCGCCGGCCGTCACCGATCTGCTGGGTGGGCAGGTGCAGTCGATGTTCGACAACGCGCCGTCCGCGCTGCCGCACGTGAAGTCCGGCAAGTTGCGCGCCATCGCGGTCACCAGCGCCCAGCACATGCCCCAACTGCCTGATGTGCCCACGGTGGCGGAATCCGGACTCCCGGGCTTCGATGTGCAGTCATGGTTCTCTATCGCCGCGCCGGCGGGAACGCCCAAGCCGGTGATCGACAAGCTCAACACGGCACTGAACAAGGCGCTCAACGCATCCGACGTACGCGAGCGCATGCGCGACCTGGCGGCCACGCCTGAGCCAGGCACCCCCGAGCAACTCCGTACCTTCGCGGCGTCCGAGATCAAGCGTTGGCACGACGTGGTCAAGCAATCGGGTGCGCGTGTCAACTGAGGATTCCCAAGGACCATCCATGCTTCCGATCGAACTGTTCTGGCGGGCCGCCGACCGCTGGCCCGACAACATCGCCATTGACGCCCCCGGCGGCTGCCTGCGCTATCGCGAACTGGCCGGCCAGGTGGCGGCGCTGGCCACGCATTTCATGACGCTCGATCCCGCGCCGCAGAGTCGCGTGGGCATCTGCGCCGGCAACTCGGCCGAGCACATCGTGGCGCTGCTGGCGGTGCTGGCCAGCGGCAAGATCTGGGTGCCGCTGAACCCGAAGAGCACCCAGCCCGAGTTGCGCCGCATCATCGACGCCACGACGCCGAGCATCGTGGTACTCGATGCCGCCTCCGAAGCGCTGCTGGGCGATGCACCGGGCACGCGGCTCTACACGGACTATGCGTCAGGCGGCGCAGACGTGCTGAGCGCCGTTGTTCTCCGGTATCCCGATGCCACGCGCCCGGTGCTCGATCTGCACCGGGACGCCACGCAGGCCATCAAGTTCACAGGCGGTACCACGGGCGCGCCCAAGGGCGTCATGCAGCCGTATCGCGCCTGGATGACCAATATCGTCAACCAGATCCACGCCTGGGGCTTCACCGAGGCGGATCGCTATGTGATGGCCGCGCCGATCACGCATGGCACGTCCACCTACGTCATGCCGATCCTGGCGCAGGGCGGTTGTCACGTGATCATGGAAGGCAGCGGGGCAGAAGCGGTGCGCGCCACGTTCCGTGACCGCGCCGGCACGGTCTGCTTTATGCCGCCCACGCTGATCTACATGCTGATGGCGCTGCCCGACACATCGCGCGCCGACTACCCGGCGCTGCGTCGCCTGATTTACGGCGGCGCGCCGATGCCGCCGCAGAAGATCCAGCAGGCGCGCGAGTTCTTCGGGTCGGTGGTGGCCACCACATATGGCCAGACCGAAGCGCCGCAACTGCTGACGGTGATCGGCCCCGACGATCTGGCTGACGAGCGCCGCATTGCATCGGTGGGGCGCGCCACGTGGTTCAGCGAGGTGGCGATCATGTCCCCCGACGGGCGTCTGCTGCCCCGTGGCGAGGTGGGCGAAGTGGTGGCGCGTGGCGATCTGGTCATGACCGGCTACTGGAACCGCCCGGACCTGACCGCCGCGACGATCGTCGACGGCTGGTTGCATACCGGGGATCGTGGCATGTTGGACGCGCAGGGTTTCCTGTATCTGAAGGACCGCCTGCGCGAAGTGGTGATCACCGGCGGCTTCAACGTCTACCCGATCGACGTGGAGAACGCGCTGGGCCAGCACCCGGCCGTGCATGAATGCGCGGTGTTCGGCGTGCCCGACGACAAATGGGGCGAAGCGGTCCACGCGGCCGTGCAATTGCGCGAAGGATGCGCGGTGCAGGCCACCGAGCTGATCGCGTTCGTGCGCGAGCGGCTGGGTCCGGTGCAGACGCCAAAGCAGATTCATTTCCACACCAGCCTGCCGCGCTCCACCGTCGGCAAGGTACTCAAGAACACCGTGCGCGACCAGGCGCTGACGGCATTGCAAACCGGAGACCAAGCATGAGCCAACAAGACAAGCCGGTGACCCGGCTGTGCACCCACACGCTGACCAGCCTGCACTATCGCGACGCCAATCTCGTGGACGACCTTCTGGGCAAGAAGACCTTCACCGAAGTCATGCTGATGCAGATCCTCGGCCGCACCCCGCGCCCGGTGGACATGCGTATCGCCGACATGGTGCTCGTGGTGCTGATGGAGCACGGCCTGACGCCAAGCGCCATCGCCACGCGCCTGATCTACATGAGCGCGCCAGAGAACCTGCAAGGCGCCGTGTCGGCTGGCCTGCTGGCGGTTGGCAGTTCGTTCGTCGGCACGATGGAGAACTGCTCGACGTTGCTGGACCGCATTCTGGCGGCACAGGACCCCGATGCCGAAGCACTGGCCATCGCGCGCCACTACAAGGAAATGCGGGCGGCCGTGCCGGGCTTCGGCCATCACCTGCACAAGCCGGTGGACCCGCGCGCGTACAAGCTGCTGGAACTCGGCGATGCGGAGCCGGATCTGGCCGGCGCGCATATCGGTGCCCTGAGACGCCTGTCGGCGGCGGTTGACGAAGTGGCGGGGCGGCGGATCACGATCAATGCCACGGGGTCGGTGGCCGCGCTGCTCGGCGAGATTGGCGTGCCGACGGCGGTGATGCGGGGGTTCGCGGTGATCTCCCGCGCGGCTGGGCTCGTGGCCCATATCGTGGAGGAGCAGCAGAGCCCGTCGGGACGCTATATCTGGGACGTGGTCGAGGAGGCCATCCCTTACGTCGGCAACGCGCCGCACGGAGACCACGCATGAACGCGCTGCCGCTCAGTCTGGCGGACCGCACCGTGTTCGTGGCGGGCGGTGGATCGGCGGGCCCCGGCTGGAGCATCGGGCGCGCCGCCAGCGTGACCTATGCCCGGCTTGGCGCCCGCGTCTGCGTGGTGGACCGCGACGCCGCCTCGGCTGCGGAGACGACGGCGCTGATTCGCGCCGAGGGTGGCGCGGCAGAGACCTTCGTCGGCGACGTGGCGGAAGAGGCGGAGATCGCGCGCCTGTTCGCGGAGGCGCGCGAGCACTTCGGCCCCGTCGATGTGCTGCATCACAACGTTGGCATCGGCAAGACCGGCGGGCTTCTGGATACCGATGTGCGGGATTTCGATGCGGCCCACAACGTAAACGTGCGAAGCCTGCTGCTGGCGTCGCAGCAGGTGCTGCCGTCGATGGTCGAGCGGGGCCGGGGTGCCATCGTCACGGTTTCCTCGGTGGCGGGGTTGCGCTATATCGGCTATCCGCACCTGTCGTATAGCGTCAGCAAGGCCGCGCTGATCCAGTTCACGCGGATGATCGCGCAGCAGTACGCGGGCAGCGGCATCCGTGCGAATTGCGTGGTGCCGGGTTTGATCGACACGCCGCGCATCGCCCATACCGTGGCGAAGCAGTTCTCGGCGGACAGCCTCGACGACGCCCGCGCGGCGCGTGCAAGGCAGGTGCCGATGCAGCGGATGGGCACCGCGTGGGATGTGGCACACGCCTGTGCGTTCCTGGCGTCGGATGCAGCGGCCTACATTACCGGCACCGAGCTGGTGGTCGATGGAGGGATAACGGGGAAGTACGCATAGGTGCGTCCCCGATGGGCGCCGCTCAGCCGAATCAGCCGAATCAGCCGAATCAGCCGAATCAGCCAAACACCACCATCGGCACGCCCCGGTGTACTGGCGATTCCATGACGGTGGCTGGAACGCCGTACACCGTGGCGAGGTTCGGCGGGGTCAGCACGTCGGCGGGGGTGCCGCTGGCCACGGTACGGCCATCGGCCAGCAGCACGAGCCTGTTGCACCAGCGGGCGGCCAGATTGACGTCGTGGAGCACGACCAGCACCGCCAGGGCGTCGGTATGGCACAGGTTGCGCGCCGTGCCGAGCAGTTGCAACTGATGCCGGGGGTCGAGGCTCGAAATCGGTTCATCGAGCAGTAGCGCGCGGTAGCTGTCGGCCGTGCGGCAGGCCAGCACCTGCACCAGCGCGCGAGCGAACTGCACGCGCTGCTGTTCGCCGCCGGATAGGCTCTGGTACGAACGCGTGGCCAGATGCGCGACATCGGCCAGCGCCAGGGCGCGGTCCAGCAGGGTATCGAGCGTGTGCTTGCCCATCTCTGGAAATGGATAGCCGCCCATCGCCACCACCTCGGTCACACCCAGGTCGAAGCCCAGACCGGGCGATTGCGGCAGCACCGCACGGCTACGGGCGAGCTCGTCCACGGGCCAGTCCGTCAATGGCCGGTTGCAGAGCGACACCGCCGCGTCGTCGCCGGGCAGTTCACCTGCCATTGTGCCGAGCAGCGTGCTCTTGCCGGCGCCGTTGGCACCGAGCACGCCGACCATCTCGCCGGCCGGCAGGGTCAGGTCGATACCGGACAGGATCTGCCGCCGACCGCGGCTGCATGAAAGATTGCGGGCAATCAGCATGTCAGGTTCGTCAGGTTCATCAGGGTCTTTTGCGTGTCAGCATCCAGAGCAGGAATGGCCCACCCACCAGGCTCGTGACGATGCCGATCGGCAGTTCCGCCGGAACCACCACCGTGCGTGCCATCCAGTCGCCCAGCGTCAAGGCGATAGCGCCGCCCGCCAGTGTGTTCGGCAGCAGCCAGCGATGATCGGCGCCCAGTGCCAGACGGATCAGATGCGGCACGACCAGTCCCACGAAGGAAATCGTTCCCGTGACGGCCACGATGGGCCCTACCAGCAGCGCGGTAAGCACGATCAACCGGCGGCGGAGCCGCTTCAGGTCGAATCCGATGTGCTGGGCTTCCCGTTCGCCGAGCAGCAGCGCGTTCATCGCGCGCCAGTCACGCATGAGCAGCGCGCACAGCACGGCCATCAGCGGCACAAGCCACGCCAGGATCGACCACGTCGCGCCAGCAAGGCTGCCCATGTTCCAGAACGTCAGGTTGCGCAGTTGCACGTCGCTGGCCTGATAGGTGAAGAACCCAACGACGGCCGCGCAGATCGCATTGATGGCCACGCCGGCGAGCAGCAGGTTGGCCGTGCCCGGGCGCCGTGTGCCAAGCACGTAGGCGAAGGCGGTGGCAATCAGACTGCCTGCGAATGCGGCGGGCGCGACGCTGCCGAGCCCTTCGGCGCCCAGCACGATCGCGGCCACGGCACCCGCGGCACCGCCCAGCGAGATCCCGATCAACCCTGGCTCGGCCAGCGGATTGCGGAAGAGCGCCTGCATCACCGCGCCAGACAGTGCTAGCGCCGCGCCGGCGGTGATGGCCAGCACGATGCGCGGCAGCCGCACCTCGATCAGCACATTGCGCCAGATGACATCCTCTCCTTCGGCGGCAGGTGACCAGAGCAAGGGCAGGAGCTTGCCGTGCGGAATCGACAATGCCCCGCTGGCGGCTGCCCAGAGCGCGGTGATCACGAGCATGACGCACAGGGCGGCCAACATGCCCGGCCTTCGGCCACATTGGCCACGCATCATCGTGCTGCCACCTGCCGGCTGGCAAGACCGTTGCGCAGCAGGCGCAGCGCCTCGGGAAGGCGCGGACCGATGCTGAGCATCAGCAGATCGTCCATCACGACGATGCGCTTGTCGCGGGCCGCTGGCGTGGCGCTCAGGCCGGGCTGCGCCAGGAACGCGTCGACGCTGCCGACAGCGTCGATCGACATTGATGTCGTGACGATCACGTCCGGCCTGAGCGCCGCCGCCGCTTCCGCCGAGAACGGCTTGAAGCCGCGCTGGCCAGCCAGCGCGTTGGTCGCGCCCAGGAGCTTCAGCATGGCGTCGCCGGCGGTGTTTTCGCCCACGGCCTGCATCCGGCCGGTGTGGCTGCTGACCATCAGCACCCGCAGCCCTTCCGCAGATGGCTTGATGTCACGGAGTTCGGTGTGCAGTTTGTCGACCAGCGCCTGACCTTGCTTCGGTACATCGAGCGCCGCCGCCACGCCGAGGATGCGCTGGTCCAGCGCGGCCAGCGTCGGCTCCGACGGCACGACCACTACCTTGCTGCCCAGCTTGCGCAATTGCTCCAGCGCCTGTGGCGGACCGGCATGGTCCAGCGCCAGCACCAGGTCCGGCTTCAGGCTGACCACGCCTTCCACGGAGAACGCGCGATAGTAGCCAACCTTCGGCAGCTTCAGCGCGGCGGGTGGATAGATGCTCGAGGAATCGACGCCGACCATGCTCTTGCCGGCATCGAGCGCGTAGACGATCTCGGTGGCCGGGCCGCCGAGCCCGACCACGCGGGCTGGCGGCGCGGCATGGGCAATGCCGGCCTCGCAAAGCAGCGGCATCAGCGCAGTAATGAGTGCGGACTGCAGGATTTTCATGCCAAACCTCCTGGACAATCAGGCCGCGAGTGCCTGCGGGCACAGCGACTCGAGCAGATGGCGCCATTCCGGCAGTTCGGGCTGCCCGGGTTTGCGCTCGCCGAAGAACTGGACGATCATCCCGCCGTCCTCACCGTACAGTTCGAGCGACGTCACCCAGCCGTCCACCGTGGGTTTGTTGACCACCCAGCTTGACGCCACCGCCTCGGTGTTCAGGTGCAGGTTGAAGGTCTCATCGAGCACGTTGAACCACGGCCCCGTCCGCAGCAGCTTCTTCACAGCGCCCGTGTGGATCTGCACGATGCCGCGATTGGCGACGAAGCACATGATCGACAGGCCGGTGGCGGCGGAGTGTTCCAGCACGGTCTCCACGGCGCGCTTGTCCACCCGTTGCGCCAGATCTGGGCCGACCGCACGCAGCGCGCCCAGCCGCGATACCTTGAACTGGCGAAGCATCGCAAAGAAGTCGTGCGTGTCCTTGAGCGCGCGCCAGTGCGCGCGCAGGGCTCCGTCGTCGGCGGGAGCGTCCGCCTCGTCGATCCGTTGAAAGCCCTCGACCCGCACCGGCGCGATCTCCTGCGCGGCGTGGCGCTCGATGTAGGCCGACCACGCGGTGGCATCGGTCTGATCGGTCCGGTAGATCTTGTGTACCGCCTCGCCCGCCTTGTCGAAGAACTGGATGCTGTCGCGGCCGTTTTCGGTTACGGCGTAGAAGTGCTTCCAGCCGCCGAAGAACATGCGCAGGTCGATGTCCGGCCCCAGCACGATGCCGACCGGGCCATTCGCCTCGATGCTCTGATACTGGCCGTGACGCTCGTGCACGGCGTGGTCGTTGCGGGAGAGCGCCATGACCGACCCCAGCGTGCCGAGATCGCGGAACAACGCCTGCGCGGTTCCGCCCAGTTGCCGTGATGCGACGCCACAGCCCGCCGCCACCAGTTCTGCCTCGGTCACGCCGAGGCGCTGCGCGCGTTCGCGGATCCGCAGCTTAGGATGTTCTTCGACCAGGGCGCCGTGGCGTTCGCGCAGGCTGTCGATGCTTTGCTGTTCCATGTTCATGTACTCGGAGGGGCTGATCAGGGCTGGACGTCGAAATTGATCGTCCAGGTCTGGGTGCTGCTGTTTACGTTCGGGTCCGCGTAGGCGATCTTGGTCAGGTGGAAGCGCGCGTACGTGGTGCCCTCGCCGCCACGGATCAGGCCGCCGGCATCGCTGTTGGCGCTGATCAGGTGGGCGACGGCAGGCAGGCCGTTGGCGGCGGCAGCAGCAGCGGTGGGGTAGTACGTGTACCAGCCGAAGCTCATCGGATTCGGATAGCTGCCGGTATAGGCGGGGTTCAGCACCGATGCGGTGGCGTCCTTCTTCCACGCGGTGGCCGAGGCCGGCAGCGCGAGGTCGGCAGCCGTCAGATCGGCCAGGGTGCTGGCGGCGTTGCCGGTGTTCGTGAACATCGACGCCACCGGTTTGTTCGATGTGTCATAGAAACCGGCCGGCGTCTTCGCCAGGAAGCCCGCCACGGTGCCGGTGCCCGACTCTCCGCCATTGAGCTTGACGCTGTAGCGGTTGAAGGCGATATGCCATGTGCCGCTGGCGGTGCTGACCGCGTTCGCAGCGAGGTCGTAGTAGACCCAGTCATTGCCCGACGCATTGATCGTGGCTGTCCGCACGTTGCCGGGGGCGCTGCGGTCGATGTAGCGGATCGACGGATAGCCCGAGGTCGTGCCACCGGCGCCGCCGTAGTAGCCCGTGACCTGCAGCGCGAACACCGGCGACGCTACCGTGCCAGTGGTATCGGCCGACGCGCTGTTGGTCGTGATCAGGAACGTGCGGAAGGTGGGGTAGAGCGAGTGGTCGGTTGCCGCGCCGGTCACGCCGTATTCGAACACCGCGGAGGCGATGTCGTTGGTGCCGGAGAACACGCCGCTGGCGGAGTCCTTCAGGAAGACGGTGGCAGGCAGCGCGCCGCTTACGGGGTCAGTGGTGGCGTTCTTCCATGCGGACAACGCGGTCCAGGTATGGTCGAACGGGCCGCCGAACGCGCCACCGTTGCCAGTGCCGCTGGTGCCGCTGTTGGTCCAGAGCGAGGCGCTCATGCCGTTCGTGCTGCTCTTGACCTTCAGGTCCCATGCGGTGCCCGTGCAGTCGACCTGTGCCTTGGCGTTGAAGTCGTAGCAGACCGATGCATTGGCGGCCGGCAGTTTGAACGTCCATTCCGCGGATTGGGTGAAGGCTGACGTGGTGGCCGGCGGCGTGGTCGTGCCTCCGGTGCCACCGGTGGTGCCGCCTGTCGATCCACCCGTGGAACCGCCGGTGGAGGTGCTGCTGTCATCGCCACCGCCGCCGCAGGCGGCCAGGGCTATTGTCAGCACGGCAGCGCCAAGCAGGCGCAGCGTGGTGTGATGCGATGCGAGTCTGGCTTTCATTGTTGATTTCCCCGTTTGTCTCTGGTTTGTTTCTGATTAGCGGGCGACGTCCACGTTGAAGCGTGCGCCCAGATAGATGAAGCGGCCCGCCACCGGCCCGAAGTCACTGGCATTTGCGAAATCGCGTTGGCGGTTGAACAGGTTGTTCACGCCGACGAAAGCGGTCACGTTGCGGCCGAGCTTCTGGTTCAGCACCAGATCCAGCGTGCCCCAGCCGGGCGAGCGCGCGCCGGTGGCCGAGTCGGTCAGCTCGCTGCTCTGGAAGCGCGCCCGCGCGGATAGCTCGGTGGCGGGCAGCACGCGCCAGTCCGCGCCGACGCGGCCCATATGGCGCGGCCGGCGGGTCAGTTCGCTGCCTGTGTTCAGATCCTCGGTCGACGTGTAGGTGTAGGCGGCTGTCAGGTTCAACTGATTGGTCGCGCGCCAGCGCAGCGCCGTCTCAGCGCCCTGGGTGCGGGCGCGCGCCACGTTGCGGTAGGTGTAGACCGCGATGCCGTTGACCATCGTGAAGTTGGTCATGTCGGTCTGGATCAGGTCCGTCACGTGGTTGTAGAACAGGTTGGCATCGAGCGTGACGCGGTCTCGCCACGTGAGCTGCCCACCGAGCTGGAAGCTGTTCGACGACTCCGGCTTGAGGTTCGGGTTGCCGAGGACGATGTAGCCAAGCGAGCTGTGATCGAACAGGTAGTGCCGTTCCTTCAGGTTCGGCACGCGGTAGCCCTGCCCGTAGTTGGCGCGCAGCACGCCCTTCCAGGTGTCGTTGGACAGAAGGTTCGCGCGCACGCCCACCTTGGGCGCGAAGTGCGCGCCGAAGTCCGAGTCGTGCTGGCCGCGCAGGCCGACGACCATTTCCCACGTCTCGTTGAAGAGGATGTCGTTCTGCAGGTAGAGCTCGCCGGCCTGCCGTTCGGCGCTGCCCTTGCCGGCCAGTTCGGACGTGCCGTTGACGTTCTGGTCGAGCGTTTCGCGGTGGAAGTCGCCGCCGAACTGCCAGAGCTGTCGATACCAGGCTGGCATGTCGAACTGCGCGGAGACATGGTCGGTCTGCTGCGCGGCATTGCGCGTCGCGGTCTGGAAGCCGTTCGAGTACTCGCGCGAGGTGCTGTCGTAGGTCTCGTGCACCCCGGCCAGGCGGGCGCGCACGCCATTGCCGAAGCGCCATTGGCCGCCATATGTGTAGCGGTTGCGATCGATGTCCTCGGTCTTGCGCTGCGGGACGTAGTTGGGCGGCGCGTAGTACTGGTAGCGTTGTTCGTCGGTCTCGCGATAGGCGCTGGCGTCGAACCAGAAGCTGCCGGCGGCGCTGGGCAACCATTCGAGGCGACCGGCATACTGCTCGCGGCGAATCTTGTCGCCGTGCCGTGTCCAGCCGTCGGGTTCCACGGCATAGCCCTTGTTGTCGAGCGCGTCGGCGGTGACGCGTGCGCGGAACTGTTCGTTGCCGCCTTCGAGCCGGATGTTGCCATGCAGGGAACCGGGCGAGCCGTCGGCGTTCTGGCTGCCATAGGTGCCTGCATCGGCGGTCGCGGCAGCTGAGAATCCGCGCGAGATGGGCCGCGTGATGACATTGATCACCCCGCCCATCGCCGAGCTGCCGTACTGCGCGGAGCTGGCGCCCTTGACCACCTCGACGTGGTCGACTTCGGCCAGCAGGTACTGGGAAACGTCAACGGTCGACCCGGTGCTGGCCGTGATCGGCAGGCCGTCGACCAGGATAAGCACCTGGTCGCTGGTCATCCCTTGCAGGGTCACCTCATAGCCGGACTTGCCGTGGATCTCGCGCAACTGCAGGCCGGGCACGTTCTCCAGGGCGTCCTTCAGCGTGCGGGCGTGCGTGCGTTCGATCTCCTGACGGTCGACGACCTCCGTGCGGATCGGCGTTTCATCGAGTGTTTTCTCGGAACGGGTGCCTGTCACGACGACTGTAGGTAGTGGGTCCGCCGTTCCAACCGTTTGCGCCCGGAGGTGGGGTGTGGAGGAGAGCAGGGTGCCGGCGACGACGGCGAGGCATTTCAAACGCATATCGGAGGGGGCGGCTCACTGCCATGTCAAATGCAAACAGAAGTACGAATGATAACGATTCGTATTTAAATTGTAAATTTACTTACATGTTGTGTCAGATAGACACAAATACATCAGAAAGTGCCTGATGCGGCCTGTCGCACTCGCGATCTGACGATTGGGGGAGAGGTACGGATGCGTGAAGGTCGCATCGCGAAGGCTGGGAATGCGCCAGCAGGCACACCAGCTTCAGGGGGCTTACGACGCCCGGTCCTCAGGCGCGTGGGGTTTCGCGGGCAGGCACGACAACGGGTTCTCACCCCGTGGCACCGGCAATGCATGCCGATGCCACGGGGACTGCAGGCAGTTCGCCCCTGCTTCGTGCCTGCCTTACATATCCCGGTGCGAGAAGTGCCCGCGTTGCGCGTCAGCCATGAGATCGACGAACTGATCGGTACTCATGTGCACCAATGCCCGGTGGTCGCCCGCTTCGAAGTAGACATCCGGATGCGAGAGCAGGCTGTCGTCCAGCCAGGTCTGCGTGCCATAGGCCATGGCGACAGGCGGAATCGCGCCACGGCTGCAGTCCCTGAACACCTCGCGCACGCCGCAATCGCGGGCAAGCGACAGCTTGCGGCCGGTCTGCGCACGGATCTCCGACAGCTTCAGGTGGTGCGTCGAGGGAATCACTGCCGCGACGTAGCCGCGCTGATCTTCCAGCAGGACCGTCTTGGCCAACCGATCCCCGGCGCTACAGGGGCGATCCACGGTGTCGAACCGGCTCTGCCGGTTGTGAAGGCACCTAGCCAGCGTGCTAGCCATGGCCATGATTGCATCCTCCGACGCGCCTATCGCGACTGTTGTTCTGGTACCCCTCACTATAGAAGTCCCACCGCCAGGCAGGGACATACGCACGCCGCCGGCACGCCCGGATTGCTTTAATTCCTTCGGTAGGCTGGCATCGCGTTCTAGGATGGTAGGGCAGCTGTGATGTCCGATACAGCCCGGTATCCGAGGGCGGTCCTTCTGGGGCTCCGGATGCGGGCGAGTGGCTGAGGCATGGTGTTACGTTGAGTACGGTCGAGATCAAAGGAGACTCGCATGACAACTGAAGCAAAGTGCCCTTTTCTACATCCCGCCGGCGCTGGCCGGGCGCTCCAGGAATGGTGGCCCGAGCGCCTGAATCTGCATATCCTGCGCCAGAACGCTCCGTTGTCCGATCCGATGGGAGAGGCTTTCGATTATGCGAAGGCGTTTAACAGTCTCGACCTCGCGGCGGTCAAGAAGGATCTGGAAGCGCTGATGACCGATTCGCAGTCCTGGTGGCCGGCGGATTTCGGGCACTACGGCCCGTTGTTCGTCCGGATGGCCTGGCACGCGGCAGGTACCTACCGCATCGGCGATGGGCGTGGCGGTGCCGGCGCTGGCCAGCAGCGTTTCGCGCCCACCAACAGCTGGCCGGACAACGTCAGTCTGGACAAGGCACGCAGGCTCATCTGGCCGATCAAGCAGAAATACGGCCGCAAGATCTCGTGGGCCGACCTGATCGTTCTGACGGGCAATGTTGCCCTGGAGTCGATGGGGTTCAAGACCTTCGGATTCGGCGGCGGACGCGAGGATGTCTATGAGCCGGACGAGTCCGTCTACTGGGGCAATGAAGCCGAGTGGCTGGCGGACAAGCGTTACAGCGGTAACCGGAACCTCGAGAATCCGCTGGCTGCGGTGCAGATGGGCCTGATCTATGTAAATCCGGAAGGCCCCAATGGCAACCCGGACCCGGTTGCCGCCGCCATCGACATCCGCGAGACGTTCCGCCGCATGGCCATGAACGACGAAGAAACCGTCGCGCTGATCGCGGGCGGTCATGCCTTCGGCAAGACGCATGGCGCCGGCCCCGCATCGCACGTGGGGCCCGAGCCTGAAGCCGCGGGCCTCGAGGAGCAGGGCCTTGGCTGGCGCAGCAGCTTTGGCACCGGCAAGGGCGGTGATGCCATCGGCAGTGGCCTGGAGGTCATCTGGACCACCACGCCGACGAAGTGGAGCAACGACTTCTTCAAGCACCTGTTCGAGTACGAATGGGAATTGACGAAGAGCCCCGCGGGCGCACATCAATGGAAGCCAAAGGGCAATGCCGGCGCCGGCACCGTGCCCGACCCTGCCGACCCGTCGAAGCGCCGTTCGCCCTCGATGCTGACGACCGATCTGTCGCTGCGCTTCGATTCGATCTACGGCAAGATTTCGCGCCGGTACTACGATCATCCCGATGAGCTGGCCGACGCATTCGCACGGGCGTGGTTCAAGCTGACCCATCGCGACATGGGGCCGCGCGCGCGCTACCTTGGCCCGGAAGTCCCGAAGGAGGAACTCCTGTGGCAAGACCCCATCCCGCCGGTTGATCATCCGCTGATCGACGCGAAGGATGTCGCCGCGCTCAAGGCCAAGGTGCAGGCTTCGGGGCTGACCGTGCCGCAACTGGTTTCGACGGCGTGGGCGTCGGCTTCGACGTTCCGTGGCTCGGACAAGCGCGGTGGCGCCAACGGCGCGCGCATCCGCCTGGCCCCGCAGAAGGACTGGGACGTCAATCAGCCTGCCGAACTGGCGAAGGTGCTGGTCAAGCTGGAGAGCATCCAGAGCGAGTTCAACAAGGCGCAGAGCGGTGGCAAGAAGGTCTCGATGGCTGACCTGATCGTGCTGGCCGGATGCGCGGGCGTCGAGCAGGCGGCAAAGAGCGCCGGGCAGGATGTGACGGTGCCGTTCTCGCCGGGACGCATGGACACTACGCAGGAGAAAACGGACCTGGATGCGATGGTGGTGCTGGAACCCATCGCAGATGGTTTCCGCAACTACCTGCAGGGCAAGTTCTCGGTCCGGGCCGAGGCCTTGCTGGTGGACAAGGCGCAACTGCTGAAGCTGACCGTGCCGGAGATGACGGCGCTTGTCGGTGGACTGCGGGTGCTGGGCGCCAACTTCGGCAACTCGCAGCACGGCGTCTTCACGAAACGCCCTGGCACGCTGACCAACGACTTCTTCGTGAACCTGCTCGACATGGGCACGGAGTGGAAGCCAGTGTCGGAGGAAAGAGAGGTGTTCGAGGGCAGCGACCGGGCGACGGGCACGCCAAGATGGACCGGCACGCGCGTCGATCTGGTCTTCGGCTCGAACTCCGAGCTGCGGGCGGTTGCCGAGGTCTATGGTGCGGCGGACGCGCAGGAGAAGTTCGTGCAGGACTTCGTGGCGGCGTGGAGCAAGGTGATGAACCTGGACCGCTTCGATCTCAAGTGACAGTCGCCGTGGGGTAGGCGCACCAGGTTAGCCGCAAGGTTGCGGAAACAGCAGGGCCGGTCGATGAGACCGGCCCTTTTTCTTGCGGGAAGGGTTCCGCGCCCGGATGGTCGACTCAGTCGATGCGGGCGCCAGAACTGATTACCACCGGCTTCCACGTCAGGTACTCGGCCGCCACGAACTTGCCGAACGCATCGGCCGTCATGTTCATCGATTCCGCGCCCTGTTGCGCGAACCTGCCACGCATCTCGGGTTGGCTCAGCGCATCGGTCACGATCTTGTTCAACCTGACGACGATCTCCGGCGGCGTGCCCTTGGGCGCGAACAGCCCGAACCATGCGCCTGTGACAAGGTTCGGCACGCCGGCTTCCGCCATTGTGGGCACATCGGGCAGTGCCGACGAACGCTTGCGTGACGTGACGGCGATGGCGCGAAGCTGACCGCCGCGGATATGGGAAATCACCGACGGAATCGTCGCGAACATGAACTGCACACGTCCGGCCAATAGGTCGTTCAGTGCATCGGCGCCCTTGTATGGCACGTGTGTGGTCTTCGCGCCGGTACGCTCGTTGAACAGTACGCCCGACAGATGCGCTGCGGTGCCCACGCCGGTGGAGCCGAAATTGAGGCCATTCGGATGCGTCTTCGCATAGGCGACGAGATCCTGCACGGACTTCACCGGCAGGCCGGGGTACACCACCAGTACGTTCGGCACATCGGCGATCGGAGCCACCGCTTGCAGGTCGGTTTGCGGATTGACCTTGAGCTTGCGATACAGCGTCGGGTTGATGGCCACAGGGCCCACCGACGTGGCCAGCAGCGTGTAGCCGTCCGCGTCGCTGCGGCCGACGAAGTCCGTGCCGATGTTGCCGCCCGCGCCGGGACGGTTCTCCACCACCACGCTCTGTCCAAGCGCCTTGCTCATCTGCTGCGCGACTTCACGCGCGAGGATGTCTGTGGTGCCGCCGGCGGTGAACGCCACGACGACGCGGATCGGCTTGGAGGGATACGGCTGCTGGGCGTGGCCGGTCGCGGCGCAGGCGAGCATCAGCCCGACGGCGGCGTGCCGCAGGAAATTCTTCATTGCTGTCTCCGATGAATCTTGTAATCAGCGCCCCCCTTTCAAGGCAGGGTGGCTGTTTTTCATCTTAGAGAGCTGATGTACCCGAGCTTTGACGATATGGAAACGCAGACTTCATCGCGGCTTCAGGAAATGCTGCTCCATCGCCTCGCAGCGGCTCAGGTATTCGAGCAGCCGGGCCACGCCGGACGGCAGGCTTTCCTTGTCGCGCACGCAGACGTAGAACTCGCGCTCGGCCCAAGCATCGCGCAGTGTCAGCAGCGACAGCCCCATCATCTGCAGGTAGTTCCTGGCGATGCCCTCCGGCACCACGGCAAGGCCCAGGCCTTCACGCACCATGCGGCAGCGGGCCTCGAAGTTCGAGACCTGTGTCTTCACGGTCAGCGGGCGAGAGATCGTGCCCGACACCAGGGTGAGGAAGGCGTCGAACGTATGGCGTGGGAAGTAGCCAAGGAAGTCGTAGTCCAGTGCTTCCTCGAGCCGTAGCGACCCTTTCGCCTCCAGCGGGTGGCCGCGCGGCACGACCAGTCCGACTCGGTCCTTGCGGTAGGGCAGGGAGTACACGCCCGGGCTCGGGCTGCGCGCGTGATAGATGCCGATGTCGGCGTCGCCGTTGGCCACCATGCGCGGAATGTCGAAGCTGAACGCCTCGATCAGGTCGATGCGGGCGTCGGGGTCGTGCTTGAGAAAGCCGCTGATATCGGTCGGCAGGAACTGCAGGATCGTCGACCGGTTCGATGCCAGGCGAATTTTGGCGATGCCGTCCATCGAGTAGGACGCCAGCGCGTCCTGCGCCAGTTGCACGCTGCGCACGATGGCCTTGGCACGCTGATACAGCATGGCGCCTGCCGGTGTCGGCTCCACGCCGCGTCCATGGCGGCGCAGCAGCGCCGTGCCCGCGCGACGTTCCAGTTCGGCAATCCGCTTGCTGGCCGCGGAGGTGACCAGATTCTCGCGCTCGGCCGCGCGTGAAAGACTCTTCTCCTCGATAGCGGCGATCAGGATGGCAAGCGAGGCGATGTCCATGGGTGTGCGTGCTCGATTTGGAAAAGCTGGCGCGATGGCTGTGCCAGCCGGAGTATGCACCAGCCGCTTGCGCGTCGCATACACGTTCTGGCGCGGGAGCTTTCTCGATTCGTCAAAGCTGGGGCGGCTGCCGTTCGTACCATGGGAGGCATTCCTGCTCAGGAGACACATGGAATGCTGATCGACGATTTTGCCGAGTACGTCGGCGACCAGGCACGCGCGACGTTGGCGGACGACGTCATGCACCACGCGCGACGCGCTGTAATCGACTGGTTTGCCGCCCTGATGGCCGGCGTGCCGATGGCACCCGGCCGCCAGCTTGTTGCGGCGCACCAGACCGAGACCGGTGTCGGGCGCAGCACGCTGGTCGGGCACGCCACCACGGCGTTTCCGGGGTTGGCGGCGTGGATCAACGGCAGCGCCTCGCATGCGGCAGAGTTCGACGACATCTTCCGCGATGCCATCTACCACCCGGGGTGTCCGACGATTGCCGCCGCGCTTGCGCTGGCGGAGCATCGGGACGCGAGCGGCACCGACTTCCTGCGTGCCGTGATTGCCGGCTACGAGGTCAGCACCCGCATCGGGGCGGCCATCCAGCCGGCGCACTATCGCTACTTCCACACGACCGGCACCGTGGGCTGCATCGGCGCCGCGGCCGCTGGCAGCGTCCTGACGGCGCCCGGCAATGCACGTGCCGCCGCCGATGCCATGGCGACGGCCACGACATTCGCCTCTGGCCTGCAGCAGGCATTCCGATCCGACGCGATGACCAAGGCGTTGCATGCCGGACACGCGGCGCAGGTTGGCGTTCAGGCAGCGCAGGGCGCCGCGCATGGCGTGACGGGCGTGCACGACATTCTCGAAGGCGATGCAGGCTTCGGGGCGGCGATGTGCGGTAGCCCGGACTGGCACGGTGTCACCAACGGCCTGGGCACTGACTTCAACATCACACGCATCACGCAGAAGAACCATGGCTGTTGCGGCCATACGTTCGCATCCATTGATGCCGCCATGCGCATCATGCGTGACAACGCGCTGGCGCCAGCGCGTATCGCCGCGGTCAACGTGCGCACCTATCAGGTGGCACTGGATGTGACGGGTAACTTCGACCCGAAGACGCCGTTCGAAGCCCGCTTCAGCCTGCCCTATGTGGTGGCGCACGGCATTCTGCATGGCGCGGTTCGGCTCGATGCATTTGAACCGGCCAGATTGGCCGACGCATCCATCCGCACGTTGATGAGCAAGATCCGGCTGACGGCCGATCCCGAACTGACTGCCGCCTTCCCGAAGCAGCGTGCGGCGCGGGTGGAAATCGAGGTGACCGATGGCAGCCGTCACGCGCACTTCGCGCCATATCGCCTTGGTGACCCGGAGGCCCCGCTCGACGACGCGACGCTTGGCGACAAGTTCATGGAACTGAGCGCCCCCGCGCTCGGCTCCGTGCACGCCGCCCGTTTGCTCGACGCGCTCTGGCGCCTGGACGACCGGCCCTTGCGCTCGCTGGCCCTGGACAAGCTCCAGGTGGGCTGACCTTTTCCCGACATCCAATCTTCTTCACAAAACACCATGACTAGCGTCGATCACGACACGAAGCGATCCACCGAACGAATCGCGCGCGAACAACTGGCCCGGGCACTGTTCACCCCCGATGCCGTCGCGCTCGTAGGCGCTTCGGCCGACGAAAAGAAGAATACGGCCCGACCGCTGCGTTTCATGCGCAAGCATGGTTTCCAGGGGCGCGTGTTCCCGGTCAATGCCGGGCGTAGCGAGGTGATGGGCCTTCAGGCGTATCCCAGCGTCGCGGCACTGCCAGCGGCGATCGACCACGCGTTTGTGATGGTGCCGGGCGCGCAGGTGGCCGAGGCACTTGAACAATCCGCCGCGCGTGGCGCGCGCGTGGTGACGGTCTTCTCCGACGGCTTCGCCGAGGTGGGCGAGGCTGGCATGGCCGCCCAGCAGGCGCTGGCGGCGCGGGCACGTGAACTGGGCGTGCGGCTGCTGGGACCGAACAGTATCGGCGTGGTCGACGTGCACAGCGGCGCCGTGCTTTCCGTCAACGCCGTGCTGGAGATGGATACGCTCCATCGAGGTCCTGTCAGCGTGATCTCCCAAAGCGGCTCCATGCTGGGCGCGCTGTTGTCGCGCGGCGCGGCGCGTGGCCTCGGGTTTGCCAAGCTGGTTTCGGTCGGCAACGAAAGCGACATCGGCGTGGGTGAACTGGTGGACCTGCTCGTTGACGATGCCGCTACCGAAGTCATCCTGCTGTTCCTCGAAACGATTCGCGACGCGGCGGTGCTGGGCCCCGCGCTCCGCCGCGCGCGCGCTGCCGGCAAGCCGGTGCTGGTCTACAAGCTAGGTCGCTCCGAGCAGGGCGAGGCGCTTGCGCAATCGCATACGGGGGCACTGGCCGGCAACGATGCGGCGGTCGATGCCTTCCTGCGCAAGCATGGCGCGATGCGCGTGGAATTGCTTGAAACACTGTTCGAAGCCGCACCGCTGGCGTTGCGCTACGCAAGCCATGTGCCGGCGCTGACCCGTGCGCCGCGCGTGGCCGTGGTGACCACCACGGGCGGTGGCGCAGCGACCGTGGTGGACCGGCTGGGCCTGGCGGACGTGGAAGCGGTGCCGCCACCCGCATCGTTCGTCGCGCATATGGCTGAGCGCGGCGTGAAGATTCGCCAGACACCGATCATCGACCTGACGCTGGCGGCTACAAGTGCCCAGTACCGGGATCTGGTCGAGCAGATGCGGCTGGGTGACTGGTGTGACGCCGTGCTGTGCGTGGTGGGCTCGTCAGCGCAGTTTCATCCACAGCTTGCCGTCAAGCCGATCGTCGAGGCTGCAGGCGTCGGCAGCAAACCGCTGCTGTCGTTCCTGGCTCCGGAAGCACCGGAGTCCCTGCAATTGCTGCAGGCGGCGGGTGTGCCGGCATTCCGCACGCCGGAGAGCTGTGCCGATGCGCTGGCGTGCCTGTTCCGAGGCGCGCATGTTGGCGAAGACGCGTCCGAATCCTGTCAGCCCATGCAGTGGCCGGCCGGCTTGCCGACGCTGGGCGATCTCTCGGAGCTTGAGGCAGCGACGGTGTTCGGTGCGCTGGGGGTGCCGATCGCGACGGCAGAACTGGTGACAGAAGGGGCGCTGCAGCACGCCGTGCCGTACCCGGTAGTGGCCAAGATCTGCTCGCGCGACATCTTGCACAAGACCGAGATCGGTGGTGTGCAAGTTGGCGTGCGCGATAACGCGGAACTGGCTGCCGCCGCGGAACGCCTGATGGACAATGCGCGCCGTGGCGCGCCCGCCGCGCGCATCGACGGCATTCTGGTCCAGCGCATGGAAGATCGCCTGCTGGAGTTGATGCTGGGCTTCCGCGACGACCCGCTGGTGGGGCCGATGGTCATGCTCAGCGCCGGCGGTATCACCGCCGAACTTCACCGGGATGTCAGTCTGCGCCCAGCGCCGGTGACGCCGGCAGAGGCCATGCAGATGATCGAGGAGGTCCGCACGACGCGCCTGATTCGTGGCTTCCGTGGGCTGCCCCGGGGCGACGTCGATGCGCTGGCTGACGCGATCGTCCGATTCTCGCGTCTGGCCGCTGTCCAGGGCGTCACAGTTGCCGAGGCTGAAATCAACCCATTGTTCGTGCGCGCCAATGGCGTGGTCGGCGTCGACTGCGTGCTGCGGCTCGCGCCTGCCACGGACACGGCAGGCGCATAGCCCGGACAACTGTAGCCTGTAACGCTGTCCATGCTGATGCCAGCGGCGCGTTATGCCTTCACAGGCTGCCCGGCGCGCTTGCTGGCACGGCCGAGCCACACAAGTAGCACGCCCGATGCCGCCAGCAGGCCACCTGCTACCGGCACGACGGCGTAGCCGAGTCCGAGGCTGATGACACCGCCGCCGAGCGCGGCGCCCACCGCGTTGCCGAGATTGAAGGCGCCGACGTTGATCGACGACGCGAGTCCGGGCGCTTCCGCAGCGGCTTCCATCACGCGCATCTGCAGCGGCGGCACCACGGCGAAGGCTGCCGCGCCCCAGACCAGCAGACCAACTGCCGCGCCGACATGGCTTTGCAGCGCGAACGGCAGCACCAGCATGATGACGGCGAGTGCGGTCAGGAAGGTCGTCGTCGCGCCGTCCAGCGAGCGGTCGGCAAGCTTGCCGCCAAGGTGATTGCCGATCGTGAAGCCCACCCCGATCAGTACCAGACCCAATGCAACGAAGTTGTCGGATGCGCCAGTCAGCTTGGCGAGCATCGGCGCCACATAGGTGTAGAGCGTGAACATCGCGCCCGCGCCGAGCACTGTCGTCGCCATGGCCAGCAGCACGGTCGGGTGGGTGAGCACGGTCAGTTCGCGTCGCACGTTCGGCCGCGTACCGCGCTCGCCCTTGGGTAGCGCGAGCCAGAGCGCGGCGATCGCAACCAGTCCGAGCGCGGCCGTGCCCGCGAACGCCAGGCGCCAGCCAACCTGCTGACCGATCCACGTGGCGGCCGGCACACCGCCGATATTGGCGATGGTCAGGCCCATGAACATCGTTGCCACGGCGCTGGCCTGCTTCTCCTTCGGCACCACGCTTGCGGCCACGACCGAGCCCAGGCCGAAGAATGCGCCGTGGTTGAGGCTGGTCACCAGGCGGGACGCGAGCAGCGTGCCGTATCCCGGTGCCAATGCCGACAGCAGGTTGCCGATGGTGAAGATCGCCATCAGCGCCATCAGCGCGGTGCGCTTGCCGAATCGGCTGAACAGCAGCGTCATCACGGGCGCGCCGACCATCACGCCAATGGCGTAGGCGGTGATCAGCATCCCCGCGGTGGGAATGCTGACGTTGACGCCCTCGGCAATGACCGGGAGCAAGCCCATCGGCGTGAACTCGGTGGTGCCGATGCCGAATGCGCCGATGGCGAGGGCGAGCAGTGCGGTGTTCGATTTCATCGCGGCAGGCCCCTCAGAACGTCGTGGAAGGCGTGCGGTGCAACGCTGCGCGGCCAGTTGTGCTCCAGGTGGGCTACCAGATCTTGGTTGGCGACAAACGGCTCTGCGCGGGCGGGTGTCAGCGGCGCCACGGCGATGCGGCTGGAGAGCGCGCGCTCGCCCATGGCGAAGGACTTGAACAGTTGGGGCATTTGGCTGCGATCCACGATGGTTTTTCGATGGATCGCAGTCTGCCCGGTTTATCTTTGCAGATTAAGACCGGTATTGGTCAAATACTCTTGATTTTGCGTCAAGTATGGGGATGTCCGCACGGGACGGATACTCCTACCGTTCGAACGGATGCTTGCCCAGTGTTCTGACCACGTGGTCGAGAAAGCAGGTGATCCGTGACGCCAGCGCGGTGTTGCGGTAGTAGACCGCGTTGATCGGTTGGCGCACGTCCAGGGTTTGCTTCGCAAACAGTTGCACCAGTCGCCCGCTCTGCCGGTCCTCGAGCGTCATGAAGTCCGACAGGCAGACGATTCCCTGGCCCGCCAGCGCCAGGCTCCTGAGCGTTTCGCCGCTCGACGATGCAATCGTCGGCTTGATGTGCACGACGCCACCGGCGTCGTCGCGCAGCGGCCAGTCGTTCAGTGATTCAGGCTGGGTAAAGCCCAGCAGCGCATGTTGCGCGAGTTGCGCCGGCTTGGTGGGCGTGCCGTGGCGTTTCAGATACTCCGGGCTGGCCAGCACGCGGATCTGGCTGATACCGATCGGTCGTGCATGCAGCGTCGAGTCCTTCAACTGGCCGATGCGGAACGCCACGTCGGTTCGTTTCTCGATCAGGTCGATGAAGCCTTCGTTCGAGTTCAGTTCCAGTTCCACCTCGGGGTAGCTGGCGCGGAATCCCGCCACCAGCGGCACGATCACGTGCAGCATGAACGGCGTGGCCGCGTCCACCCGCAAGCGCCCGACGGGTCGCATCTGCCGTGCAGCCATCTGCTCTTCCGCTTCGTCGACCATCGCCAGGATCGCGCGCGCGTGCTCCAGGAAGGCGGCGCCTTCCTCGGTCAGCTCCAGCCGCCGCGTGGTTCGTCGCAGCAGCGTGGTCTTCAGCTTCTCCTCCAGACGGCTCAAGGTCCGGCTGGTGGCCGAGATCGTCAGCCCCAGTTGTTCGGCCGCCGCCGTGATCGAGCCGGAGTCCACTACTGCGGCAAAGGCCAGCAGTTCGTCGATGGTGGTTTTCATTGTTGATCAAAAATCAAATGAATTTCGTTTATACACGGCTTTATCAGCAAAGGTAAGGACGGCAAACTTTGTCCATCGAGATTGCATGAACCTTCACAGGAGTTACACCATGAGCATTCCTTCGTTTGGCGTTGGCACCTTCCGCCTGACTGGCCAGGTCGTTGTGGACTCGGTGCGCAATGCGCTGGACGTTGGCTACCGCGCCATCGACACCGCGCAGATCTATGGCAACGAGGCCGATGTGGGCCAGGCCATCGCGGAAAGCGGTGTGGAGCGCGGCGAACTGTTCGTGACCACCAAGATCTGGACGGCGAACTACGCCGCCGACAAGCTGGTGCCGAGCCTGCGTGAAAGCCTGGACAAGCTGCGCACCGACTACGTCGACCTGACGCTGATTCACTGGCCGGCGCCGGGCAACGGCGTGGCGCTGTCCGAGTACATGGCCGCGCTTGCCGAAGCCAAGGCGCTCGGGCTGACGCGCCAGATCGGCGTGTCCAACTTCAATATCGAACTGACCCGCCAGGCGATCGAGGCCGTTGGCAAGGGCGAGATCGCCACCAACCAGATTGAACTGAGCCCCTATCTGCAGAGCCGCAAGCTCACCGCGTTCCTGAAAGAACAGGGCATCGCCGTCACGTCGTACATGACGCTGGCCTACGGCAAGGTGCTGAAGGACCCGGTGCTGGGGCAGATTGCCGCGAAGCACCACGCCACCGTGGCGCAGGTGGCGCTGGCATGGGCGCTGCAACTCGGCTACGCGGTGATTCCGTCGTCGACCAAGCGCGAGAACCTGGCCAGCAACCTGCTGGCGCGCGACCTGAAGCTCGACGCCGACGACATGGCGCTGATCGCCTCGCTGGAACGCAACGGCCGTGAAGTCAGCCCTGAGGGCCTGGCTCCGGTTTGGGACTAAGGAGATCATGATGACCAGCACCAGCAATCCGCTGTTCCAGCCGTATTCGCTCGGCCCCCTCTCGCTGCCCAACCGCATCGTGATGCCACCGATGACGCGCTCGCGCGCCAGCCAGCCCGGTGACGTGCCCAATGCGCTGATGGCCGAGTACTACGCGCAACGCGCCAGCGCCGGCCTGATCGTCAGCGAAGGCACGTGGATCTCGCCGCTCGGCAGGGGGTATGCGTGGACCCCCGGCATTCACACGCCGGAGCAGGTCGCCGGCTGGCGCAAAGTCACCACTGCCGTCCATCAGGCCGGCGGGCGCATCTTCGCGCAGCTCTGGCACGTTGGCCGCCTGAGCCATATCAGCCTGCTGGATGGCCATGCGCCGGTATCGTCGTCAGCCATCCAGGCGCAGGGCGTGAACGTGTTCGTCGCGCAAAGCGATGGCAAGCCCGGCTTCGCCCAGGCGTCGCAGCCACGCGCGCTGTCGGTGGAGGAAATCCACGCCATCGTCGACGACTTTCGCCAGGCCGCGCGCAATGCCATGGCGGCGGGCTTCGACGGTGTGGAACTGCACGCGGCCAATGGCTATCTGGTCAACCAGTTCATCGACTCGGGCGCCAACGATCGCACCGACGAATACGGCGGTTCGCTGGAAAACCGGCTGCGCTTTCTGGGCGAGGTGGCACAGGCGCTGATCGAAGGCACGGGTGGCAAAGACCGCGTCGGCATCCGTCTGGCGCCGCTGACCACGCTGAATGGTTGCGTCGATGCCGATCCCGAGACTACCTATACCGCTGCGGCCAGGTTGCTCGGCGAGATCGGCGTGGGCTACATCCATATCGCGGAAGCAGACTGGGAAGATGCCCCGCATATGCCGACGGCCTTCAAGCAGCAACTGCGCAAGGTCTATCCGGGCACGCTGATCTACGCCGGCAAGTACACGGCGGCGCGCGCCCAGGCTGCATTGCACGAAGGATGGGCCGACCTGATCGCGTTTGGCCGCCCGTTCGTGGCCAACCCCGATCTGCCGGAGCGCCTGCGCACCGGCGCCACCCTCAACGCCCACGATCGCGACACGCTGTTCGGCGGCGACGCGCGTGGCCTGACCGACTATCCGCCACTTGTTGCCAAGGCGGCCTGAGCGTCGGTCAGGAGACGGAAGATGAAGGCGCTGGCAAGGATCGCGCTGGCCGCGACGCCGCCGGCGTCGACCTGACGGGAAATCGCCGACGCGCGGCATCCACCGCTCAGCTTCCGCCAAGCGCCTTGATTTCGCTTTCCTCGAACCCGGCTTCACGCAGTACCTCGGCCGTGTCACGCCCCAGCGTCGGGGCGGGACGGCGGATCGAGGTCGGCGTGCCTGCGAAGCGCGCTGTCGGCCGGATTTCCCGGATGGTGCCGACGACGGGATGCTTCGATTCCTGGAACAGACCGACGGCCTTCAGGTGCGGATGCTCGGGCAGCGCTTCGAGCGAGTAGATCGGTGTGGCGGGGATGTCGAGTTGCTCGCAGAGCTTCATCCACTGTGCCGTTGTGCGAAGCGGCGCCAGCTCCCGCAGGTGGCTGTACAACGCCTTGATGTGCGCATTGCGGTCGGCGCGGCTGGCGATGTTGTAGCGTTCGCCCAGATCGTCGCGGTCCACCTCGTGGAAGAAGGCCTTCCAGTGCTTGTCCGTGTATGGCAGCAGGCTCATCCACCCATCCTTGGTGCGCACGGGCTTGCGGCCGCCTTCGAGCAGGCGTGCGTAGCCAGCCTTGGCCTTGGAGCCCGGATAGGTCAGGCCACCCATATGCTCGGTGAGCACGAACGCGGCCATCGTTTCCAGCATCGGCACCTCGACGTACTGGCCGCGGCCATGCCGCTCGCGATGGAACAGCGCGCCCAGCACCGCGTTGGCCACAGCCAGACCTGTGGTCTTGTCGGCGATCAGGCTCGGCAGATAGTCGGGCTCGTCGGCGTTGATCGACGCGGCGCCGACGAATCCGCAGGCGGCCTGGATGATGTCGTCGAACGCGGGCTTCTCGCGATCCGGGCCATCCTGGCCGAAGCCGGTGGCGGCGCAGTAGACGATCTCGGGATTCAGCGCACGCACGGCGTCATAGCCGAAACCCAGCCGCTCGATCGCCGAGACGCGCATGTTATGCACCAACACGTCGACGGTTGGAATCAGGCGGCGCAATGCGGCGCGGCCGGCCTCGGTCTTCAGGTCCAGCACGACCGAACGCTTGTTGCGGTTCAGCGCCAGGAAGATCGAGCTCATGCCCGGCACCTCGACCACGCCGTTGGCGCGCATCAGGTCGCCTTCGGGCGATTCGATCTTGATGACGTCCGCACCCATGTCGGCCAGCACCTGGGTGCCCATCGGGCCCAGCACCACGGCGGACAGATCGAGCACGCGCACGCCGGACAGTGGTCCGACATCTGCTTTGGTTGAAACGGTCACGTAGATTCGCTCCATTGAGTATCAGCGACGACGGAAGTTCGGCGGACGGCGTTCGGCCATGGCTGCCACGCCTTCGCGAAAATCCTCGGTCGGGAATTGGGTGAGCTGGATGGCCAGCTCCTTCTGGTTGGCGGCGTAGATCGCATCTGCCAGCCCCTCGCGCAGCGCGGCGCGCGTGCTTTCCACGGCGAGCGGGGCCGAGATTGCGATCTCGGTGGCCAGCGCATGGGCGCGGGCCAGAACCTGGTCGGCCGGCACGAGTTCGTCAGCCAGTCCGATGCGCACGGCGGTCTCGCCGTCAATGCGACGCCCCGTGTATAGCAGCAGCGATGCCTGCTGGACCCCGATCAGGCGGGGCAGGGTCAGGCTCAGGCCGAAGCCGGGATGAAAACCCAGCCGGTTGAAGTTGACGCTGAACCGCGCCTCGGGGCAGGTGACGCGGAAGTCCGCCACGAGCGACAACCCTACGCCGGCGCCCACGGCCGCGCCGTGTACTGCGGCGACGATCGGCTTGCGCGTGCGGAAGAGCCGCATGGCCTGCTTGTAGAACGGGCTCGGGTCGCGGCTGACCGATGACGATGCTTGCTGGCCGGAGAAGTCCGCGCCGGCGCAGAAGGACTTGCCTTCGGCCGCCAGCACGATGGCGCGGCATTCGTCGTCGCCATCGAGTTGTTCGAGCGTGTCCGCCAGCAGGCCGACGAATGCCGGGTCGAGGTGGTTATGGGGCGGCCTGCGAATCAGGACCTGGACGACATGTCCGTCGCGCGTGACCTGAAGGGAATCCTGGCCGTTGGTCGAGGAGACGGTAGAGGAAACGGTAGACGAAGCGTTAGGGGGCGTCATGTCGATGGGCTTGGTTCATTGGAAAGGTTTCCCCGCCGGGCGGGGTTGAAATGCTGCATACTGCGTTATGCCTTATTCAATATGGATTTGAAGCGCAATAGCGATGAACGAATCTCGTTTCAGCGACACCCCAAGCTCGGACGGCACGGAGACGCCGGAAGGCCGCGACAGCAGACGACCGGCGCTTGCCGAACTGCGCAAGAAGGATCTGAACCTGCTGGTGGTGCTGGCCGCCATGCTCGAGAGCAACAGCGTCAGCGAGGCCGCCAGGCGGCTGGACAGCACCCAGCCCTCGATGAGCCGGATGCTCGACCGGCTGCGCGACGATCTCGGCGATCCACTGCTGATCAAGAGCGCCCACAAGATGCTGCCGACGCGCCGCGCCCAGGACATCCGCCGCGTGCTCGATGACGTGTTGCGTGCCATCGAAGGCGTCTACCAGCAGGGCAGCGACTACAACCCGGCGATGGAGACCGGCACGTACGTGGTCGGTATCAACGATTCCCTGCAGGCGTTGATTGCCCCGGCGTTCCTGGCCAGCCTGCGCCAGGTGGCGCCGCGCGCGCGGGTCCGGATGCAGCCCGTGCCACAGCAGGGCGGCATTTCCGCGATGACCAGCGGGGCGATCGACCTGATGGTGGCGTTCTATCCCGTGGATATGGAATCGTTGCGCTCCGAGCTGCTGCTGACGACGCGTTTCGGCTGCCTGTCGGCCAGATCCAACCCGCATATCGGCGCGATCACCTCGGCGCGCGAACTGGCATCGCTCGACTGTCTCGACATCTCGCAGTTCGGCCTGATCACGCGGCTGCTCGACCGCTACTTCCAATCGCATGGCCTGCATCGGCGGATCGTCGTCACACTGACCAGCTACCTGGCCGTAGCCGACGCGATTCACGACACCGAGATCTACGCGATGATTCCGGACTACCTCGCCAGGCCGCTGTGCCGGCATCCCGGCATGCGCTTCTCGCCGATGGAGGACGAAGGCATGGCCGTGCCGATTCATCTGTGCTGGCACAACAACGTCCACTCGCACCCGTTCGTCACGGTGCTGCGGTCGCTGCTGGCATCCGCCGCGCGTCACGTGGCCGCCTAGGCAGTCGTCAGGTTCACGCATCGCTCACGCATCATTTACGCATCCGCTCGCCAATCACTCGGGCTTGATGCCGGCTGCCGCGGCAACCTTGCGGAACCGGGCCATCTCGCGTTCCTGGAACTGGCGCATTTCCTTCGGCGGGTAAGGCATGGGATCGCCGCCCTTGGTGGCCAGGAATGCGTCGGACTCCGGTGACTTGAGGGCCGTTTGCACGGCGGTGGCCAGCTTGTCAGTGATGTCGTCGGGCGTTCCCGCGCGGACGTAGAACGACACCCAGCTGTACTGGGCGTAGTCCGGATAGCCGCTTTCCTTGATCGTCGGCACGTTCGGGAAGTCGCGATGCCGTGTCTCGCCGGTGACGGCCACCGCGCGGATCTTGCCTTCCTTGAGTAGCGTGATGGCGCCACCCAGATCGACCACGGCCATGTCGAGCTGCCCGCCGATGACGTCGGTCATGATCTGGGCCTGCCCCTTGTACGGCACGTTGACGAACTGGAGGCCGGCGAGGTTGGCGAACCATGCCGCCGCCAACTGGTAACCCGCCGAATACGTGCCGACTGCCAGCGGCTTGCCACGGTCTTTCGCGTGGGCAACCAGGTCGGCCACGGTCTTGATCGGCGACTTCTCCGGCACCAGGAACACGTTCATGTTCCGGCTCAGTCCTGACACCGGCTTGAGATCCTTCAGCGGGTCATAGGGCAGGTTCTTCATCACGATCGGATTGACCGACATCGGCGAGTTGCTGGCCAGCAGCACCGTGTAGCCATCCGCCGGCGCGTTCTTGAGCGCCTGGATGCCGATCAGGCCGTTAGCGCCGGGCCGGTTCTCGACGACCACGGGCTGCCCCAGCGTGCGACCCATCTGTTCGCCGTAGTAGCGTGCCGACGTATCGGAGCCACTGCCAGACGTGAATGGCACGATCACGCGAATCGGCCGCGTTGGGAATTCCTTGGCCGTTTCCGCATGGACTGACGCCGACAGCGTCAGCAGGCCAATCATCGCGAGAAGGGCTCGACGTGTATTCATGCGGCCTCCGTCAGTCTTTCCCACAGCGTGTCGCCGCCGTGTTCGATTGCCACCTTGCCGAGCTTCGCGGCCCATTGCGCCTCGCTGCCGTACTCGGCGCGCCAGGACCACAGGCGCCGCGTGGCGTAGTGCAGCGAGTGCTCGCGCGTGAAGCCGATGGCGCCATGCACCTGGTGCGCGATCGCGGGCGCGCGGCCGGCGGCCAGGCCACAGATGATCTTGGCGATCATCGCCTGTTGTGCCCAGTCCTTGCCCGACAACGCCGCGCAGGCGCTGGCCACGGCCATGCGCGAGGCGACCACTTCGTTGGCGAGTACTGCCAGCTGTTGCTGGATCGCCTGGAACTTGCCGATGGGCTTGCCAAACTGGATGCGTTCGGTGGCGTACTGCACGGTCTGGTTCAGCACGCGTTCGAGCACGCCGGTGATCTGGATGGCGCGCATCAATGCGCCGAGTGCGGCCGGGTCGTCGCATTCCTCCAGCGGCTGCCGCGTCGACGCGGCTGTTGCCACGGCGTCGACGAACGTGAGCCTGTCACGCGGTTCGCCAGCGATGTTGGCATCCTCGCGTACCGAAGCGTGCTCGGTCGGCAGCAACAGCCAGGCGTTGGCGGCGCGCACCAGCACGTGTTGCGCGTGTCGGCCCCAGGGGACTTCCACTTCCGCGCTCAGCCGCCAGGTGTCGCCATCCTGGCTCGCGGTCGGGGCCGCTGACAGATCGGCAAGGGCCAGCAGGCCCTGCGGTGCTTCGATGCCAAGACGGCTCAGCAGCCACGTGGCGGTGGCGGCATCGACGAACGGCAGCGGCGTGACCGTGCGGCCAGCGGCCAGCATCACCGGCAGGGCTTCCGTCCAGCTCGCGTTGGCGCCACCGGCTTCCTCGCTGGCAAGCACGTGCACCAGACCGCTCTTGTCCACCGCATTCCAGAGTGGCTGTGGAAACTCGCCGCGCTCCATCGCTTCGGACTGTTCGAGGGTGACCTCGTTGCCGAACAGGCGCTCCGCGCTGTCGGTCAGCATTTGTTCGAGTTCGTTCATCGGATTCCCAGCCCTCGCGCAATGATTCCCCGCAGAATTTCACGCGTGCCGCCCCGCAGGGAGAACGAGGGCACACTCTGGGTCAGGTAGGCTTGCGTCGCGACGAACGGGGAGCCGGTGCGGCGCAGTTCATTGCCGAACAGCGCGTGGGCCACCTCAGGGATGCGCTGTTCGAACAGCGCGCCCATGTCCTTGACGTTGGCAGCGGCCAGTTGCGGATTCTCGCCACGATTGAGCATGGCCGCGATACCGCGAGACATCTGGCGCAGATTGCTCAGCTCCGCGACGAGGTAGCCGATTTCCACCGCCTGGCGCGAGTCGGTCGCGTCTGCCGCATCCACCATCTCGGCCAGCAGCGCGTAGCTGCTCAGATAGCGTTCGGGGCCGCTGCGCTCGAACGTGAGTTCCGCGGTGACCTGGGCCCAGCCATCGCCCTCGGTGCCGATCAGCATCCGGTCCGGCACGAAGACGTTGTCGAACACGACCTCGTTGAAGCCCTCGTGACCCGCCAGGTTCTTGATCGGGCGCACCTGCAGGCCGCTCGACGTCATGTCGACCAGGAACTGCGACAGACCCTTGTGCTTGTCGTCCGCGCCACGGTCGGTGCGCACCAGCGCGATCATGTATTGCGAATGATGCGCGTTGGAGGTCCAGAGCTTGGTGCCGTTGATGACCCATCCGCCATCCACGCGATCGCCACGTGTGCGGATCGACGCCAGGTCGGAACCGGAGTCCGGCTCGCTCATGCCAATGCAGAAGCGCACTTCTCCGCGCGTGATGCGCGGCACGATGTCCGCCGCCACGCTCTTGTCCGCGTAACGCATCAGCAGCGGGCCGCTCTGGCGCTCGGCAACCCAGTGGCCGCCAACTGGCGCGCCCGCCGCGAGCAGTTCCTCGAGCACCACGTAGCGCTCGAGCATCGAGCGTTCACTGCCGCCGTAAGCCTTGGGCCAGGTCATGCCGATCCAGCCACGCGCACCCAGCGCGCGGCTGAATTCGGGATCGTAGCCAGACCAGCTCTTGGCGCGCAGTTGGGGTGGCCGGTTGCCGAGGGTCTCCGCCAGGAATGCGCGGACTTCCTGACGCAGCGGCGTCAGGGCGTCGTCGGGATCGGCTGGCCGTATCACGACCTTGCTGGCTATCTCCAACTCTGTCTCCTTGCGATTTTTGAGAGTGAGCCGAGGTTAGCAGTGGCCTTCCAGACGCGCCTATCGCAGCCGTGAGATAACGGAAATTCACCGCGCATGCGGCAGTGCAGCGTGACGGTGTGCCATGCCGACGTGCGCATAACGAATATGCCTCCATGTGCATTGCGACATGCAGCACGCTTCCCTTACGCTTCTTCTTTCATGATGAAAGCGGGTGGCACGTATCACCCCGAAGAAGGAGACTGTAGATATGCGGCGTTTGCTTCTCGCCTGTCTGATTGCCACGCTCGGGGTCTCCGGGCTGGCGCACGCCAACGCGAACAATTACCCCAGAAAGCCCGTCAAGATCGTGGTGTCGTTCCCGCCTGGCACGGGCTCGGACAGCAGCGCGCGGTTCCTGGCCCAGAAACTCGAGGCGCGCTTTGGCCAGCCTTTCGTGGTGGAGAATCGCCCGGGTGCCAACAGCTTCATCGCCGCGCAGACGGTGGCGAAGGCGGACCCGGATGGCTACACGTTGTTCGTGGCAAGCAATTCGCCGATGGCGACCAACGTGGTCCAGTTCAAGACGCTGCCCTATGACCCGGTACGCGATTTCGCGCCCGTGGCGCGGCTTTACTACGGGGCGATGATCCTGTCGGTGCGCGCCGATTCGCCCTACAAGACCGTTGCCGATCTGGTGGCCGCTGCCAAGGTGAAGCCCGGCAAGCTCAGCTACGGCTCGGGTTCCGCGTCGTACCAGATTGCCACCGAGCTGTTCATGAAGCAGGCCGGTATCACTGCCGTGGCCATCCCGTACAAGGGCGCTGCCCCGGCTGTCGCAGATCTCGCCGGTGGCCAGGTGGACTTCGCGATGTCGGATTACCTTGCCGCTTCCGCGCTGTCGCAGGCCGGCAAGACACGCATCATCGCCGTGGGCGGCGACAAGCGACTGCCGTTGGAGCCCAATGTGCCGACGCTGCAGGAACTCGGCTACAAGGACTACTACATGGTGAACTGGGTGGCGCTGTTCGCGCCGGCGAAGACGCCGCCCGCGATCGTCAAGAAACTCAGCGACGCCACGGTCGAGATCATTAGCAGCAAGGAAGCGGCGGAGTTCGTGGGCCGCACCAGCGGCCAGATCTTCGCGGGTGGGTCGGAGGTGCTGCGGAAATACCAACTCGACGAAATCCAGCGCTGGACGAAGGCCGCGGAAATCGCGGGGATTCCGAAGGAGTGATTCGGAGAAGCGGAAGGTGACGCTGCGACCCTACGACCTACGACCGTGCTACGGCGCCACCTTTCTCCATCCCGCACCCGGATCGAAGGTCCGGATCTCCTTGGCCTTGACCGCGCTGTCGGCACCAAGGTCTCGCTCGTAGACTTGGCCGTCGTGGCTGACCATGAAGCTCATGACGCCGGTGTCCTGATAGCGCGCCGGCCATGCCAGCACGGCAAAGCCGCCGAAGAGATTGCCGTTGACCACATAGCTGTAGGCCCCGCCCGGGGCGTTGGGGCCTTGCGCGTCGAGCAGCTTGTAGTGATATCCGTAGTAGCCATCCTTGCTGGCATGGCTCGTTCCCGCGCCGCGAAACGCAGCGCCTAGCGGGCTCTGTGGCTCGCCGGGCGCGGAGGCCCAGTAGAGGCCATCCTGCTTGCCGGGCGTGCTCGACAGCTTCGATGCGTACACCAGCGTCTTGCTGCCATCGTGCAGCGTCAGCGCGTATTCGGCCTGTGCGTCGGTGATCGCCAGCATGGTCTGGATGACGGCCAGCTCGTTGCGGCCCACCCTGCGCACCCGCATTTCCTCCACGCCGGCCAGCGTGTCGAACTGCCAGCCCTTGCTGCCCTTCACCAGTGGAATGGGGAAGGTCCAGCCGTCGTCTCCCACGTCGATATAGGCGCGATTCTCTTTCTGATCGACAGCGTGGGACTTGCCCCAGGCTGTCAGGAACTTGCTGCGGACCTCGGCGCCCACCGGCGGAATGATGTCGCGGAACTTGCCGCCGAACAGTTTCTGCAGCGTCGGCTCGTCGTCGTTGATGACGGCGTTGCCGAAAGCGGTCATCGCGGCCTCGGGCGTGGCGAAGACCTCGTTGGCGTGCGCCGCGGGTGTCAGGCTCGCGGCTGCACCCAGCAGCAGCGTGCACAGGGTGCGGCGAAGTGTTGCGCGGATTGGCGTCGTCAGTGTCATGGTTGCCTCCGCTTATCGACGTCCACCGCCGCCGCGGCCGCCACCGAAACCGCCGCCACCGCCACGCGCGCCGCCCGAATATCCGCCACCGCCGCGATTAAAGCCCGATGACTGCATGCTGGAACTGCCGCGATTGGTGTTGTTCTGCGTGCCGGCGCCGTTGCCGACGCCCTGGAAGCCGTTGTCCCGCCCGCCGAATCCCGCGCTGTAGCGGTCGGCGGCCTGTGCGCGGTCGGAGGCGCCGGCCCGGTTGCCGGCCGCCGCGCGATCCGCCGTCGCGGGGCGGTCGGACGTGCCCGCGCGGTTGCCCCCGTTCATGCGGTCCGAGGCTGATGGGTTGCCGCCGGCCATGCGGTCGGAAACCCCGGCGCGATTGCCGGCGCCCGGATCGCGGCCACGATAGTTGGCGCGCCGGTCGGCGGCGCCAGCCTGCTCGCGGCCGAAACGTTCGCGCGTAGCGTTGTCGCGATAGGCAACGCCCTTGCGATGATCGACGCTGTGCTCCCATCGACTGCTGCCCTGGCCACCTTGTCGACCATTGCGATCGAAATTGCGGTCGATATTGGTGGCCTTGTGGTGGTCGACGTGGACGTCGCCCCCGCCCCAGTTGCAGTCACCAAAGATGGCTGCCGCGGCGGCGAGGCCGAACCCGAATGCCAGGCCGCTGCCAAACGCGTAGCCCGGGTAGTACGCCGGGTAGGGTGGCCAGTAGTAATAGGGGTAGGCGGGATAGGCCCAGCCGCCATAGACCACCGCCGGGTCGTAGGCGGGCACGTAGATCACCTCCGGGTTGGCCGGCTCGATCCGCACGATGGTCTGCGACACCGCGCCCGACGTGGTCGCCGGCTCGACGATCACGCGTTGCTGCTCATTCGATTGCAGGTTGCCGGCATCGCGGGCACGCGCGCGCAGCCGCTGTACCGCTGCGAGCACATCCCTCTCCTGGGCCAGGAATGCGTCACCGAGCTTCTGGGTCCAGTCGAGCTTGTCGTACATAGGTTCGAGGATCTGCGGGAATGCCACCAGCGACTTCACGCTGACGTCCCACGACTCGTTCTGCACGGCTTTGACCGCGGCATCGCCTTTCTCGCCGGGGTGCGATTTCACCCAGCGGGCGGCAAAGACGATCTCCAGCGGATAGGTCGACGCCATCAGCACCTGCGACAGCACGGTATCGGGATAGAGCGCGATCGGTGCGACCAGTGCCTCGATCTCCTCGGCCTTGAACGGCGCGGGAGCGGGGGCGGGCTTTTCCTGGGCCATGACGCCGGTTGCCACGAGGGCCATGCCGGCGAGCAGGGCGGCGCCGATGGTGGGCGCCAAGCGTTGCATCCAATGGTGGATCATGGTCTGGCCGCAGTAGTTGTCAGCGTACCTGCACGACTATGGGATGAGATCCGGATGCCTGCAATTTCCCCAAAGGGTAAGGTCGGGTGCGCCGCGCGGGGAATGCTGCTCCGCACGATGGTCGCTTCGGTCCCCATCACTGGTATGTGATAGGGCACCTCACGCGAAAAGTCCAAGCCAGCGACGGGCGGGTGCGTGGTGCTGCATATCGCGCGTCATCGCGTCAGCACGTTTGCGTGGGCAGTGCCGGCCGGTCAAGCCATCATTGCCGCGCCGCCGTGATCGCGTGAGTGGCGGCCTGGATGGCTTCATCGATCGGCGTTGTGCCGGCAAGACGATGTCGGTGGCGGCGTCCATTGATCTCGACGTCGACGCCGAGCGGATCGATGCCGAGCACGCGCACGCTCTCGGGAACCAGGCGGGACATTCTGCTCACGAGATTGGCTTCTTCTTGCGCGGGGAGCGTGGGCACAGCGTCCAGATCGGCTTGTTCCACCCAACCCATCCTGCCGACGCCGACGATGAGCCGTACCTTGACCGGCTTCAGCCGGAAGAACGCGAAATCGAGCGCCAGCAGACGTTCGGCGCCGGGCTCATAGCGCAGGTAGCGG
Organism: Cupriavidus sp. Met-2; assembly: GCF_049843575.1. Lineage (NCBI taxonomy): Bacteria > Pseudomonadati > Pseudomonadota > Betaproteobacteria > Burkholderiales > Burkholderiaceae > Cupriavidus > Cupriavidus sp. Met-2. The sequence continues at coordinate 273,907 of NZ_JBBHZL010000003.1, forward strand.
TCGCGCAGGGCAGTGTCTGGCTCGAAGCGTTCCGCGTCTCCGACGATCGTCAGTCGGCTGGCGGCCTGCACATCCGTGGCTTCCGGCTGCAGCACAGACAGGCTCATCCGTGTATCCGCGAGCAAGTTCTTCGTGTGTTCGGCCAGGGCGCTGATGCAGATGACCGGTTGATGCGCGTGGTCCGTGACATAGGGCACCACGGTGGCGTAGGGATAGCCGGCCAAGACGGACGATTGCGTGGCAAGCGTACCGAAGGCGGCTTCGTGCAGCAGATGGATGGCGTGTACGGTGAGCATGCTGATCCCGGGGCTAAGAAGTCATCTCAAAAAGATTCTGGCGTCGTTGCGGGGCCTTGCCGTACGACTTGCACTGTCTGCGGCCCCGCGTCTAGCCAGAACCGCTTCGCTTCATTTTGAAATGGCTTCCAAGTCGTGGAGACATGCCGTCATGGTCGCACAGATGATCGGATGACCGGATGACAAGGCGGAAAGGCAAGCGCGGAGACCTTCCTCTCGCTTGCGCTCTCCGCAAGAGCCCGTGGTTCGAGCGTCGCCGCCACGGCATTCGCCTTGACCGTGGCGGTGAACCCCCCGATAACGCGACGCCGGGGCTTACTGCTTCTTGGAGTTGTCCGGAGCAGCGGTCTTGGCAGCGCCGGCCGTCGCGCCGGTGGTGTCAGTGGACTTCGCCATGTCTGTCGTGGCCTTGGCCTTGTGATGCGTGCCCTTGGCGGTGGACTTGTGCGCGCCGGTATGAACGTCGGCCTTGTCCTTGTGGGCGCTGGCCTGAGCCTGCGCCGGTTCCGACTTCGACGGGGTGGCCGAGGCGGCAGCCGGTGCGCCGGTCTGCGCGAAAACGGTACCGACGAAAGCGACGGATGCGAGAGCAGCGAACAGCTTCTTCATGATGTCAACTCCTGGGAGATTGTTAGCCCGACAATGCGTCGTGCTTACCGGAAAAAACGGCACGCAAGCGGTCGCCGTTGACGTCGGAGTCGTGACAATCCGTAAGTTGTGCAACACGAACAGGAAGGTTGTCTTCGCAAGGCGCTCAGCAAATCTCGGCGAATCTCAGCGAACCTCAGCGAACCTCAGCGGGTGGCCGCGCCGGAGGCGGGGCGGTTGCGAAGCCGGTGGATCAGCAGTGCGATGGTCAGCACGCAGAAGCCCGCGCCCGCGTGGAAGGTGGCGGCCGCACCGTGCCGGTCCCACAGCCAGCCGGCCATGACACTGGCTGCCAGCAACGCCAGCCCGCTGGCCAGATTGAAAACGCCGAATGCAGTGCCACGCAGGTCCGCTGGCGCGGCATCGGCGACCATCGTGGCCAGCAATCCCTGGGTCATGCCCATATGCAGGCCCCACAGCGCGACCCCGACCAGTGCGATGCTCCAGTGAGAGCCGACTGCGAGCACCGTATCCGCGACGATCAGCACGGCCAGGCCAGCCACCAGGAGCTTGTCATGGCTGCAGTTGTCCGCGAGCTTGCCGAACGGATAGGCCGTGACGGCGAACACCGCGTTCATCGTTACCAGCACCAGCGGCGCCATAAACAGCGGTAGCCCTTCCTGCTGGACGCGCAGGATCAGGAATGCCTCGCTGAATCGGGCCAGCGCGAAGGCCGTGCCCACGGCAACCACGCCCCAGTACGCCGGACCGAGCCGCGCCAGGTTGACGCGCCGGATGGGATTCACACGCTTGTCTCCGGTGTGGGTTTGCGGTTCCTTCACGCCGAATGCGAGCAAGGCAACGGACAGCACGCCGGGCACCACCGCCACCCAGAAGATGGCGCGGAAGTCGTTCGCCCAGAGCATCATCAGCCCGATCGCGATCAGCGGGCCCAAGAATGCGCCAACCGTGTCGAGTGCCTGCCGCAGCCCGAACGCCGCGCCGCGCAGATGGGCGGGCGCGATATCGGCCACCAGCGCATCGCGCGGCGCGCCGCGAATGCCCTTGCCGATGCGGTCGGACAGGCGTGCCGTCAGTATCGTGCCGACGCCGGGCGCCACCGCGAAGAGCGGCTTGGACAGCGCGCCGAGCCCATAGCCGAGCACGGCCAGCGTCTTCCGCTTGCCGAGATAGTCACTGAGGACGCCCGAGAAGACCTTGACGATCAGGGCGGTGGCTTCGGCCGCGCCTTCGATCAGCCCCACGGCCAGCGCACTGGCGCCGAGCGTGGTGACCATGAAGACGGGCAGCAGGCTGTGGATGATCTCCGAGGAGATATCCATCAACAGGCTGACGCATCCAAGCATCCAGATGCCGGACGGGATCTGTCGCAGGGTGCTGGCGGGAGCGCGCGTTGCCATGGCATCGGTCGATGGCGTGCGCGGACGCGCACGATCCCGCCTTTTTACTACAGGATGGCCGTGGCTGGCTTAGCGGCCCTGAAGTTCGGGGTTCGCGAGCCATTCGCGGCCCTTGAGCATCCCGCGCCAGTAAAGCGGTGGCAGGATGCGCTCCTTGAGCCACCATGCCATGCGCGAGGGGCGCTTGCCTTCGATGAACCAGCTCGGGAATGTCGGAGCGACCTTGCCGCCGTATGTGAACTCGGCCAGCACGATCTTGCCGCGTTCGACGGTGAGCGGGCACGAACCATAGCCGTCATAGCGCGCTTCACCCCTTGCCGCGCCGCGCTCGGCCAGCACGTTGTGCGCTACCACTGGCGCCTGCTTGCGGGCGGCGGCGGCCGTCTTCGCATTGGTCGTGTTGCCGGCGTCGCCGAGACCGAAGATGTTGCCGAAGCGCGTATGGCGCAGCGTGGCGGGGTCCACGTCGATCCAGCCGGCGGCGTCGGCCAGCGGGCTGGATCGGATGAAGTCAGGCGCCTTCTGCGGCGGTACGGCATGCAGCATGTCGAACTCGCGCGTCACCAGTGCAGTCGTGCCATCGGCATTGGCGCGGCGGAATGTGGCGCAACGTGCCGGGCCGTCGACGGCAATCAGCGTTTCGCCGAAGTTCAGGTCGATGGCATAGCGTTCGACGTACTCCATCAGCGCGGGCACGTAGTCCGCCACGCCGAACAGCACATTGCCCGCGTTGCAGAACTGGATGTCCACGCGATCGAGCACGCCGGCACGGCGCCACGCATCGGCCGAGAGGTACATGGCCTTCTGCGGCGCGCCCGCGCACTTGATTGGCATCGGGGGTTGAGAGAACAGTGCCTTGCCGCCCTGCTTGCGCACGAGTTCCTGCACGAGCTTCCAGGTATATGGCGCCAGGTCATAGCGATAGTTGGACGTGACGCCGTTGCGGCCGAGCGCCTGCGGCAGGCCTTCGATGGCATCCCAGTCCAGCTTCAGGCCGGGGCAAACCACCAGATGCTCGTACTTGACCACGCGGTTGCCTTCCAGCATCACCGCGTTGGCTTCCGGTTCGAATCCCGTGACAGTGGCCTTGATCCACGACACGCCGCGCGGCAGGACCGAAGCCATCGTGCGCGCGGTATGCGCGGGTTCGAACACGCCGCCGCCCACCAGTGTCCAGCCCGGCTGGTAATAGTGGATGTCGGCCGGGTCGATGATGGCGATGTCGAGGCCGGGCTTGCGTGCCAGCAGGCTGGATGCCACGGCAATGCCCGCGGCGCCGCCGCCGATGATGACGACGGCGTGGCTGGCATCGGCCTGCGCGAGCGGTGTTTTGGGGTCGAGGGGCAGGGGGCGCGATTGCATGTTTTTTCCTTGTCGAATCTGGGGCGAAGACTCAAAGCGCGTTGATCGGGATCTTCAGATAGCGCGTGCCGTTGGCTTCCGGCGGCGGCATTTCTCCGGCGCGCATGTTGACCTGCACCGACGGCAGGATCAGCGTGGGCATCGACAGCGTGGCGTCGCGGGCCTGGCGCATCGCGACGAACTCGTCCTCGCTCACGCCATCGCGCACATGGATGTTGCTGGCGCGCTCTTCCGCCACCGTGGACATGAACAGCAGCTCGCGTCCGCCGGGCTGGTAGTCGTGGCACATGTACAGGCGCGTATCGGCGGGCAGGCTCAGCACCTTGTTGATGGAGCGGTAGAGCGTGCGCGCATCGCCGCCGGGGAAATCGCAGCGGGCGGTGCCGTAGTCGGGCATGAACAGCGTGTCGCCAACGAATGCTGCGGTGTCCTTGCCGTTGCTGATCACGTACGTCATGCAGGCCGGTGTGTGGCCGGGGGTGTGCATCGCGCGCACCTGCAGGCTGCCGATCGAGAGCGTGTCGCCGTCCTGCAGCAGGCGGTCGAACTGACTGCCGTCATGCGCGAACTCCGGGCCGCTGTTGAACAGCGTGCCGAATACCTTCTGCACCGTGGTGATATGGCTGCCGATGGCGATCTGGCCGCCGAGCCTGGCCTTGAGGTAGGGCGCGGCGGACAGATGGTCGGCATGGACGTGGGTTTCCAGAATCCACTGCACGCTGGCGCCGAGCGTCTTGACGCGGTCGATCATTCGGTCGGCGCTGGCGGTTCCGGTACGGCCGGATTTCGGGTCGTAGTCGAGCACGCTGTCGATCAGCGCGCACTGCTGGCTCTCGCGGTCGAGCACGAGGTAGCTCAGGGTCCACGTATCGGGGTCGAAGAAGGCTTCGATGACCATCTGTGTTGTCATATGTGTCGGCGTTTCCGTTTTTGATCGGGGCAATGACTCAAAACCCGTGCCATGCTGCCTGTGCGCCACAAGGCGATGATTTCCAAGGGATTTCGCTTCCTGCGCGTGCGGAGCGTGGACTGTCAGGCACCTCGGGTCACTGCCAACTTGGCAGTGTTGGCAGAACTTGGCAGAATGGCGCCCTTGTTTTACCCGCCCCCGCCCCCCGCCCCTATGGATCGCCCCACCACACTCCAGGGACTGTTGTCCTACCTGGAACAGGAAAGCCAGCCGACGATCGTGCTGGATACCGACTACCGCATCCTCGCTGCCAATACGGCCTACCGCCGCCAGTTTGGCGCGGTGGAACGTCCCTATCTGGGCCAACCCTGCTATCGCGTCTCGCACGGCTATGACGTGCCGTGCGATCAGGCCGGCGAACACTGTCCGATGCGCAAGGCGTTCGAGACCCGTGGGCCGGATCGCGTCCTTCACATCCATCACACCCCGCGTGGCCCCGAGCATGTGAACGTGGAACTGCGCCCGATCCTCGACGACAACCACCAGGTGGTGGCTTACGTCGAGCGCCTGAACACCGTGCGAAGCGCATCGGCGCGGCCGAGTGCGGAAGGGCTGGTGGGACGATCGGAGGCCTTCAATCACGCGCTGGAGGCCGTGCAGCGCGTGGCGCCGTCGTCGTTACCGGTGCTGCTGCTCGGTGAATCGGGCACTGGCAAGGAGATGTTCGCGCGCGCCGTGCACGAGGCCAGCGACCGCGCCAGCGGGCCGTTCGTCGTGGTTGATTGCTCGGGCCTGACGGAGACCCTGTTCGAGAGTGAACTGTTCGGCTACGAGAAGGGCGCGTTCACCGGGGCGCAGGCGCGTAAGCCGGGGCTGGTCGAGACGGCCGAGGGCGGCACGCTATTCCTCGACGAAATGGGCGATGTGCCGCTGGCGATGCAGGTCAAGCTGCTGCGCCTGATCGAGTCGGGTACTTACCGGCGCGTGGGTGGCGTCGAGACGCTGCAGTCGAACTTCCGGCTGGTTGCCGCCACGCACAAGCCGCTTGAGCAGATGGTGGCGCAGGGGCTGTTTCGCCAGGATCTGTACTTCCGGATCGCGGCATTCCCGATTCACCTGCCATCGCTGCGAGACCGCCTGGACGATATCGCGCTGCTGGCCGAGTCGATTCTGGCGCGCGGCAATCGGATCAAGGACCCGCTGCGGCTGAGTCCCGAGGCGCTCGCGCGCATGCGCGCTCACCGCTGGCCGGGCAATATTCGCGAACTGCGCAACGTGCTGGAGCGCGCCCGTCTCTATGCCGACGACGGTGTGATCCGCGTGAAGGATCTGCCGCCGGGAATGGGCGACGCCCGTGTGTCTTCGGTCCGCTTCGTGCCGCCGTCCGCGTATCGCACGCAGGCGCCACGGCAGGATGACGACGAGGCGCTGCGTTTCCACGCAAGCCACTTCACGGGCACGCGCCGCGCGCTTGCCCAATCGCTCGGCATGAGCGAACGCACCCTCTATCGCCGGCTCAAGGCCCTGGGCATCGAATAGGTGTCGTTCGGGGTTCCCCCCACTGCCAATCGGCTGCCACGTGCTGCCATCATGGCAGCACTGCCGCGCGCTGGCAGCGCCGATGCCGCTTTCGCAGGCCGCGGATTCCGCGTCGAGCCCTTGTTCCATGGGGGTTCCCGGTCGCGCGCGTAGGTGGCACGGAATTTGTAATGATTGGCGCCTTACAAAAATTCTTACGCTCGCCCCCCCAGCGTTTGTCCTGATGGAATCGATCTATGCCGTGGGCGCCTCTCTGGGCGCCATCGTGGGCCTGATCCTGGCGCTGACCGGCGCTGGTGGCGCCATTCTTGCCGTGCCACTGCTGGTATTCTGCCTGCATCTACGCATGGCTGAAGCCGGCCCGATCGCGCTGCTGGCGGTTGGCGTGTCGGCTGCGGTCGGCGCGTTGATCGGGCTCCGCGCGGGTATCGTGCGCTATCGGGCAGCCGCCATGATGGCGGCAAGCGGCGTGCTGGCCTCGCCCGTCGGGCTATGGCTCGCGCACAGGGTGCCGAACGGCCCGCTGACCGTGTTGTTCGCGATCGTGCTGGGCTGGGTGGCCGTGCGCATGTTCAGGCAGAGCCGCGCGCCGCAACCAGTGGCCTCGGCGGCCTCAGTGGCTTCAACGGCCATGCTGCCGCAGGGACCACTACCACCCTGCCAACTCGATGACGCGACGGGTCGCTTCGTCTGGACGGCATCTTGCACACGCGCGCTGGCGGCGTCGGGTATCGGCGCGGGCTTTCTCTCCGGTCTGCTGGGCGTAGGTGGCGGTTTCGTGATCGTTCCCGCGCTGCGCCGTGCGACCAATGCGCCGGTCAAGACGATCGTGGCCACGTCGCTGGCCGTGATCACGCTGGTGTCCGCTTCGGGCGTGGTGTCCACGGCGCTGGCCGGCAATATGAACTGGCATGTCGCCGCGCCGTTCGCGGCCGGCGCGATGCTCGGGATGCTCGTCGGCAGGCTCTTCGCCAGCCGCCTGAGTGGTCAGCGGCTGCAGCAGGGCTTCGCTGTGGTCGCCGGACTGATCGCCATTGGCATGGTGGTCAAGGTCGTGCTTGCAGTCTGAGGGTAGGCAAGCCAACAAATCGTTCACATATAAACCGAGGAGAACAAAGTGAACCGGACAAAACTGGGTGTTCTGGCGTTTGTCGCCATGGCGGCATGCGCGCCGTTCGTATCGCATGCGGAGAAGACCGTGCCCCTGGTCGTTCCCGATGAGGCGTCGATTCCAACCGGGCCGGTCGGCGATGCTGTCCGCCGTGGCAAGCAGTTGCTCACCGATACCCACAAGCAACTGCCAAAGAACGTCGGCAACGGGCTGAACTGCACGAATTGCCACCTGAACGGCGGCACGACGGCCTATGCCTCGCCTTGGGTGGGGCTGTCGGGCGCGTTCCCCGAATACCGCTCGCGCAGCGGCAAACTGATCTCGCTGCAGGAGCGCGTCAACGACTGCTTCCAGCGTTCGATGAACGGCAAGCCGCTGGCGTTCGATTCCGTCGAGATGAACGCGATCATGGCCTATATGAAGTGGCTCTCCTCCGGCGTGCCGGTCGGCACCAACGTCACCGGGCGTGGCTTCGAGAAGATCGACACCGCGCTCGTGCCGAACCGCGAGCACGGCAAGGCCGTCTACGCGGCGCAGTGCGCGTCGTGCCACGGCGCCGACGGCCAGGGCATGAAGAACCCTCAGGGCGGCTACGTGTTCCCGCCGGTCTGGGGCAAGGACTCGTTCAATATCGGCGCGGGTATGGCGCGGATGTACACGGCTGCGGCCTTCGTCAAGCACAACATGCCGCTAGGCCAGGGTGGCACGCTGTCGGCGCAGGATGCGCTCGACGTGGCGGCATACTTCACGGCGCAGCCGCGCCCGGACTACGCCGCGCGAGCGAACGACTGGCCCAAGGGAGACAAGCCGAAGGACGCGCGCTGATGTGCTGCGAGGCGCGTTGATGCGAGGTGATTCCCCGGCCTAGGTCTGGATATAGCCATCGCTGACCGGCCGGGGGCTAAGCGGCTGCTCGCCCACCATCTCCAGCACGGTCGATTCGATCATGTAGGACATGGTGGCCAGCGCCAGGTCGTTGGGCTCTTCGCCGAAGGGCTCCTCGATCTCCGCGCTGAGCGCTTCCAGCGCGAAAAACGTATAGGCGATGAAGCAGACGATCACTGGCGTCATCAGGCCGATCGTGTCGAGCAGCCCGAACGGCAGCAGCACGCAGTAGAGATAGATGCAGCGGTGGATGATGACGGAGTAGGTGAACGGAATCGGCGTGCTGGCAAGGCGCTCGCATCCGCCCAGCGCGCTGCCCAGATGGCTCAGCGCGTTTTCCATCGGCAACGCCAGCGACGGCGACAGCTTTCCCAGGCGTAGCTGCTCGCCCAGCCATTCGCCGGCAATCAGCAAGGCGATGGCGGGTTTGAACCGGGCGTCGCGCATGCGCTGGCTGGTGGCGGTATCGACGAACGGCGCGATATCGGCCGCCGGATCCGTGCCGCGCAACTGGTGGCGCAGCGTGTGCACGAAGACGCAGAGCCGGTGGGCGAGTTGCCGGGCGGCATCGGGGTCCGACGTCAGCGTCAGCGCCTGCCGCACAAGCGACCGCGACTCGATCAGCACGCTGCCCCAGAGCGTCCGTCCTTCCCAGTAGCGCGCATAGCTGGTGCTGTTGCGAAAGCCCAGGAAGATGGCCAGCGTCAGCCCGATCAGCGAGAACGGGACGAAATTCAGCGATACCTTCCAGTCCCAGATCCGCCCGTGAAACCCGGTAATGAGCGCGGAGAACAGCGTAACGCCGAGCAGTTGCGGCGCGATTGCCGGCAGCACGGACCCGCGCAGGACGAACAGCATCCGGAACCAGTGCAGTTGAGGCCGTGTGATCATGGGTGTTCGTACGGGGGCTGGGTCAGGATCTTCTGTTTTCTTCGGGCGCCGGCATGGCCGAGAGAATACACCTTGATGACAGCCCACCTGTTGCAGGCGACCGACATTCTGAATGAAGTGCCAACTTCATAAGACGCCGTGCAGATCTGATTGTTATACTTTTTATAACGATTAAAACGGGTATGGCAGAGAGTCTGGGGGTCATGCAGTGGAAGGCTGTTCGAGTTGGGGCGGGTATCCCGCGTTCATAAGCACAATCCCGGCGGCGCAATCGGATCGGGCGGGTGTGTCCGCCGGCGATCGCAAACTGGGTCTGGACGCTTTTCTGGCTTCATATGCCGGAATGCAGGGCAATCCTGAATCGCCGGTCTGGCTGTGCGAGGCAACCTCGCGCCTGGCGGGCTCGCCAATCGCCGCGTCGCCAGAGCCGTTGCAGATGCCCGTCGTCTGGAATGCGGATTTTCGTCAGCGCAATCAGGACGAGATGCCGAAATGGCAGAGTCATCAGAAAATCGCGCGGATTCTGGCCGCGGTGCACACGCCTGCTACTGGTCCTGGTGTGCCGGACTGGAAGGAGTATTTCCAGGAGCGGCTGTACGGGCCGGTGGGTAACGAATTCTGGCTGAGTCTCTACCCGGCATTCGCCCGGACCGAGGATTCGGCATCCGGGCGCACGCCGCACGACACGTTCGGCGTGCCACGCACGCTTCCGCGCTATGCGGCGCTATGTCGGGAACGCGGACGATTCGAGTTCGTCACGAGGCTCGCGCGGCACATGGCGCCGAAGATCATCGTTTGCTTTGGCCATCAGCATGCCGAGGACTATCGAAGTGCGTTCGGTTTCGCTGGCGTTGTGGGAGAGGAAGTGATCCTGCAGCCGGCCGATCTGCCCAAGCGGCTGCGCGTATTTACGAAGGATGGGACGAAACTGGTGATCGTGCCGCTGCTCGGCGGCACGGACGGTATCAATTCCGATGTCCTGCAGATTGCTCTGGGAAGGTATATCGGGCGTCTGCTCTCGGCCGGCGCGGCATGAGCGCGAGCAAGCCCTTGATCGTGTAGATCACGATCAGCGTGCCAGACAGGTCACCGATAAACATGACGAAGAAGCTCTGCACGACGTGGTCCGCCCCGTCGTGCAGATAGAACCAGATGTGATGCAGCAGCGGGCTGGCCACCGAGTACGCCACGATGCAGGCCAGCAGGCGTTTCGGCGTCAGGTTGGCCAGTGACGCCCGCAGTCCAAACCAGTGCTGCGCCGACTTGTACACGAGATAGGGCGCGACAGTCGCCAGGATGCCGCCCATGAACGCGCGGCTGAAGTCATCCGGAAACAGGTACAGAAAGCAGACGAGCCAGGAAACGATCAGCAGGCCCACCGCGCCGGCCCCGCCGAACAGCAGTGTCGCGACCAGCCGCACGCCCGCAGGCAGGTAGATCCAGTTGATGCCGGGAATCAGTTCCAGTTGCGGGAACAACCAGTCGTTGGCCGCCAGCGTCAGCGCAAACATGACGATCGTCGCCAGGACCATGGCGAACTGCAGACGGAGGTGGGGCATTGACGTAGAATCCGGCCGGTACCAAATTGGGGACCGGCGGATGATAGCGCATCCGCCCTCCGTCAGTGTTCCGCGCCCCGGCCGAGGTTGTTCGTATGACCAGACCCGCTGATATTTACCTGCGCTTCCTGCAACTTGCCAACGCCGTGCGTGGTCTGCCCACGCTCCCGGCGCTGGACCCGCTGGAGCAGCGCATTCTGGAGTTCGTGGCACGCGCCGGCCAGGCTGGCCAGTCGTTGTGCGTGCGCGACATGATCGGCCATGCCGAATTCGGCTCGCCCGCGACGCTGCACGCGCGGCTGAAGTCGATGCGCGAGAAGGGCTGGATCGAACTCGCGGACACCGAAGACGCGCGTCGCAAGCAGGTCGAACTGACACAAGCGGCGCTGCGTCACTTCGATAAATTGTCTGAATGCTTGGTCAAGGCAACAAAGAATCGTTGAACATTGATTTAAGAAAATTCTTGCGCCGTGCATCGAGCGTGCATGGCGTTGCAGGTCCCTCCGCCAGTCCCTTCCTTTCGCCTGCTTTCCTCGTAGTATTTCTATTTCCCTGAAGCATTACGGCATCAATGCGCACCGATGATTTACGCGCTTTCAATTTTTTACGATTAAAGAATCGTCGCGCACGAGCCACGCTCTGCGTTCTGGTTGACCCATCCCCTGACTGCAAATTGCGCAAGAGCAAGTATCTGTCGAATTTAACCTTCGGCGGATAGACGCTGCTCATATGCTGGCCTTCAAACCGCGCAGGTCTGGCCGTGCTTGACTGGCATGCCTGTCGGCTACATGCCTCCGCAAAGCACGGAGCCTAGTCCGGGGATCAAACGTCCCCGTTTGTCGTTTTGTTGGGAATCTCCGGGTTATGAATACCAATCTGCACCGCCTCGTGTTCAACGCGGCGCGTGGAATGCTGGTGGCCGTGCAGGAAAGTGCGGCCAATCGAGGCAAGGGCCGTCACACCGGCAGTGGAATGCCGGCGGCGCGCGCCGCCACCGTGCATTTTGCATTGCCGGCGATCACGCTGGGCGTGTGGATGGCAATCGGGGTGCCGGTAAAGGCCGTGGCGCAGATCGTGGCCGATCCGAATGCGGGCGCCCATCGTCCGACGGTCGGACAGACCGCCAATGGCCTGCCGCAAGTCGATATCACGCGTCCTTCCGCAGCAGGGGTCTCTCTTAATCAATATTCGCAATTCGACGTCAACAAGCCCGGCGTCATTCTCAACAATTCGCCAGCTATCATCGCGACACAACAAGCCGGCTATATCAACGGCAATGCGAATCTGCTGCCAGGTCAGGGTGCACGCATTATCGTGAACCAGGTGACCGGCACGATGCCAAGTCACTTGCAGGGTTATGTCGAGGTTGCCGGCGCCAGATCGGAAGTCGTGATCGCCAATCCCAATGGCTTGATGGTCAATGGCCTCGGTTTCATCAATACCAGCCGCGCGACGTTGACGACGGGCACGCCGGTATTCGGGGGCAGTGGCAGTCTCGACGCATTCCGGGTGACGGGCGGCCAGATCCTGGTGCAGGGCGCGGGCATGAACGCCGCCAATGTCGATCAGGTGGATCTGATCGCACGTGCCGTGCAGGCGAATGCCTCGCTGTATGCCAACCGGCTCAATGTGATCGCCGGTGCGAATCAGGTGGACCACGACACGCTGGGTATCACGCCGATTGCTGGCGCAGGCCCCGCACCAGCGCAGGGTATCGACGTGGCGCAACTGGGTGGGATGTACGCCAACAAGATCCTGCTCGCCTCGACGGAGCAGGGCGTAGGCGTGTCCCTGCGTGGCATCGCCGCCGCGCAGGCGGGCGATCTGACTTTGACTACGCAAGGCAAACTGGTGCTGGCCGGTCAGACCAATGCAAGTGGCAACCTCACCGCCCACGCGCGCGATGGTATCGACAATTACGGTACCACCTACGCCACGCAAGCCGTCTCGCTCGATACCGATGGTGTGTTGAGTAACACCGGCACACTCGCCGCGCAGCAGCGGCTCGATGCCAGGGGCGGCACTGTGGACTCGACGGGCACGCTGGCGGCAGGCGTGAATCAGGATGGTACGGTGGCCGCGCCGGCGGACCTGGTGGTGTCGGCCACCCACGCGTTGACCGCCACGGGGCGCAATCAGGCCAGCGGCAATGCCACGCTTCGAGCGGGGAACGTGACTTTGGCCGGCAGTCAGACTTCTGCGGGCGGCAACCTGGATCTGACGGCCTCGGCGGGCGATCTCGACCTGACGGGCGCTACGAATACGGCGGGCGCTGGATTGACGGCCAATGCGTCGGGCGCCGTCGTGAACGACCGTGGTCAGATGTCGAGTCGGGGTGCGACCACCCTGACGGCGGGCAGCGTATCGAATGCAGGCGGCCAGCTCGTTTCGCAGGGGGCGATGACGCTTCAGTCGGCGGGGGTGATCAACAATGGCCAGGGCACGGTGCAGGCAGGTGGGGCACTCAACGCCTCGGCGGCATCGCTCGACAATACGGGCGGGCGTATCGCATCGCTGAACGCTGATGGCCTGTCGGTTGGCGTCACCGGGACGCTGACCAACGTGCCAGGCACGACCGCCACCGGCGCGCAGGGTGGAGTGATCGGCGGGAATGGCAACGTGCGCGTCGTTGCCGGCGACCTCGTCAATCATGGCCAGATCAGCGCGCAAGGGGATGCATCGCTTCAGGCTGCCGCGCTCGACAACAGCAGTGGCAGCCTCACGGCGGGCGGCGCGCTCGACGCAACCATCGCAGGCAGCCTGAACAACCGACAGGGCACGATCTCCGGGGCGAGTACCAGCCTTGCCGCCCAGTCGCTGGACAATAGCGCGGGCCTGATTGAAGGCAACCAGCTCGCGATGCGGACGAGCGCAGACCTGCTCAACCTTGGCGGCAAGATCCATCAGTTCGGGCAGACCGATACGACCATCGCCGCGGGTGGCACGCTGGACAACACGGGCGGCTCGATCGCGGCCAATGGCCAGAGCCTGACCGTTCAGGGCGGGACGCTCGTCAATGACAGCGGCAAGATCTCGCACGCTGGCGCGGGCCTTCTGACCGTGCAGGCCGATGGCGCACTTCGCAATGCCCAGGCCGCGATCCAGACCAACGGCGACTTGCGCATGCAGGCGGCGTCGCTGGATAACACGCAAGGCATTCTCTCGGCACAACGTGCCACGACACTTGCGAGCGCGGGCGATCTCGTCAATCGCCAGGGCAGCATCTATGGCCAGACAGGCTTGACGCTGACCAGCGGCGGCAATCTGGACAACACCACCGGCTCGGCGCAAACCGCTGGCGATCTGTCGGTCACCGCCACCGGGGCGCTGACCAATACGGGCGGCACGGTGGCGGCCAACGGCGCCCACGGGCACGCCACGATAGCGGCGGCCAGCGTGGACAACACGCGCGGCAAGATGGTCAACGCGGGTGATGGCGCGACGGCCATCACGGCCACGACATCGCTGATCAACACGGCGGGCAAGCTTGGCGGCAACGGTGACGTGAGCTTGCGCGCGGCGACATTCGCGAACAATGCCGATGGGGCCGGCGATGGCGCCGGAGCAGCAACAGCGGCAGGCGGCGCGCTCGATCTGAAGGTGTCGGGTCAGGTCGACAATCGCGGCGGCAGCTTGTCCGGCAGCAAGGGCCTGACGCTCGATCAGGCTGGCGTGACACTGAACAACGACGGCGGGCAGGTGCTCGGCGGTACGGACGTCAGGCTCGGCACGGCGTCGATGACCAATGCCGGTGGCGCGGTCAATGCCAACCAGGACATCGCCGTGACCGGCGCCCTCTCTGGTAGCGGCACGGTGCAGGCCGGGCGCGATCTGTCGGTCGAGGTGACCGGCGACTACACCAATGATGCCGCGAACAACCTGCGTGCCGATGGCGATATGCGTGTATCGGCCACTGGCACGCTTACCAACACCGGCACGCTGGCGGCCGCCGGCGGGCTGACGGTCAAGGGCGCCGACATCGTCAACGCCGCCGGCGCGGGCATGAACAGCGCGACCACGCAGGTGAATGCCGCCGATACGCTCACTAACGCCGGCCGCATCGAGGGCAACTCGGTCAGCACCAACGCCACGACGACGACCAACACCGGCACCATCATCGGCAACACCGTGACGATGCAAGGCCAGGACATCGTGAACGAAGGCGCATCGGCGCTGATGGCGGCCGTCAAGCAGCTCAATGTCTACGCGACCGGCTCGGTGCGCAATCTCGATGGCGCGAACCTGTACAGCGCGGGCAACCTGCGGATCGCGCGGGACGGCACGCGCGATCCGGTCTCGGGAATGCTGGTCAACCAGGTGGACACGCTGATCAACAGCTCGGCGACGATCCAGGCCGAGGGCGACATCGACATCGCGGCCAATCAGGTGGTGAACAAGCGCACGCGCATCGTGACGGAGGCGGGGACGCCCGTGGTCACGGCCAGCAAGACGCTGACGACGTGGTTCGCCGGGCTAACCGGGATCGATCAGATGATTCACATCAGTCTGACTTTCCCAGACTGGTCGTGGTCGAATTCGATGGCACCGGTCTTCACGAACCAGATCAACGCCCTGCGCGCACCCCTCACGGTCACGGTGGAAAAATCGACCGTGACGAACCTGAATACGGCCAATCAAACGCTGTCGTTTACAACCCCGCCTACCGAGGCGATCATCGGTCAGACCGAATGCACCCCGGGCCCTTGTACCCGTGCGCTGACCGGCAACCCAACGCAGTACTACCAATCGCTCACCGACAACGGCACGAGCTACAGCATCACCTTCTGGCCGGACTGGGACCCGAGCATCAATATTCGGCCGGATCAGGTGCGTCAGGCGAACTTCGGGCACGACTACAACGAGATCTCGCGCACGAGCACCACCACGACCGCCACGGACCGGCTCGTGAGTGCCACGCCCGCCGCCCTGATGCAGTCGGGCGGCACGATGCGCATCAATAGCAACGGCGGTGACATCCTGAACCAGTCGTCCACCATAGCGGCTGGCGGTGACCTGACACGCAGCGCAGTGGGTGGCACCATTCTGGACACGGGCACGGTGCTGCAGCAGACCGTGGCCACGCAGGATACCTCGACCTTCTACTGGCACCAGTCCAATGGTCCGAATAGTGATACGCAGGTTGTGGCCTATCCGACTACGCCGGCCGCTTCGACCACAATCGAGGTGCTGCCGGCCATTACTTCGGCAAACAAAGCCGTACAGACCACTGCGCAAACCATCGATGTTGCAACCGTCGATCCGCTGGGGCAGACCGTCACAGGCAGCAGCCTAACGGGTGGCATAAAGGGCGGCGGCGCAACGGGGACGCAGGCCGGTGGCGCGTCGGGTAGCCGGGGCAAGCCGACGCAGACCCTTGGCACCGCGCAGGGCGGTATCCCGAACCTCACGCTGCCAACCAACGGCCTTTACCGATACCAGCCCGCGCCAGGATCTACCTACCTGATTGCGACTGATCCGCGCTTCACGCAGTACGCCAGGTTCATCTCCAGCGACTACATGCTCGGTCAACTCGGGCTGGATCCGCTGATGACGCAAAAGCGTCTCGGTGATGGCCTCTATGAAGAGAAGCTGATCCGGAACCAGGTCACGCAACTGACGGGCCGTACGTATCTGGCCGGCTTCAGCAATAACCTCGACGAGTACCAGAGGCTGATGGACAACGGCGTTCAGTACGCCAGATCCTTCAGTCTGACGCCCGGCATCGGCCTGTCTGACGCGCAAATGGCGCAGCTTACGACCGACATGGTGTGGCTGGTCAGCCAGGATGTGACGCTGCCCGATGGCACGCGCCAGACGGTGCTGGTGCCCAAGGTCTATCTCGCGCAGGCAAGCACGGTGAACCTGCAGGACACCGGCGCGCTGGTCAGCGGCAACACGGTGAGCATGAACGCCACTGGCGACCTGTCCAACAGCGGCAGGATCGTGGGCGATCTGGCGACACAGGTGATTGGCGCGAACATCGTCAATCGGGGCGTGGTGGGCGGCACGGGTACAACGGTCGTCGTTGCGCAGCAGGATGTGCGCAACCTTGGCGGACGGATCACCGGCACCGACACGCTCGTATCGGCTGGCCGAGACGTGATCAACGCCTCGCAAACGATCACCAACACCAACACGTTGGCCAATGGCAACAGCGCAAGCGCTACTGCCGTCGGCTCCGTGGCTTCCATCGGCGGCACGAGCAACGTGGCGGTTCTGGCAGGGCGAGATATCAACATGGCCGGCGGCGACGTCAATGCGGGAAGCACTGCGTCGCTTGTGGCTGGCCGTGACCTGAACCTCCGTACTGTGGCTACGGGTACAACTCAGGATGCCACCGCGAATGGCGCACAGGACTGGCTGCGCAACCAGTCCACAACCGGCGTCGGTAGCTCGGTGCAAGCCGGCAGCAATGTGGCCGCCGTCGCTGGCCGCGACGCCACGCTATCCGGTTCACTCATCGACGCCGGCGGCAATGCCACGCTGCTGGCGGGCCGCGATGTTGCCGTGACCGCGGCCATGGACACGCAGACCCATGACTCCGGCGCCTTCAGCAACAAGCAGTCGCAATTCACGCAATCGTCGTACGACGAGACAGCGCGAGGCAGTGCCGTCCAGGCCGGCAACAATGCGACGCTCGGGGCCGGGCAGTCGGCGACGGTGAATCAGGTGCTGCAGGCCAACGGCATCTCTCCCGCTGCCGACGCGATGGGTGGCACAGGCAACCTGACCGTGCTCGGCTCATCGGTCAGCACGGGCGCAGCCAATGGCGGCGGCGGGACTGCGGGCCTGATCGCCACGGGAGACGTCAACATCGGTACGGTCAACGAGACGCACGCGTCCGACAGCTGGTCGCAATCGCGCTCGTCGGGCTTTCTCTCGAAATCGGAGACCACGCGCGAGTCGAGTTCGCGCGAAAGTATCGCGGTGGGCTCGGTGGTCTCAGCCGAGACCGTGACGGGCAGCGCGGGGCGAGACCTGACAGTCAGTGGCTCTACCATGGCTGCCACGAAAGACCTGACCCTTGACGCCGGTCGCGATCTCACGATTACGACGGTGGAAAGCACGAGTTCGAGCCACAGCTTCGAGCGCACGACATCCACGGGCTTCGGCGCTGCCGGCGCAGGCATCTCCTACGGCAAGCGCGAAACCAAGGACACCGTCAACGACAACGCCGTGACGCACACCGGCAGCCTGGTCGGCAGCACAGAAGGCAATGTCAGCCTGCAGGCCGGCAATACGCTGCGCGTGACGGGTAGTCAGGTGATCGCCGCGAAGGATCTGAGCGGGGTGGGTGCCGATGTCGTGATCGAAGCGGCCAGGGGCATGGCACACCACGACGAAACCCACGAAGTGAAGCAGACCGGCTTCACGCTGGGCGTGGGCGGCGGCGCGATCGGTTCGGCCATTAACGCGGGGCAGAAGGCGGGGGCCGCGACGAAGAGCCAGGACGGCCGCGCGTCGGCGCTCTGGGGGATCGCGGCAGGGCGGGATGCCTACGACGCGGCGATGGGTGCAGGGGATGCCGTCAAGAGCCTGGCCGATGGGAAGGGTCCGGCGGGCACGGCGCTCACGCTGTCGTTCGGCACCAGCCAGAGCAAGCAGACGCTGACGCAGGACAGCACCACGCACACAGGATCGAACATACAGGCAGGCGGCACGGCCACGTTCATCGCCACGGGCGTGGATGCTGCGGGGAACAAGACCGCTGGCAATCTGGACATCATTGGCTCGGACATCGCGGCCAACAAGGTCGGGCTCGACGCCAAGGGCGATGTGAACATCGTGTCGGCCACTGACACGTACGAGAGCCGCAGCACGAACAAGTCGAGCAGCGGGAGCATCGGGGTGTCGGTCAGCGCGGCGGGCTTCGGGGTCTCGGCATCGGCCTCGACCAGCAAGGGCCATGCCGATGGCACGGGCACGACGCAGGTCAACAGCCACGTGAGCGGCAGCGAGTCCGTGTCGATCGTATCGGGCAAGGACACCAACCTTCTGGGTGGTGTCGTTAGCGGCGGCAAGGTATCAGCCGATGTCGGCGGCAACCTGAACCTCGCGAGCCGTCAGTACACCGAGGACAGCGAGGCCCGTCAGCAGAGCGTGGGTGGCGGTATCGGGTGGAGCCAGGGCGCTGGGCTCTCGGGATCGTTCACCGCGTCGATGGGCAAGGGCGACGGCAAGTACGCCAACGTGAACGAGCAAACGGGGATCCGGGCGGGCGAAGGCGGCTTCGATCTCGATGTGAAGGGCAACACGGACTTGAAGGGGGCGTTGATCGCGAGCACGGCCAGCCCGGACAAGAACCGGCTGTCCACGGGCACGCTGTCCTGGAGCGACATGGAGAACCAGTCGGACTACAGCGCCACGTCGTTAGGGGTGAGTGGTGGCTTCACCTTCGGGCCGAAGGTGGAGGACAAGAACTCGGGTCCGACGTCAGGCAGGAGCACCGGTGGCGTGAGCCCGATGATTCCGCAGCACGAGAGCGGCAGCCAGCGAGGCGTGGCGCAATCGGGTGTCGCGGCGGGCACGATCGTCATTAACGATGAGGCGAACCAGAAGCAGGACGTGGCGACGCTGAACCGGGAGACGTCGAACACGAACACGACGGTGGGTAAGAACCCGGATCTGGCCAACGTGCTGGGCAAGCAGGCCGACATGATGGCGGCGGCGCAGGCGGCTGGGGAGGCGGTGGCGAAGACGGTAGGGGATATTGCGGGGAGCAAGGAGCGGGCCGCGCTCGCGAAGGCCAAGGAAGCCAGTGACGCGGGCAATCAGGCGTTGGCGCAGCAGTATCGGGATGAGGCGGCGCAATGGGAGGAGGGCGGAGCGAATCGCGCGGCACTCCATGCCGCGGGCGGCGCGCTGATCGTGGGGCTGGGCGGCGGCAATGCGGTCGCGGGTGCGGCAGGTGCGGGCGCGGCTTCGCTGGCGGGCAAGACGCTGAACGAACTGAGCCAGACGATCGCCAGCAGCGTGGGAAGCGGCAATGCCGATTTGAACGAGGCGATTGGCAATCTGGTGTCGAACGTCGCAGCGGGCGGGATTGGGTTGGCGGTGGGAGGCGGATCGGGGGCTGCGACAGCGGCGAATGTGGATCGGTTTAATCGGCAGTTGCATCCGGATGAGAAGGCCAAGATACAGGCGCAAGCGAATGGGGACAAAGTCGCAGAAGAACGATTGACCAAGGCGGCATGTTACGAAGTGAAATGCTGGGCTGAATATCCCGTCAGCAGCGATGCCTACAACAAGAACTACGTGAGCGCGGTTGAAGCATCGCAGCTTGGGCCCGAGCTGGATTGGGTGCGTCAGCAACAACAAGCGAACCTGTTTGCCTATACTCCCACGCAGAAGGCGGGGGATGCCATTCAAAGCGATCCCTTGGGCGTAGCGAAGAATGCGGCCAAAATTGTAATCGGCGGCGTAACGGCCAAAACGGGAGCCACCATATGTGGCACTACCGGAATTGGATGTGTACTTGGCGGCGGTGGGATGGTTGCATTTGGGCTCAGTGATGCCGGAGAGGGGATCGGTGGTCTTTACAACCGATTCAATGGGATGAACTCTCCAGGAACTAACATCCTTAGATATGGTTTTGATCAATTGAGCCCGACATGGGGAACGACGGCCTATGATGGCCTTAACCTGTTCTTCAGTGTTGGGGCGATGCGGGCGCAGGTCCCTTTGAAGATGGGGGTTGCAGATGGGCTTGGACGCCCGAGTTCCATGTTTGATGTTACGGTTCCAAGGTTTAATAATCCAACGCTAGTTCCTGTCATTAACAAGGCATTACCAAATGGAACCTCGCAGACAATTCTGCTATTTGGTGCTGGTGCCAAGGGTGCTACGTTAGTCAATGATGCAACTAAGGCAGGAACGCAATGAATTGGCGGAAGATGATCGCAAATGAGCGAAATATTATCCTGGTGGGCAGTATCGCCATTGCCTCTAGTGGGTTGTATGCATTCTTGCTGGCTGGTTGTGTACGACTACTGCTTGGTATAGAAGAGCGTTCATGCTTTCTCTGGGTTGGTCTGCCGGCGTTTGTTGTTCTGCTGGTCGTCCATGTTCTTCTACTCCCAAAGTATCTGCGTAAGGCCGGATTATTAGACTAGGAAATTACCCAGCTGCGAGCCGGGTTATTCGTCTATAAGACATCTATTGCTCATGCCTACGGCGGGCCCGCTGCCATTGAAATTGGGCTGGTAGCATCAGGGCTGTTTTCCGGCGCTATACCATATTTACATACTCAATCCCAGGCACTGAGGAAAGAGATAGGAGGGAGCTAGATATGGCAGCTTTTCCAGGGCCAACCTCTGAGCAGTATAAGAAGATGTCAAAGACAGCAAAGATCACTTACTGGTTGGTAATTTTATTGGTATTTACTTCGATAGCCTATGTGTGGCTATTCAAGTAGCGCTGAAATCGATGAGGCATGGGAATCAGGCTAGGCATAGCCAGTGGAAGAGTGCATTTTGACACCGGTAGGAACAGGGGGTGGAATAGGCTCTTGCCAAGACGCTTACGGGACACAGTCTGTGGACACGCGCAATCGGGTCGCAGGCCACCGAAGTAGCCATCCGTGCGGAAGTGCTTAACCGCATGGTCGCGCTCGCTCGCGCACCCGCAATCCGCTCGTATCGCCTGAGTTCAGCCTCACCGAGGAGCCCCTGTTTTCAATCTCGATTTATGCAACAACGCCTCACGGAGGCGACGTGCATGCAGTAGCTTTCATAGTCGGAAAACGCTGGTGGACTGCTTGTATTGTAAAAATTACCGGGAGCAAGACTAATGCCCCTGCCGTGAAAAAAGCTTCCCGGCCACTGATCTTCATTTCGGCCAGATTTCAGAGCCAGTAGTCATCAATTACTCCAACCAAAACGGCACCAGACCGACAAACGCCCCCCCCAAACCAACTCTCCGATGAGGGGCATAACTGCATGAAGAAGACGCTCGCATTTTCCCTGCCCGCAATGGCTGCCGCCATTGCGGCCTGTGGCGGCGGTACCGACAGTGGCACGACCACCGGCGCCACTGGTGTCGCAAGCAATCTCATGGCACTACTTGACGCATCGTGTATCGCCGCCATGCCTACGGGCGGCACGATGACTGGCGTCGAATTGAAGCATTAACCCATGAGAATCAAGTCGATGGCGATGACTCGCCCACTTCATGCGAGCCTGCTGCTGCTCGGCCTGTCCACGTGCGCGGAGGCGCAGCCGACTGGCCCGGGCCGGAGCCCGGCCACCACCGCCGCCGATCAACAACAACTCACCCGCCAGCAACAGGAAGCCCGCGAGCGCGCCCAGGCCATCGAGGCTCCCGGCGTGCGCGCGCAGGAGATCACGCCGCTCGTCTATCCGACGCTGCCGACCGAGACGCCATGTTTCCGCATCGACCGCTTCGTGCTCGAAGTCCCGGCCGATCTGCCCGATAGCGTCCAGGTACACGGTGCTTCTACGCTGCCGATGGACCCGTTTGCTTTTGCCCGAGCATGGCTCGATCACTATCAGGGTGCGTGTGTCGGCAGGCAGGGCCTGGATATGCTGACCATGGGTGTGTCTCAGGCCATTCTGAGTCGGGGCTATGTCACCACGCGCGTGTTACTGCCGCAGCAGGACCTCAGCACCGGGACCTTGCGATTGGCGCTGATCCCCGGCGTGATCGGCGAGTTGCGTTTTGCGGAACCGGATACGCGTGGCACATGGAAGTCCGCGTTTCCGGCACGTTCGGGCGATCTCCTGAATCTGCGCGACCTGGAGCAGGGGCTGGAGCAAATGAAGCGTGTGGCCAGTCAGGATGCCGAGATGCAGATCGTGCCGACTGCCGTGCCGGGCGTGAGCGATGTGGTCATCGCGGTCAAGCGGGCGAAGGCGTGGACCGTGGTGGCGTCGATTGACAACTCGGGCACGGAGGCAACGGGAAAATGGCTCGGCAATCTGAGTCTGGGCATCGATAACCCACTGGGTCTCAACGATCTGTTCAACGTCGGCTATATGCAGGACGTTGAGCTTGGCAACCGGAAGCACGGCACGCACGGCTGGAACGGCTTCTACTCGGTGCCGTGGGGTTACTGGACGGGCACGCTGTCCGCGTACTCGAACACGTACTACCAGCAGATTGCGGGCGTCAACCAGACCTTTGTCTCGAGCGGGAATTCGCAGACGGTGGACATGAAGCTGCAGCGCGTGATTCGCCGCAGCCAGAGCGACGTACTGGGTCTGCAGTTCCGGCTCTCGCGCCGCTTTGGCGAGAGCTTCATCGAGGATACGGCAATCCCCCAGCAGCGGCGCAACAACACGTTTGTGGAGGCCGGCTTCACCGATCGCCATTACTTCGGCTCGGCGCAGTTCGATGGCAGCCTCGTGTATCGCCAGGGCATCGGCGGATTCGGCTCGCAGGCCGACACGCTGGCTGTGAACGGCGGGCCGACATGGCGCTACAGCATGGTCGTGGCCGATGCCAATCTGTCGGCGCCCTTCCGGCTCGGCGACCAGATGTTGCGTTACGTGACGACCTTCCGTGGCCAGTACACCGGCGATCGCCTGTATGCGCTGGACATGATGACCATCGGCAGCCGCTATACGGTGCGCGGCTTCGACGGTGAGATGCTGTTGGCCGGCGATAGTGGCTTCTACTGGCGCAACGAACTGCAGGCACCCGTCGCCAACACCGGGCAGGCGCTGTATGCGGGGCTGGACTACGGACGTGTGTTCGGGCCGTCGACGGTCGGGCTGGTTGGTACGCAACTGATCGGCGCGGTGCTGGGCCTGCGCGGTGGCTTTGGTTCGAAGTTCGGGCGGCTGTCCTATGACTTCTTTGTCGGCCTGCCCGTGTACAAGCCCGCCGCCTTTCATACGTCTGGCGTCACCGGCGGGATGCAGGTGGCGTACCAGTACTGAGTTTTCATACCGGCGGCTGTCGCCGCTTTCATCAACGTAGTCAAACAGGAGAAATTACGTGATTCGATTCAAGACCTATGCTGCGGTGGGCTTCGTGGCGGCGCTGGGGTTGGCAGGATGCGCGACCGAGACGTCCACGGCGGTGGCCGTGCAGAAGGTGGAAAGCGCCAGCCGCCCCTACAACGGCGTGCGCACGCCGATCGCCGTGGGCAAGTTCGATAACCGCTCGAACTATATGCGCGGTGTGTTCTCGGACGGCATCGATCGGCTGAGCGGCCAGGCGAAGACCAGTCTGGTGACCCACCTCCAGCAGACCAATCGATTCAATGTGCTGGAGCGCGAGAACCTGGACGAGATGAAGCGCGAGGCGACGATCAAGAATCAGGCGCAGAAGCTCAAGGGCGCCGACTATGTCGTGACCGGCGACATCACCGAGTTTGGCCGCAAGGAAGTCGGCGACGTGCAGCTGTTCGGCATTCTGGGCCGCGGCAAGGAGCAGGTGGCCTATGCCAAGGTCAATCTGAACATCGTGAACATCAGTACCTCCGAGGTCGTGTACTCGACACAGGGCGCGGGCGAGTACAAGTTGTCGAACCGGGAGGTGATCGGCTTTGGCGGCACGGCGAGCTATGACTCCACGCTCAATGGCAAGGTGATGGATCTGGCCATGCGCGAGGCGGTGAACAACCTGGTGGGCGCCATCGAATCCGGCGTGTGGAAGCCGCAGCAGTAATCGCTCTTCTTAGTAATCGCTGTTCTTTGTACGACGGGAAGAAAGAATGATGAGCATGGTCACGCTGCGCAAGGCAGCATTTTTGTCGGCGGCCGGCCTCGTGCTGGCCGGTTGTGCGAGTGGGCCGAAGCCCCTCTATCAATGGGAGGGGTATCAGACCCAGGTCTATCAGTACCTCAAGGATGGCGCGAAGGAGGAGCAGGTGCTGGCGCTGGAAAGCGGGCTGGACAAGATGAAGGCGAAGGGTGGCTCGGCGCCGCCGGGGTATCACGCCCAGCTTGGCATGTTGTATCTGAATCTGGGCAAGGGCGACCAGATGGTGAAGGAGTTCCAGACCGAGAAGACGCTGTTCCCGGAAGCCACACCCTATATGGATTTCCTGATGCGCAACGTGAAGACCGATAAGCGGCCCGACACCAGGGCTGCGGCCAAGGCTGACACGACGGAAGCGAAGTCCGACGCCACCACCGGGAGCGCCAAATGATGCGTCGAATCCTGACCTATATCGCGGGCCTTGGTGCGGTGACGCTGTTCGCAGGCTGTGCCGTGCCGACCAAGCAGATTGACTACTCGGCGTACAAGGCCAGCCGGCCGCGTTCGATCGTGGTGCTGCCGCCGTTGAACGAGTCGCCGGATATCAATGCAACCTACGCGATGCTGGCGCAGACCACGGCGCCGTTGGCCGAATCGGGCTACTACGTGCTGCCCGTGGCGCTGGTTGACGAGACGTTCCGCCAGAACGGGTTGACCGTGCCGGGTGACATCCACGCCGTTCCGGTGGCCAAGCTGCGCGAGATCTTCGGCGCCGACGCCGCGCTATATGTGACCGTGAGCGAGTACGGTTCGAAGTATCAGGTGCTCAGCAGTGTAACGCGCGTGGCGGCGAGCGCGAAGCTGGTGGATCTGAAGACCGGCGACGCGCTGTGGAGCGGTTCGGCCGCCGCGGCCACCGACGACTCCGGTAATGCCGGCGGCGGGCTGGTTGGCGCGCTGATTGCCGCGGCCGTTGCCCAGGTGATCAACCACACGGTGGATCGCAGCTACGGCGTGGCTGGCGCCGCGAGCGACCGGTTGCTGTCGGCGGGTCAGCCCACCGGTATTCTGTACGGGCCGCGTTCGCCGAAATACCAGTCGGACTAACGGTAGGCGGCGTACATCGTCAGGCAACGACCTCGGTGATCCGGGGTTGTGGCGGTGCCTCAAGGACGATGCCGGCAATACAAGCGATACGCGCGATACGGGCCATCGCTCCCTCCCACTCAGAGCTTGTAGCCAATCTGCCGCAGCAGTTGCTTCCGGTCGGCGATATCGGCGGTGGTCTCGATGCCCAGCGGCGGTTCCCCGTCGACGACGCCGAGCACAGCCCGGCCAAGATCCGTCTGCGCGACGATGACCTCAGTCGGGTTCGCGGTGGCACAGTAAATGCGGCATACCTCCGGCACGGCGCGCACGGCGCCGAGCACGTTGACGGGAAAGAACCCATCCCCAAGAAAGATCAGGAAGGTATGACCGGCCGCGATCGCGGTGGCGTTCTGGCAGGCCAGGTCGATCATCGCCTCGTCAGTGCCAGACCAGCGCACGAGCCGTTTGCCCGACGCCTCACAGAAGGCGATGCCGAAGCGGATGCCGGGTACCGTGCCGACGAGTGCCTCGTGCAGGTCCTCGACGGTCTTGATGAAATGTGACTGTCCGAAGATGAAGTTGGTGTCTGCCGGCTTGGATACCGGCACCGCGCTGAGTTCCATGACTTGCTCTCCCGCATGGGTGCCTATCCAGTCAATGGTAGGCCGCGCGTCTTCGAATGCAAGCCGATGCATCCCGGGTGGATTAAGATAGCCGTTACGCCGCGCCGGCGTCGCCGCAGATGCAGCACGCCGGCACGTGTTCTGCGGCATCGTCAGTTTCCATCGACATCTACATTCAGAAGGACTCTCTCATGAAGCTGCATTCAGCTCCGCTTCGTGCCGGAATGGGGTCCGGCAGGCGCGTGTTCCAGACGCTGGTTTCCGCCACGCTGCTCGCGGTCGCGGCACTGGTCCTGCCCGCGATGCCGACCGATGCGCGCGCGCAGGCGCCCGCGCACGCGCAAAAGAAGATGCAGGTGCCCGGCTACTACCGCATGATGGTCGGCCAGTTTGAAGTCACCGCGCTGTACGACGGCTATATCGATATCGATCCGAAGGTGTTCAAGTACACCAGCGCGCGCGAGGTGCAACGGCTGCTCGCGCGCATGTTCGTCGAATCGACGCCCGGCATGCAGACTGCGGTCAATGCCTATCTGATCAATACCGGCAGCCATCTGATTCTGGTCGATACCGGCGCATCGGCATGTTTCGGCCCGACGCTGGGACGCATTCGCGAAAACCTGCACGCCGCCGGCTACGAGCCGGAACAGGTGGACACTATTCTGCTGACCCATCTGCACGCTGATCACGCCTGTGGTCTGCTGTCCAATGGCACGGCGGTGTTTCCCGCCGCCACTGTCTATGCCGACAAGGCCGACGCGGACTACTGGCTCGACGAGTCGAAGGCTGCGGCAGCACCCAAGGATGCGCAGGGTCTGTTTGCCATGGCACGCGACGCGGTGGCGCCGTACCGGGCAGCCGGCCGGTTCCGCACGTTCAGTGCCAGTGCCAGTGCCGGCGCCGGTGACGAACTCGTGCCCGGCGTGCGCGCGGTGCCCGAGTTTGGCCACACGCCGGGGCATGTCGGCTATCTGTTCACGTCCGGCAAGGAAAAGCTGCTGCTGTGGGGCGATGTCATCCATAGCCACGCGGTGCAGTTCCGCAGCCCGCAGGTGGCGATCGAGTTCGATACCGACAGCCATCAGGCCGTGATTACGCGTAACCGCGTGCTGGCCGACGCCGCCCGCGACAAGCTCTGGGTAGGCGGCGCGCACCTGCCGTTCCCGGGCATCGGCCATGTGCGGCGCGAGCAGGTCGGCTATACATGGGTGCCCGTCGAGTACGGGCCGATCCGCAACGATCGCTGAACGGGGCGGGGTTCACTCTGGCGGCGCCTTCGGGCGCCGCTATTCCGTGGTGCTCGGACTCCAGAACGCCTGGGTTACCGCTTCACATGCCGAAAGCCGCGCCACCACGGCATCCAGCTCCTCGCCATCGACTGAAGTGGCCATGAGCACGGCTTCGATCTCGATGTCGTTCGCGCCGAATGCGTGAACCACCAGATCGCGCGTGGGATGGTTGCTGGCTTCCAGCATGTCCGACAGCAGCCGCAATGCCTCTTTCTGGCGATGGCGCGGCGTGATCACGTAGACCGTGTTGGTCACCTCGACCGCAGGCGTGTCGATCGGCTGCTGGTTGATGCGATTGACCACGGGACGCAGCAGCGTGTTGGCGGCCAGCACGAACATGCTGCCCAAGCCGGCCTCGATGATGAGGTCCGCGCCCGCGCTGGCGCCGACCGCGGCGGAGCCCCACAGCGTGGCAGCGGTGTTCAGGCCGCGCACATTGCCTTCCTCGCGCATGATCACGCCCGCACCAAGAAAGCCGATGCCGGATACCACGTAGGCCACCACGCGCACCGCGCCGTCGTGGCCGGCCAGCCGGTTGGCCATGTCGACGAAAATGGCCGCGCCCACGGCGACCAGCACGTTGGTGCGCAGGCCGGCGGTGCGCTGGCGGTACTGGCGTTCATAGCCGATGACCCCGCCAAGCACGAAGGCGGTAACCAGGCTGATGCAGGTGTCGAGGAGCGACTCTAGGTTGATGTTCTGGATGGCTTCGATGGACATGCTCGACGGATGTGGCAATCATGACGCCACATGGCAGCCGTGGCTGGCATGTGGCGGGACACGGCACGTGCGTGCCGTGGCGTGCAACTGGCGTGCGGATCGCGGACGCGTCTTACCAGAGCGTGCGGCAGAACCGGATGGCCGCGTCGGCGTATTCCCGATCGGATCTCGGGGCGTCCGTGCGGCCGGCCTGGCCGGGTGATTTCGAGTTCGTGGTCGAGGTCGAAGTGTTCGACTGCGTCTGGGCGCGCAGGAATGGGGAGACCAGACGCTCTGTGAGCGCGGAGGTCCGGGTGGTGGATGCGAGGAACTTGCGCATTTCCGACTCCTTCGCTGTCCTGCCGACCATGGCGGAACAGCATGGTGCCTGCCGGGGCAGGCGCGTGCGAGTGGCGCGCGGCGGGCTGGGGCGCCCGTGATTGCCGCTGCGTGACTTGCGATGGATCGATGCAAGCCAGCGACAAAATGGATGTGGGTGGCCTGCTTAACCTTGTGTTGGATATCGACTAGAACAACAGTCCATTTGAGGGTCCTCCCCAGGCGAGCTTTGATGGGACGCAGTGTATCGACGGGGTGCTGCTCCGTACACTGAATTCTTCTTCAGGAACCGGCTTCACGCGGCGCCAGCGGAATCCTGACCGTGAACACCGCGCCGCCGTCGGGCCCGTTGGCGGCCTCGATATGCCCGCCCTGGGCATGGATGATCGATTGCGACAGGGCCAGGCCAAGACCCACTCCCTCGTTCTCGGACGCGCGCGCGCCAGCGCCACGGAAGAAGCGGTCGAACAGGAAGGGCAACTCGTCCGGAGGGATGCCGGGGCCTTCGTCGGTGACGCGCAATGTGGCCTGGTGCGCGTCGGCGGCGCAGTCCACCACGATCTTGCTGCCCTGTGGCGAGAACTTGAGCGCGTTGTCCACCAGATTGGCCAGCACCAGCCCCACCGATCCGTGCGGCACCTTGGCGCCGCCCACCGCTTCGCTGCGTGCCACCAGTTCGACCTGCCGTTCACGGGCGGCTGGGCCGGCGCGCAACAGCGTTTCCGCGATCAGCGCATCCAGTGCCTGTGGCTCGCCAGCCTGGCGATCCTGCCCCGCGTCGAAGCGGGCCAGCATCAGCAGTTCCTCGATCAGCCGGGTCAGGCGGCCCACTTCATCCAGGCAGGAGCGCAGCGTGTCCACGTACTCCTGGCTCTCGCGCGGCCGCCGCAACGTCACTTCGATCTCGGTGCGCAGGCGGGAAAGCGGCGAGCGCAGTTCGTGCGAGGCGTCGGCCGTGAAGCGCCGCTGCTGGTCGAAAGCCTGCTCGAGCCGGTCCAGCATCGCGTTCAGCGTATCGACGAGCTGGCCGATTTCGTCCGTTGTGCCGGGGTGCGGCAGGCGTTCGCCAAGGTTGGCATCGCCGATGAGCCGGGCTTGCTTCACCACGTCGTTGATGCCACGGAACGCGCGCCGCGTCAGCACGCTGCCGGCGGCGCCCACGGCGGCCAGCAGTGCGGCGGCCATGATGCCGAACAGGATCGTGGCCGACTCCAGCACGTTGTGCACATCGTCCAGCGATCCCGCCACCTGGATCACCACGGGCTTGCCGTTTGCCACGGCGGGTAGGGACACCATGCGCAGCGGCTCTTCCCCAAAGCTCGGCAGCGTCTGAAAGACCGCCTGCCCCCCGGACGCGAGTTCGTCGAGCAGCGCGGGCGGAGCGGGCAGCATGGCGTCGCCCAGGTTTGAGCTGCGGGCCAGGATTTCGCCCCTGGCATTGACGATCTGCACCAGCCGGTCCAGGCGCACTAGCGATGGCGGGGCTGACCCGGGCGGGCGCTCGTGCACGCGGACCGGTTGCCCGTGGCTCTCCACCTGCATGCCGGCCTCGGTATCGGCCAGTGTCAGCAGCGCCGCGTCGAGCTGCCCGTGCACCAGGCGCGATAGCTGCCACCACCCGGCCAACGCCGAGCAGGCCACGATCACCACGATGACGGTCCAGTGGGTCAGGACCAGCCGCTGCCGGAAGTTCAGCACGTCAGAGGGCCCCCGATGGCGAGATGCGGAAGCCCTGGCCCCGCACGGTCTGGATCAGCGCCGCCATGCCCGGTGGGTCGAGCTTGCGGCGCAGGTTCTTCATGTGCACGTCGATCAGGTTGTCGATGGCGATCAGGTCCGCGTGCCAGATGTGTTCCGCAAGCTGTGCCCGGCTGACGATCTCCCCGGCGTGCGTCACCAGCAGGATGAGGATCGCGTACTCCTTCGGCGTGAGATCGAGCCGCGCGCCGGCCCGCGTGACGCCACGGGTCTGCGGGTCGATGACAAGGTCGTCCAGCGTGATCGGGGCGGGTTGGGCCAGCTCCACACGCCGCAGCAGGGCCCGCACGTGCGCGAGCAGTTCCTCAAAGACGAAGGGTTTGGTCAGATAGTCGTCGGCGCCCGTGTCCAGCCCGGTGATGCGGTCATTGATTGCATCGCGCGCCGTCAGCATCAGGATCGGCGTGCGCACGCCCTGCTCGCGCAATTCCCGGCAGAACTCGACGCCACTTTTGCCCGGGAGCATCCAGTCGAGAATCAGCAGACTGAACGCGTAACAATTGTGAGCCGCCGCCACGTCAACCGAATGGGCGGTCTCCACGTCATAACCTTCTTCTTGCAGACCACGGGCCAGCAGTCGCGCTGCCTTCTGGTCGTCATCTACCAATAGGATCCTCATGGGTTCGCCTTTCCGGGTCGGGTCTGATTCTATCAGCCGACTTTTCCGCATGTTACGCATACGGCCCTGCCTGAAGAAGAATTCAGAGTGCACGGGGGCTTGCGTGCGTACCATTGGCGGCAAATTCCCGCATGTGGCGATTCCATATCTTTTGAAACATCAGCATCGGAGTGAATGATGAAAAACAAGCCAGCCTTTCCCGGGCGCGTTGTCTACTGGCTTGCCGCGGCGGTCATACTGGGTCTCGGCGGTGCTGGTGTCTGGACGATGCGCGCCAAGGCCGAACAGAAGCGCGCGGACCCGCCCGTCGCCCTGCGTCATGAAGGCGAGCGCCTGGTAGTCCCGGCCGAGTCGCCATTGCGCCGCACCTTGGCCGTCGCGCCCGCCACGCGCGAAACCGTGGCTGCACCGTTCAATCTGCCGGCCATGGTCGACGCCGATCCGGCCAAGCTCGTGAAAGTGCTGCCGCCGCTGGCCGGCCGTATCGTCAGCCTGAACAAGCAGCTTGGCGACGAGGTCAAGGCTGGCGACGTGCTGTTCACGATCGATTCGGCCGATCTCGCGCAGGCCAACAGCGACGCCGCCAAGGCCCGCGCGGCCATGACAATGGCACGCCGCAACCTGGATCGTCAGCGGGAACTGGACAAGTCAGAGATCGCCGCAAAGCGCGACTTCGAGCAGGCCCAGAGCGACTATGACCAGGCTGCCAGCGAATCCCAGCGCGCCGATGCGCGTCTGGCGCAGCTTGGCGCCAAGGGTGGCGGCACGTTGCAGGCGGGCGGCGGCCACATCCTGACCGTGCGATCGCCGATCAACGGGCGCGTGGTCGATCTCAATGCCGCGACCGGCGCGTATTGGAACGACACCACGGCCTCCCTGATGACCGTTGCCGATCTCTCGCACGTGTTTGTCACGGCCAACGCGCAGGAAAAGGATCTGGGCCACGTGTATGTCGGCCAGTCGGCCACCGTCAAGTTCGACGCCTATGACGATCCGCAGCCGGGCAAGGTGCGCTATGTCGGGCAGATCCTTGATGCGGACACGCGCACGACCAAGGTGCGCATGGTGTTCGACAACCCCGACGGACGGCTCCGTCCCGGCATGTTCGCGCAGGCTACGTTCCTGTCCCAGCCGCATGAAGGCATCGTCGTGCCGATGTCGGCCATCGTGCAGAGCGGCTTCTACACCCGCGCATTCGTCGAAGTGGCGCCGTGGCAGTTCGAGCCCCGTGTGATCAAGCTCGGCGCGCAAATCGGCGACCGTATGGAAGTGAAGTCGGGCCTGTCCGCGGGAGACCGTGTGGTGGTGAAGGAAGGGGTGCTGCTGAATGATTGAGCGCCTTGTTACCCTGTGCTTCAACCGGCGCGGCATCGTCGCGCTGGTGTTCGCGATGGTCGCGCTGTACGGCTGGTACGCGTGGAAGCAACTGCCCCTGGAAGCGTATCCGGACATTGCCGACACCACCTCGCAGGTGGTCACGCAGGTCAACGGACTGGCCGCCGAGGAAGTCGAGCAGCAGATCACAATCCCGCTCGAGCGCGAAATCATGGGCGTGCCCGGCATGCACGTGATGCGCTCCAAGAGCACGTTCGGCCTGTCCCTGATCACCGTGGTGTTCAAGGACGGCGCGGAGGACTACTGGTCGCGCCAGCGCCTGCAGGAGCGCATCAACGGCGTTTCACTGCCGTACGGCGCGCAGCCGTCGCTTGACCCACTGACGTCGCCGATCGGTGAAATCTACCGCTACACACTCGTCTCGAAGACACGCGATCTGCGCGAGCTGTCGGAACTCCAGTTCTGGAAGGTGATTCCGCGCCTGAAGCAGGTGGCGGGCGTGGTGGACGTGGCCAACTTCGGCGGCCTGACCACGCAGTTCATGCTCGAGTTCGATCCGGTGATGCTGTCGAAGTACAACATCTCGCTGAACCAGATCACGCAGGCGATCTCCGAGAACAATGCCAACGCCGGCGGCAGTATCCTGAATCGTGGCGAGCAAGGGCTCGTGGTGCGCGGCGTGGGCCTGATCCGTAATCTGGACGATCTGGGCAACATCGTTGTCACCCAGAAGAATGGCGTGCCCGTGCTGGTGAAGGATCTTGGCCGTGTGGTGCTCGGCAACCCGCAGCGCCATGGCATCCTGGGCATGGACCGCAATCCGGACACGATCCAGGGCATCACGCTGTTGCTCAAGAACGAGAATCCGTCGGTCGTGATGGAGGGTGTTCATGCCGCCGTGCGTGACCTGAACGACAACATCCTGCCCAAGGACGTCAAGGTGGTGCCGTATATCGACCGGAGCAATCTCGTCGATGCCACGGTGCATACCGTGGGCAAGACGCTGATGGAAGGCATGTTCCTGGTGTCGCTGGTGCTGCTGCTGTTCCTGGGCAGCCCGCGCGCGGCGATCATCGTGGCCGTCACGATCCCGCTGTCGCTGTTGATGGCGTTTATCCTGATGCATCACTTCAAGATCCCGGCGAACCTGCTTTCGCTCGGCGCGATCGACTTCGGCATCATCGTGGACGGTGCCATCGTGGTGATGGAGAACATCCTGCGCCGGCGCGAGGAGGACGCGGAGAAAGAACTGCATGGCCGAGACATCATGCAGTCGGTGCTGCAGGTGGCGCGCCCGATCTTCTTCGGCATGATCGTGATCATCACGGCCTACCTGCCGTTGTTCGCGTTCCAGCGCATCGAGTACAAGCTGTTCTCGCCAATGGCCTTCGCCGTGGGCTTCGCGCTGTTCGGGGCGTTGCTGGTGGCGCTGCTGCTGATTCCGGGGCTGGCGTACTGGGCCTATCGCAAGCCGCGCAAGGTGTTTCACAACCCGGCGCTGGTCTGGCTCGCGCCGCGCTATGAATCGGTGCTGAACCGGCTGGTGGGCAGCACGCGCACGGCAATCGGCATCGCGGTGGCCACACTGGTCGGCGTGATGATCCTCGGCGCGACGATCGGGCGGGACTTCCTGCCGTATCTGGACGAAGGCTCGATATGGCTGCAGGTGACGCTCCCGCCGGGCATCTCGCTCGAAAAGGCTGGCCAGATGGCCGACAACCTGCGTGCCGCGACGATGGAGTTCCCGGAGGTGGAACACGTGGTGACGCAGGTGGGCCGCAACGACGAGGGTACCGATCCGTTCTCGCCGTCACATATCGAGACCGCGGTGACGCTGCACCCGTATAGCACCTGGACCTCCGGCCGCGACAAGCAGCAACTGATCGAGGCCATGGCCACGCGCTTCCGCGATCTGCCGGGTACTCAGGTGGGTTTCTCCCAGCCGATGATCGACGGTGTGCTCGACAAGCTGGCGGGCGCGCACAGCGACCTGGTGGTCAAGGTGTACGGCAACGACTTCGCCGAGACCCGGCAGGTGGCCACCGCGATCACGCGGCTGCTGAAGACGGTGCCGGGCGCGCAGGACGTGATCATCGATCAGGAGCCGCCGCTGCCGCAGGTGCGTATCGATGTCGATCGCGCCGCCGCCGCGCGGCTGGGCATCAATGTGGCCGACGTGATGGCGCTGATCCAGACAGGGATCGGTGGCAGCCCCGTCACGCAGGTGTTTGTCGAGGACCGCAGCTACAACGTGGTGGCGCGCTTCATCGGCAGCTCGCGCAACGACCCCGAGGCAATCGGCAACCTGACGCTCACGGCCGCCAATGGCGCGCATGTGGCGCTGGCCCAGGTGGCGCATATTCGTCTGGCCGAAGGCGAGACCACGATCACGCGCGAGATGAACAAGCGGCACCTGACGGTGCGCCTGAATCTGCGCGGCCGCGATCTGTCGACGTTCCTTGAAGAGGCGCGGATGCGTATCGACAAGGAAGTACCGTACGACCGTACCCATATCCAGGTGGCATGGGGCGGTCAGTTCGAGAACCAGCAGCGCGCCCAGGCACGTCTGGCGGTGATCCTGCCGATGGTGCTGGCGCTGATGTTCGTGCTGCTGTTCGGCGAGTTCAAGAACCTGCGGCAGCCCGCGCTGATCCTGATGGCGGTGCCGCTGGCAACGTTGGGCGGATTGGTGGCGCTGCATCTGCGCGGGATGACGCTGAACGTGTCGTCGGCGGTTGGCTTCATCGCGCTGTTCGGCGTGGCGGAATTGAACGCGATCATCATGATCGCCAACCTGAACCGGTGGCGCGATACCTCTGGCGTGAGCCTGAAGGAAGCGGTGGTGCGTGGCGCGGGCGAGCGGATGCGGCCGGTGCTGATGACTGCGACCGTGGCAGCGCTGGGCCTGATTCCGGCGGCGCTTGCGCACGGGCTGGGCAGCGACGTGCAGCGTCCGCTGGCCACGGTGGTGGTGGGCGGGCTGATCACGGCAACCGCGCTGACGCTGGTGCTGTTGCCCGCGTTGTATTACCTGATCGAGACACGCGCGGCGAAGCAGGTGCGCGAGGAGCCGCCGGTACAGTTCGGCCCCACCAGTGAAGGGGATTTGTAATGGCTAGAATCACTTCGATCAGCGTGGCGACGCTGCTGGCGCTGGCCACCGCGGGTTGCGCGGTGGGCCCGGACTTCCAGCGCCCGGCCGCGCCCGAGATCGATCGCTACACGGCGACGACATTGCCCGCGGAGACCGCATCGGCATCCACGCCGGATGGGCAGGCGCAGCGCTTCGCGCCGGGGCAGGATGTACCGGCGCAGTGGTGGACGATGTTTGGCTCCAGCGAACTCAACGCGCTGGTGGACGCCGCATTGCGCGCGAACCCGGACCTGCAGGCGATGGAGGCCGCGCTGCGCGTGGCCCAGGAGAACGTGGCGGCGCAGCGTGGCGCGTTCTTTCCGAGCGTTGACGCGTCGTACACGCCGTCGCGCCAGAAGATCGCCCAGATTATCGCGAGCCCGCTGTCCGATAACAGCGATCTGTTCACGCTGCACACGGCGCAGTTGAGTGTCTCGTATGTGCCTGACGTCTTCGGCGGCACGCGCCGGCAGGTGGAGTCAGGCGTGGCGCAGGCCGATGTTGTGCGGTTCCAGTGGCAGGCCGCGTACCTGACGCTGACGTCGAACGTCGTCAATGCGGCGATCCAGGAAGCCTCGCTGCGCGCCCAGATCCGCGCGACGCAAGACGTCATCGCGCTATCCACGCGCCAGCTCGAGGCCGTGCGCAAGCAGCAGCGCATAGGGCAGGTCGGCGCCGCCGAGGTCGCCGCACAGGAAGCCACGCTGGCGCAGGCGGAAGCGGCATTGCCGCCGCTGGACCGGCAACTCGCCCAGCAGCGCAACCTGCTCGCGGCATTGACGGGCCGGTTGCCGAGCGATGCCGTGCCGCAGCAGTTCGAGTTCGAAGCGCTGACGCTGCCCGGGACATTGCCGCTGAGCCTGCCGTCGAGGCTGGTTGGCCAGCGCCCCGATATTCGCGCGGCGGAAGCGCAGATGCACGCGGCCAGCGCCCAGATCGGCGTGGCCACTGCGGCCCGCCTGCCCAATATCACGCTGACTGCCGCGCTCGGTAGCTCGTCGCAGGCGATTGGGGATCTCTTCACGGCCGGCACCGGCTTCTGGGGAATCTCCGCGGGCCTGATGCAGCCGATCTTCAAGGGAGGGATGCTGCTGCACCAGCAGCGCGCGGCCGAGGCGGCCTACAAGCAGGCATCTGCGCAGTACCGCAGCACGGTGCTGACCGCCTATCAGGGGGTGGCCGACGCGCTGCATGCGATCGAGGCCGATGCGCGGGGACTGCGCACTGCATCGGATGCCGAGCGTGCCGCGTACCGGAGCTTCAACATCGCCCAGGCGCAGTGGAAGGCCGGACAGATCGGTTACCCGGCCGTGATGCTGGCCGAGCAGACGTATCGGCAGTCGGCGATCACGCTGGTACAGGCGCGCGCGAGCCGGTACTCCGATACCGTGGGCCTGATGCAGGCGCTGGGCGGAAGCTGGGAGGATGAACCGGGCAAGACGCCGGAGAACCAGTCGGACAGCAAGCCGGCCGCAGCGCCGGAGGCCGTCGGCAAGGCTCAGGGTAACGGCTGATCCGTGGTGGCAGCCGCGTGCTGCCGACGGACGCCGCTCTCGTTGGTACCGTAGTTGCCACCACAGTTGTCACCACACGGCACGCGCACCGTCACGCGCGTGC
The DNA here is from genome assembly GCF_049843575.1 of Cupriavidus sp. Met-2. NCBI lineage: Bacteria > Pseudomonadati > Pseudomonadota > Betaproteobacteria > Burkholderiales > Burkholderiaceae > Cupriavidus > Cupriavidus sp. Met-2. The sequence goes on from NZ_JBBHZL010000003.1 coordinate 310,635, forward strand.
CGTGGCGCGCGGCCGCGTCGGCGTAGTCGATCTCGACCGTGGCACCCACCCGCTCGGCAATGACCCGGACGATGGAGAGACCAAGGCCGGAGCCGGGCGCGTCGTTGCCCGGAATCCGGTAGAACGGATCAAAGATCCTGCTTCGTTCCTCCGCGCTGATGCCGGGTCCGGAATCGGTCACGATCATCGCCACCGCATTGGGGGAAGTCTCCACCGACAGATCGACGCGGCCGTGTTCGGGCGTGTAGCGGATGGCGTTGTCCACGAGGTTCTTGAGCAGCGTGATCAGCTCCACCTCCTGAATTGGCACCTGCGCGTCGGTGTCGCCAACCGCGCCAATGTCGATGTGACGCGAATCGGCCAGTGGCATCAGGTCTTCCAGCACGCGCCGGAAGGCGTGCCGCACGGAGATGCTTTCCTCTGGCGCTGGCGCGGCGGTTGCCGATTGGGCACGTGCGAGACTCAGCAACTGTTCCAGCAGGGCGCGGCTGCGTTCGATGCCGCGCCGCAGGGTGGCCAGCCGGGTGCGCGCCGCCTCGGGCATCTCGGTGCGTTCGAGCCGTTCGGCCTGCAGCGATAGCGCGGTCATCGGCGAGCGCAGTTCGTGCGCCGCGTCGGCGACGAAGCGGCGCTGCATCTCCATGGCCTGCGCGATACGGGCCAGCAGCCGGTTGATGGCCACCACGAAAGGACGGACTTCGGCGGGAAGCTCGTCTTCCGGCAGTGGATACAGTTCGTGCTCGCCGCGCTGGTCGATGTCAGTGGAAAGGGTGGAGATGGGGCGGAACATCTGGCGGACCAGATAGGCCACGATCAGCAGCAGCACCGGTACGAGCACCAGAAACGGCAACACAGTAACTTGTGCGCTGTTGCGCGCGATCTCGTCGCGCATGCCGGTTTCCTGGGCAACGGCAATGCGTTGGCCGGTCGGCAGCGTCCGGATCAGCACGCGGTAGGACTCGTGGTCGACTTCGAAGGTGCCGAGACCATCGGGCGCGCTGGCGGGCAATGCCAGTATCTGCCGGGCGCTGTCACCGCCCGGTGACAGGGTCTGCACAATGACGCGGGCTTCCTCGTCGCTGTGCGGCAGTCTGCCAGCGTCCGCCAGATGGGGCGCGGGCAGATGCTGCGCGTCGAACAGCATCGACACCTGCCGCAGCAGGTCGTCCTGCATGATGTTGGCTTCGCGGAACGCGGAGGCAAACGAAAAGATGCCGCCGATGAGCGCCACCGCGAGGATCGCCAGCGATACCCAGAGGGATAGCCGTTGCTGGACCGAGTGCTTTGGCCCGGCGTGTTTCAGCCTTCCTTCGGCACCTGCCATCCCACCCCCCTGACGTTTCTGATGATGGTGCTGCCAAGCTTCCTGCGCAGGCCGTGGATCAGGAACTCGACCGCATTGCTTTCCACTTCATCGCCCCAGCCATAGATGCGCTCTTCAAGCTCGGCACGCGACAGGATTGCGCCTGGGCGTGCCAGCAACGCCTGCAGCAGCGCGAACTCGCGATTCGTGAGTTGCTGGGGCGCGCCGCCCGTCAGGGTGGCCTGCCGGGTCGACAGATCCAGCGAGACGCGGCCATTGCCGAGCACCGATGACGCCAGACCACTTCTCCGGCGCCACACAGCCCGCATTCGCGCGAGCAGTTCATCCATCTCGAATGGCTTGACCAGATAATCGTCGGCGCCCGCATCGAGCCCGCCGATGCGGTCTTCGAGTGCGTCCCGCGCCGTGAGGATCAGCACCGGCACGGCGCTGCCACGCGCGCGCAGCGAAGTCAGCACCGCATGGCCGCTCTTGCGTGGCAGGCCCAGATCCAGCAAGACCACGTCATAGTGTTGGCGATCCAGCGCGTCCAGTGCGGCCTGTCCATCCTCGACACAGTCGGCGGCGCAGGAGGCGTCCTTCAGGGCGTCCTGCACCACCTGTCCGATCATGCGGTCATCCTCGACCAGCAGCACCCGCATCGCGTTCTCCATGCCAACGGTGTCCGACATCACGCATCATAGCGCCGCTCAATGGCTTGCGCGGGCCGCCGCCCGCTGGGGCAGCAGCAGGATGCAGATCACCATGAACGAGACCAGCACGGCCGACGCCGAGAAGCGGCTCAGCGCCAGCCCACCCGATTGCAGCGGCTTGTCAAGAAAGTCGCCGACCACGGCACCGAGCGGACGGGTCAGGATAAAGGCGGCCCAGAACAGCAGGGTGCGCGAGATGCTGGTCCAGTAGTAGGCCGCGGCAAGCGCCGCGAGCAGCGTGACGAAAACGAGCATTCCGCCCAGATAGCCCAGGCCGATGGTGTCGGCGGTCCAGTCGCCCAGCGCCGTGCCGAGTGTCTGCGAGAACATGATCGTCACCCAGTAGAACAGCTCGGCCTTCGGCGAGTTGACCGTGTCCACCGACACCGTTCCCATCGAGCGATACCACGCGGCCAGCGACAGCAGGAGCAGCGCCAGCAGCAGTGCGCTGCCTCCGGCATAGCCGATGCCGAGCGAGCGGTCCGCGAAGTCCGCGAGCGTGGTGCCGACGGTGGTCGTGGCGACGATGGTCAACCAGTACAGCGCGGGCCGGAAAGCGCGCGCGCGGATCTGCGCGGAAACGGCGGCAAGGAATACCACCGCGAATATCGCCGTGCTGACGAGGTAGCCGAGATTCAGCGACATCGACAAGGCATCGCCGCCGGTTTCCCCAAGCGTGGTGGCGGCGATCTTGATGAGCCAGAAGCCCAGCGTGATCTCGGGCACCTTGCTGAGTGCGTGATGTGTGGTGGAAGTGTTCATCGCATGTTCGTTGTCTTAAGGCTGGATTAAGCCGCGGTGCGTGCGCTAAGGTTGTACAAGGGCCGCATTAAGTCTTCATTAAGCAGCGGCGCTGCGAAAACGAGAAGCCATTCTTTCGTACAAGACTTAGCGTAGCCATAGTGCGCAACGCGGCAACAATCCCTTACAAAGCTTCCGGCCAAGGATGTGTCTGATTCGTCAACGTTCGATGGATATCTCCGTTACACGTCATAACCGCGCTAACAGTTCGCAAAGACAAGACGAACCCGGGCGCTCATAGACTTGCACGCAGGAGGTACTGCATATGAAACGAATCATGATTGCCGGCATCGTGGCCGGCGTGGCGGCACTGGCATCGGGCAGCGCGCTGGCTCGCGTGGATGTAGGGATTGGCATCGGCATTCCCGGTGTCGTTGTGGCACCGGCGGCGCCGGTCTACTACCAACCGGCCCCGGTGTATGTCGCGCCGCCGCCTCCGGTCTATGTGGCACCGCGGCCGGTCGTGGTGGCGCCGGGCTACTACGATGGCTGGCGCGGCCGGGAGTGGCGCGAGCACGAATGGCGCGAGCACGAGTACCGCCGTCGTGAATGGCACCGCTGGCACGACGACGACTGATCGGCGCCTACGGTTTGATGAACCCCTCGGTGGCCGCGCGCACCACGGCTTCGACCCGCGTGGCCACGCCCAGTTTCTCCCTGGCGCGGTCGATATGGAAATCGACCGTCCGCTTCGACAGCCCCAGGATCGTCGCGATCTCGCCCGACGTCTTGCCGCGCGCGGACCATGAAAGCGCCTCGATCTCGCGCTCGCTCAGCGTGACGTTCTGCGGGGTGCGTTGTTGCGGTTTGACAGCGCGCGACAGCCGCGCTTCGATAATGCTCTCAAGGATGTCAAAATCCACGGGTTTGGCGACGTAGTCGTCCGCGCCCAGACGGCGTCCCTTGAGTTCGGCATCGCGCTGGGCCAGTGCGGTTAGGAAAACGAAAGGCACTTCAGCATAGCGCGGGGCCAGCGCGCGCAGTTTCGCGAGCACCTCGAAGCCGTCCATGACAGGCATGCCCACATCGCACAGGACAAGATCGGGTGGCATGCGCAGAATGGCGGCAAAGCCTTCCTGGCCGTCATGGGCGACGGTCACGGCGAAGCCTCGCTCGGTCAGTTCTTCCGCGATGAGCGTAGCGGTCTCTGCATCGTCTTCGATGCATAGAATCTGGTGGGGAGTATTGTCTGCGGATGTGACCATGTAGGGGCACTACTGTAGGGGAGCGGGCCGCAACCCGTCAATCGAACGGCATCTTGCAACTTCAGGGTAATGTATGCGCCACTTGTCTAGCGCAGAGGGAAAGATAGCGGTGGGCAGGCTTTCCGTAGCCCCGCTGGCACAGCTCAATCGATTGCGCGTGCGTCTGTCGCTGGTGTTCGTCCTGTTCCTGCTGCTCGTAATCGGGCTGGGCGCTTTCAGCATCAACCGGCTCAGCGCCTTTCACAACGTCGCGGCCGAGATCAGTGGCCGCTGGCTGCTGAGCAACCGCATCGCAGGCGATCTCAACAACAGCATCTCGGACTTCCGTGCTACCGAGGGTGAACTGCTGACCGCGCGTCGCGGCAAGGATCGGGGGCGCGCGGAAGGTTCGCTCGCGGTACTCGATGAAGAAATCGCGGATGCCAAACGGCGCTACGAAACGATCGAGCATGACCCCATCGAACTGGACCTCTACCGGCAGTTCAGCGAGCAGTGGCGGGCATATCGCGAACTGGCCAACCGAGTGCTGGTGCTTTCCCAGCGCGATGACAAGACCGACGCCATCGCGCTTTACTACCAGGAGTCCCGACGCGCCTTCACTGTGGCCAATGCCACGCTGGCCACGCTGACCGAGCGCAACGTCACCGGTGCGAACGAGGCTACCCAGGCGGAGGCCGTAGCCTACCGGCATGCCAGGGACCTGATCGTGAACGCGATCATCGTGGCGGCGCTGCTGATGATTGCCGGCGTGCTTTACTTCGTCACGGCTGTGACCAATCCAATCGCGGAACTGGTTGACCGGATGCACCGGATCTCCGACAACGAAACCGAGATCGACATCCCATCGACCGAGCGCCCCGACGAAGTGGGCGAGATCGCTCGCGCCGTGGTCCGGTTCCGCGATAACACGGTGGCGCTGGCGCAAAGCCGCGCCACGCTGGCCGAGCAGGCCCGCACGCTGGAAATCACGCTGGCCAACGAGCGGCGCATGGCGGAGCTGCAGCGCAACTTCGTGTCGATGGTGTCGCACGAATTCCGTACCCCGTTGACCGTGATCGACGGCTACGCGCAGCGCCTGAGCCATATCAAGCCGCCGCTGTCGCTTGAGGCGGTGCAGGATCGTTCGAGCAGAATCCGAGCGGCGGTGCGGCGGATGACCGCGCTGATCGAAGATATGCTCGGGGCATCGCAGGTGCTTGACCTGGCAACACCGGGGGCGTTTCAACGCACGGAGTTCTCGTTACACCTGCTTGTGCACGAGGTCTGCGAGATGCATCGCGAAAGTTCGCCGGATGCGCAGATTGTCGAGCAGTGGCACGCCGACGTACCCGAGGTTTTCCATGGCGATGCACGTTTGCTGTTCCAGGCCGTGAGCAATCTGATCGGGAATGCCGTCAAGTACTCGCCGCCGAAGACGCCGGTCAGCGTGGATGTATCGATGGAATCGGGCGCGATCCTGATTTGCGTCGCGGACCAGGGCATCGGCATTCCGGAGAAGGATCTCGGCCACGTGTTCGAGCGATATGTGCGTGGCGCCAACGTGACCGGCACCGCCGGCGCGGGCGTGGGTCTCTATATCGTCCGGCTGGCCGCCGAATTGCATGGCGGCACGGTGTCGGTGCGAAGCGCGGAAGGCACGGGCTCGCGCTTCTTGCTCAGGCTGCCAGAAGCGCCAGCGCCAGCGCCGCTCAGCGCGTAGCGACTTCGGCGCGGGCCGGCTTGCCCGCGTCACCCACCTGCGTACCTTCGGCCTGGCGATTCCACCAGCCGCCACCCAGAGACTGGTAGAGCGCCACGGTATCCGTGAAGCGCGCGGCCTGCGCCTGTGCCGTGGCCTGCGTGGCCGTGCGCATCGTCTGTTCGGCGTTGAGCACTGCCAGCACATTGACGTAGCCGCTCGACAGTTGCTTCTCGGTGATCTCCAGCGTCGTGCGCGCGGCCTGCTCCGAGGTGATGGCCGCACGCAGCGTTTCCGCATCGGCGTCGATCGCGTGCAGCGTATCGGCCACGTTCTGGAACGCGTTGATGACGGTGCTGCGGTACTGGGCCTCCGCCTGCACGAGCGCGGCATCGGCGCCGTGCTTGAGCGCCAGCATCGTGCCGCCCGCGAAGAAGGTTTGCGCGACGTTGCCCGCCAGGCTCCAGAAGACGTTGCCGGCGCTGAACATCTGGTTGAACATGGTGGCCGTGCCGCCGTATGAGCCAGTGATGGTGAGCTGCGGCAGCATGTTGGCGATAGCCACGCCGACTTCCGCCGTGGCCGAATGCAGTTGGGCTTCGGCCGCGCGCACGTCCGGGCGCTGCCGCACCAGTTCAGACGGCAGCGACACCGGAAGTTCCGCCGGCAACTTGAAATCGTCGAACGTGAACTCGGCGTCGAGCGGATCGGCCGGCAGCTTGCCGGCCAGCGCAGCCAGCAGGTCGCGCTGCAGGGCCAGTTGCTTGCGCAGTCCTGGCAATGCCTGCTCGGCTTGCGCAAGCTGGGCCCGGGCCGCGGCCACTTCGAGACCGCTGACGAACCCGAGCGTGAATTGCTTCTGCAGCAGGTTGTACAGCTTGGTCTCGATGGCGACGATGCGTTGTTGCGCGTCGATCTGGGCGCGCAACGAAGCTTCCTCGATAGCGGCCAGGCTGATGTTCGATGCCAGCGTCAGGTAGGTAGCCTCCACCTCGAAACGCTGCGCATCCTCGAGCGCCTGCAGCGATTCCACCCGTCGGCGGTTCAGGCCGAACACATCGGGCGCGTAGCTGATCGACAGTTCCGCCGTGTGCAGGTTGAAGAGCGGATCGCCAGACGTCAGCGTCGGCGAGATCGTTCCTACCGCATTGCGCTGCCGCGATGGCGAATAGGAACCCGAGATGGTCGGGAAGAAGAAGCCCTGCTGCGCGCGCACTTGCGCCTGGGCCTGCCGCAGCGCTGCTTGCGCGGCCGTCACCGTCGGATTGGCCTTCATCGCTGCCGCGATAAAGCGGTCGAGCTTTTCCGAGTGCAACATGCTCCACCACTGCTCGGGGATCTGCATGCCTTCCACGAAGCGCTGGGCTTCGCCGCCTTGCACCGGCGCGGATGCCGTCTCGGTGGGCAGCGGCTTGGGTGTGTACGCGGTGGCATCAGGCGCCTTGGGCGTCTGGAAATTGGGGCCGACGGCGCACGCCGTCAGAACGCCGCAAACGGCCAGGGCGCAAGCCGTGCCGGCGAATGGGATTCTCGAACGAATGGAAGGGCTGCGGTGATCTGGCAGCATGGGCCGTGACCTCAAAGCGATGGCTGGTGCTGTTGGTAGAGCTATTGGTAGCGCTGGGCGGATTCTATGAGCGATGCGCCGGCCAGGCCACTGTCATTAATCACAGTAGACCGTGACGCGGCGAACTCTCATCATTTGCCCAAGTTTTCAGAATCCAGAGGGTTAGTCCATGCGTTTCGATGCCAAGTCCGCCATCCTGGGCGGGGGCGCCACCGCTGTGGTCCTGGTGGGGTTGATGTTCGCATTCAACGCGTGGACGCAGCCCAGCCCGCTCTACGGCCCGGAGAAAGGCTTTGGTCAGGGCGGTCCGTCGGCGCCCAAGGTGGCGCCGCGCGGGTCGTCCGTCACGCTGACCCAGACCCAGATGGGTACGGTCAAGGTCGTGTCGGTGCAAGACTATGCGTTCGCCAACCAGCGTGAAGCCGTCGGTAATATCGACTTCAATCAGGACCGCTCGGTCCAGGTGTTCACGGCCTACCAGGGCAAGGTCCGCAACGTGTTCGTCAAGGTTGGCGAAGACGTGGCCAAGGGAGCACCGTTGTTCGATATCGAGAGCCCGGATCTGGTCCAGGCCGAATCGACGCTGATCTCCGCAGCCGGCGCGCGCAAGCTCAATGCCAAGGCGCTGGAGCGCGCGCATCAGCTCTTTGAGATCCAGGGTATCGCGCAGAAGGATCTCGACCAGGCCATCTCCGATCAGCAGGCCGCGGAAGCCGCCTACAAGGCAGCGCGCGACGCCGTCGCCATCTTCGGCAAGAGCGCGTCCGAAATGGATCGCATCATCGAACAACGTCGCACCGATCCGGTCCTGACCGTGTTCAGCCCGATAGCGGGCCGCGTGACGGCGCGCAATGCACAGCCGGGCCTGCTGGTCCAGCCCGGCAACAGCCCGGCACCAATCACGGTTTCCGATATCTCCACGGTCTGGATGCAGGCATTCGTGACCGAAGCAGACAGCCCGCTGCTGAAGGTGGGACAGGCAGTCAAGGTCCATGCGATGGCCTTTCCGGGGCGGGAGTTCGCCGGAACCATCACGACGACGGGTGCGTCCATCGACTCCGCCACGCACCGTCTGATGGTCCGTTCCGAGGTCAAGGACCCGAAGCACGAACTGCGGCCGGGGATGATCACATCCTTCTCGATACGCACCGGTGAGCCAGATCATTCCGCGGCGGTCGCCGCCGATGGTCTGGTGCGCGAAGGCGACGGCACGATGACCGTATGGACGACCACGGATCAGCGCCGCTTCGAGCGCCGCGTGGTCACGGTCGGACAGACCCAGGACGGTCTGGTGCAGATTCTCAGCGGCCTTGCGCCGGGCGAGCTTGTGGCGAGCGAAGGGGCATTGTTCCTGAGCAATGCCGCGGCACTGGCCGCTCAGTAAGCGTATCGACCGCTCCCCAGTCATCCCGAAGAATTCGAAGACGAGGCCTCCGTGCTCAGGAACGTACTTCGGTTGTCGCTGACGCGACGGCCGCTCATTCTGCTTTTCCTCCTGGTATTTGCCGGGGCCGGCTTGTTCGCCTACTCGAAGCTGAACATCGAAGCCTATCCGAACCCCGCACCGGTGATTCTCGAGATCACCGCGCAGGCGCCGGGCTTGTCCGCCGAGGAGATGGAGCGCTACTACACGGTGCCCATGGAAGTGGGGCTGGCCGCCACGCCGGGCGTGGAAAGCATCCGCTCGACCTCGTTTTACGGCCTGTCGTTCGTGCGGGTGACGTTCAAGTACGGCGTCGACTACTACTTCGCCTATACGCAGGCCGCGCTCAACCTGCAGCAGAACGTCAGCCTGCCGAACAACGTGCAGCCGCAGATCCAGGCGTCGAGCCTGGTCGGTGAAATCTACCGCTACCAGCTCAGGGGGCCGGCGCACTTCGGGCTGACAAATCTGCGCACGCTGCAGGACTGGGTGCTCGAACGGCGACTGAAGACGGTGCCGGGCGTGGCGCAGGTGGTGAGCTGGGGTGGCACGACCAAGGAGTACGACGTCGAGGCCGACCTGCACAAGCTCGACGCGTACAACATCACGCTGCAGCAGATGATCTCCGCGCTGGGTAACGCCAACATCAACGTTGGCGGCCGGACCATCAACCTTGGACAGCAGTCGGTCAACATACGTGGCGTAGGCCTGATCGAGGACACCAAGGACATCGAACAGGTGGTGCTGACACAGCACAATGGCGTGCCCGTGCAGGTCAAGGACGTCGCCAAGGTCAAGATCGGCTTCACGCCGCGCCTGGGTCGCTCCGGGCGTGACAACCAGGACGACGTGGTCACTGCCATCGTCGTGATGAACCGGACGCTGCAAACCAACGAGGTGGTGGCGCGCGTCAAGGCCGAGATCGACAAGATCAACAGCGACGGCACGCTGCCTGCCGGCGTGAAGATGGAGCCGTACTACGACCGTTCGACGCTGGTCTCGGTCACCACGCACACGGTGCTGCACAGCCTGCTGTTCGGCTGTCTGCTGGTGTTCTTCATCCAGTGGGTATTCCTGGGCGATCTGCGCAGCGCGGTGATCGTCAGCGTCAACATACCGTTCGCGCTCTTCTTCAGCATCATGATCCTGGTGATGCTGGGAGAATCCGCCAACCTCTTGTCGGTGGGGGCGGTCGACTTCGGGATCATCGTGGACTCCTCGGTGATTCTGGTGGAGAACATATTCCGGAACTTCCAGATGCCGCTGGCGGATCAGCAGCGACTGCTGATGAGTCGGGACGCGCGGGCGATCGGCAAGGGCGCGGGTATCACGGACCGCATCCGCATGATCTTCGTGAGCGCGCTGCAGGTGGACAAGGCGGTGTTTTTCTCGGCGGCCATCACGGTGGCGGCGTTCGTCCCGCTGTTCACGATGCAGGGTGTGGAAGGGCAGATCTTCGGGCCGATGGCGCGTACCTATGGCTATGCGCTGCTGGGCGCGCTGATCGCCACGTTCACGGTGACGCCGGTGCTGTGCACCTATCTGCTGCCCAAGCACATCGAGGAGAAGGAAACCATCCTGGTGCGCTGGCTGCATCGTATCTATGAGCCCGCGCTCAAATGGTCGCTTGGCAACAAGAAGCTGTCGGTGGCGATTGGCGCCGGCGTGCTGGCGGTGACGGGGGCGTTGATGCCGCTGCTGGGCACCGAGTTCCTGCCGGCGTTGGAAGAGGGCAACCTCTGGATTCGCGCCACCATGCCGCCAACCGTTTCGCTGGAGGCCGGCGTGCCGTCAGTGGCGCGAATGCGCAAGATCCTGCTGTCGCATCCTGAAGTGGCGACGGTGGTGTCCCAGCATGGCCGTCCAGACGATGGCAGCGATGCGGCGGGCTTCTTCAACGCGGAGTTCTTCGTACCGCTCAAGCCGATGGATGAATGGCCGGCGGGCATGACCAAGGACAAGCTGGTCGCGCAGGTGCAGAAGGAGTTCGCCAACGAGTTCACAGGGATCTCGCTGAATTTCTCGCAGTACATCCAGGACAATGTCCAGGAAGGCCTTTCCGGCGTGAAGGGCGCGAACTCGGTGAAGATCGTCGGCCGCGACCTGCCCACGCTCGAGAAGCTGGCCGACCAGGTGCTGCACGAGATGAAGGAGATCCGGGGCGTGTCGGACCTTGGCGTGTTCCGCGTGCTGGGTCAGCCCAACCTGAACATCAAGATCAACCGCGAGGCGGCGGCGCGTTACGGGCTTAACACCGGCGATGTCAACTCGGTGGTGGAGGCCGCGCTGGGTGGCACGCAGGCGACGACCGTGCTCGAAGGCGACCGGCAGTTCTCGCTGACGGTGCGTATGGCGCCCGAGTATCGCGGCAGTATCGACGCGATCCGCAACATCAAGGTGGCGTACCAGACAGCGGATGGCGCGAATGCCTATATTCCGTTGAGCGCGTTGGCGGACATATCACTGGATACCGGGGCGTCGTACATCTATCACGAGCGCAACCAGCGATACATCCCGATCAAGTTCAGCGTGCGTGACCGCGACCTGGGCAGCACGGTGGCGGAAGCGCAGGCGCGTATCGCCAGCAAGATCAAGCTACCCGAGGGCTACCGCATCCAGTGGGCGGGCGAGTTCGAGCAACTGGAACTGGCGAAGAAGCGGCTTGCGCTGATCGTGCCGATCAGCATCGTGATGATCATGGTGCTGCTGTACGGTCTGTTCAACTCGCTGCGGGACAGCGTCATGACGCTCGCGGGCATTCCGTTCGCCATCGCCGGGGGCGTGATCGCGCTGTTCGTGACCGGTCTGGATTTCAGTATCTCGGCGGCCATCGGCTTCGTCTCGCTGTTCGGGGTATCGGTCATGGACGGCATCCTGATGATCACCTACTACAACCAGTTGCGTGAACAGGGGCTGAAGTCCGAAGCGGCGATGTCGCAGGCGGCCCAGCAGCGGATGCGCCCGATGCTGATGACAGCGCTTTCGGCATGTATCGGCTTGCTGCCGGCGGCCATCTCCACCGGAATCGGCAGCCAGGTGCAGCGTCCGCTGGCCACCGTGGTGGTGGGCGGCATGTTGATCGGGCCGATCATGCTGCTGGTGATCGTGCCGGCGCTACGCATGGTGTTCATCGGCAAGAAGGAGACCTGACCGTAGACCTCAGACCGGCTTCTCGCCGGTAGCTGGTGACACGCAACGGCCACGTCGATGCGTCCCGGGGCAGAACACCCGGGGCGGATCGCGTGGCCGCTTGCATTTCAGGGCAAAGCGCCGATAATCCCACTTCCCGGAACAAATGCCCCCAGGATCGCCATGATGCGCGACAGGATCGAAGAGGGTGGTGAAAGTGAAGAAAGCGCGGTGCTGGTCGTCGATGACGATCAGGATGTGCGCGTGGCGCTATCCAGCCTGTTCCGCTCGGCGGGACTAGCGGCGGAGTCGTTCGCCTCGGCCGAGGAGTTGCTCGCGCACGGCATTCCGGATCGGCCCACCTGCATCGTGCTCGATGTGCATCTGCATGGCGCGAGCGGCCTCGACCTGCAGGCCACGCTCAACCGGGCGGGCCGCCATGCGTCGATCGTATTCATCTCCGGCCGAGGTGACGTCCCGATGACGGTGGCGGCCATGAAGGCCGGCGCCGTCAACTTCATCGCCAAGCCATTCCGCGACCAGGACCTGCTCGACGCCGTTGACGAGGCTTTGCAGCGCGACCGGGCGCAGCGCGAGGCCGAGGCGCAGAGCCGGCAGCTTCGCGACCATTTCGACACCCTGACCGGCCGGGAGCAGGAAGTCATGCAACTGGCGGCGCGTGGCCTGATGAACAAGCAGATCGCCGACGACCTCGGCATCAGCGAGGCCACGGTCAAGATCTATCGCGGTCACGCCATGCGCAAGATGCAGGCCCGCACTTTCGCCGAACTGGTCATCATGGCCCAGTCTCTCGGGCTGGTGCAGGACGACGCCGGATAGCCCGCGCGTCAGATCCCCGACCCACTCTCGCCGCTGGCCAGCGCACGCGCCAGGCACCGGAGCAATTCTCTCTCCTGAAACGGCTTGCCGAGGAATCCGGTGGCGCCCACGTCAAGGGCGCGCTGTTCCTCGCCATCCTGGGCATAGGCGGTCATGAGGATGACCGGCACATCGAGCCCGAGCGCGCGCAGCGCCGTGCAGAGCGCGAACCCGTCGATGCCCGGCATTCGCACGTCGCAGACCACGCACCGGATACGCCCGATCGAAGCGGACTGCAGCAGTGCCTGCCCGCTGGCGTAGAGTTCCACGGCCAGGTCGAACGAACGCACCAGTTGCCCCATGGCGTCCCTGACGGAGGCGTCATCGTCAACGATCGCGATTAGGGGAAGGGCAGTCACACGGTGCTCCGGACATTGGCCTCAATGGGGCCCTCATTGCTCCGGCTTGCTCTCCTTGGTGTCGGCCGCGGCCAGTGTCGGGCCGGGCGTGCCCGTGATCTTCGGCATGCATTCCTGGTGGAACCACGCCACGGTGACGGGCTCCCCCGCGATCATGCGCTTGATCGGCGGTACTACCTGCTCGCCGATAAGCATACCGAGCAGGCCGATCAGGGCCACCGCTGGCGGGGCGGGCGAGCGGACCTGCATCAGCGCGTAGATGATGCCGACCAGGATGCCGGCGCCCAATGAGATCAGATAGAGCTTCATGCGAGCCTCACGATATGTCGCAATACGAAACGGGTCATAGGAAACAGGGGGGGGCGGCAGGTGCGTCATCGCTTGTTCGGTGGCAGTCCCACGCCCAGCAGATGCCGCACACGCGGTGGCGTCGTGCCACCATGGAACGCGGTCACTTCTCGCTGCAGGTCGGCATCGGCGTTCGGCACGCGGCGGTGTTGCCGCAGGTGCTCGGCCCATGACTCGACCAGAAACCACTCGGTCATCAATTCGGGATTGGTGGGGTCTTCCATCACGCCCCAACTGAATGCGCCATCGCGCAGCCGCTCTTCGGAGAGCCGGTGCACGGCGTGCAGGAAGCCGTCCCGGTTGGCCGGGGCAATCAGGTACTCGATCAGGATCATCACCGGGCCGCGATCGTGCGCGATCTCGTCGGCCATTTCGGGCTCGGGCCAGTGGCCGGCCGGGCCAAGGTCGTCTTCGCCGTGCGGCAGACGCAGCCGGTGCAGCGCCAGCGCGGCGACTACCAGGCCCGAGCCGGCGATCAGCAGCGCGGGGGGCGTGCCGAGCGCCTGCGCCACGAAGCCCCAGAGCAGGCTGCCACCGGCCAGCGCGCCGTTGAAGACCATCTGGTAGACCGCCAGCGCGCGGCCACGCACCCAGTTGGGCAGGATGGCTTGCGCCACGCCGCCGAACGTGGTCAGCGCCATGATCCATGCCGCGCCCAACAGCAACAGCAGCACCAGCGCCAGCCAGACGGGTGGCGCGACGGAGAGCGCGGCCATCACGACGGCCGTGACGATGGCGGACAGCAGCACCATCCCGTCGGCGTCGAGCCGCTTCTGCAGACGCGGCATGAGCAACGCGCCAAGAATTGCGCCCAGCCCGACCGCCCCGAGCATCACGCCGTAGAGCCCCGCGCTGCCATGGAGCAGCTTGCGCGCCACGAGCGGCAACAGTGCCCACACACTGCTGCCGAACGCGAAATGCACGGCGGTACGGGCCAGCACGACATGGAGCTTGCTGTGCGCCCGCGTGAAACGCAGCCCGGCGCGGGCCGCGCTGAAGAAGTGCTCGCGTAGCGGGTCGACCGGTCGCTGGGGCCGATGCCACCAGATCAATGCGGCAACCACGAACACGTAGCTGAGCAGGTCCGCTCCATAAGTTGCGGCCGCGCCGAACGCAGCCAGCAGCAGGCCGCCGGTGGCCGGCCCGATGGCGCGCGCGATGTTCACGCCAAGCGAGTTGAGCGCCACGGCCTGCCGCAGCGTGTTGGCGGGAACCAGTTCCGGCACGATCGACTGCCAGGTCGGCCCCATCATCGCCGAACCGATGCCGCCGGCGAACGCCAGCGCGATCAGGAGTTCGATCGTCAGCGACTGTCGCCATGCCAGCAGCATCAGCGAGCCGCTGACCAAGGCCAGACAGAGCTGGATCACGATCAGGAAGCGGCGGCGGTCAAGGATGTCGGACAGCACACCGGCGGGAATCGCAAGCAGGAACACCGGTAGCGTCGATGCGGCCTGGATGGTGGCCACCGCAGCCGGCGAGGTCGACAGGTCGGTGGCCAGCCATGCGCTGGCCACGTCGCGCATGAAGCTGCCGATATTGCCGAGGATCGTCGCTACCCACAGGACCGCGAAGGTCGATTGCGCAAGCGGCGCGAAGGTACCTGTGGAGGCGGGAGCGTTTGCCGTCGAGGCGGATTGCGTCATGTGGACTATCTGTCGTCTCTACGCTCGCAGGTCATGCCAGGCCACCAGCACGAAGCCGCCGACCAGACCCAGGTGCTCGAAGAATGCATTGGCCATGCCGAAACGGGCATCGGGCGGAGCGTTCCAGAAGCTGTTGGCCAGGAATGTCGCTGCCAGTGTGAATGCGGCCAGCGCCAGCGCGCCGAGCCAACGGCCGCGTCCGCTCAGGATCATGGCCGATGCGCCCAGTTCCAGCGCGATGGTTCCCGCCGCCAGCGGGCCAGCCGGCGACAGGCCGAAGTGCTGCATCTCGGCCATCGCGCTGGGAAAGTCGAACAGCTTGACCAGTCCGCCCTGCAGGTAGGCCGCGCACAGCAGCAACAACGCGACCCAGTGCAGCCAGCGCGGCAGCCGGTGAGGGCTATCGCCGGCGGATGACAGCGAAGGCATCGAGGAAGGCATGACCGGTCTCCGTTCAGATTGGCACGTGGCAAGTGGCCCGTGGTTCAGAACGCCCAGCACGAACAGCCGAGCGCGCCCCAGAATCCGCTCTCGTCGGACGTCGGCATGTTCGATGTCCACGCCTTCGCGTGCGCATGGCCGTGCACGCCGCATGACGACGCGCAGCCGCAGGCGGTGTTCATCGCCAGCGTCTTTGCTTTGGCGGTTGGCCGCGGCTGATACTGGCTGCCGTAGCGGGCTGGCGACCAGTCGGGCATCGCGGGCGGAATCTCCGGCGAATGCTTGCCGAACTCGCCGTCGCCGTAGACCACCTTGCCGCCGAGCACGGTCATCACGGACGTGATGTCCTGGATGTCGTCACCGGGCACCGAGAAATAGTCGGCAGACAGCACCGCGAGGTCGGCGAGCTGGCCGGCCTTGATCTGCCCTTTCTTGCCTTCCTCGGACGAGAACCAGGTATTGGCCTCGGTCCACAGGCGCAATGCGGTTTCGCGATCGAGCAGATTGGCTTGGGGGTACATCGACATGCCGCCCACGGTCTTGCCCGTGGTTAGCCAGTACAGCGACACCCACGGGTTGTAGGACGCCACGCGCGTCGCATCGGTGCCTGCGCCCACCTTGACCCCCTTGTCGAGCATCTTGCGGATCGGCGGCGTGGCCTCGGCGGCTTTCGCGCCATAACGTTCGACGAAGTACTCGCCCTGGTAGGCCATGCGGTGCTGCACGGCGATGCCGCCACCGAGCGCGGCGATGCGGTCGATATTGCGATCGGAGATCGTCTCGGCGTGATCGAAGAACCAGTTCAGGCCGGTGAACGGAATGTCGCGCGCCACCTTCTCGTAGACATCGAGCGCGCGCGTGATCGTCTCGTCGTAGGTGGCGTGCAGGCGCCACGGCCAGCGCTTCTCGGCCAGAAGACGGATCACCGGTTCCAGATCGGCTTCCATCGACGGTGGCATGTCGGGCCGCTCGACGCGAAAGTCCTCGAAGTCGGCGGCGGTGTAGACGAGCATCTCGCCAGCGCCGTTGTGCCGATACAGGTCATCGCCCTGGCCCGGCTTGACGGTGGACGTCCAAGTGGTGAAGTCGTTCAGCTCGGCCTTCGGCTTCTGCGTGAACAGGTTGTAGGCCAGGCGCACCGTCAGGTTGCCTTCCTTGTGCAGATCCTCGATGACGCTGTAGTCCTCGGGGTAATTCTGGAAGCCGCC
Source organism: Cupriavidus sp. Met-2 (assembly GCF_049843575.1). NCBI lineage: Bacteria > Pseudomonadati > Pseudomonadota > Betaproteobacteria > Burkholderiales > Burkholderiaceae > Cupriavidus > Cupriavidus sp. Met-2. The sequence goes on from NZ_JBBHZL010000003.1 coordinate 327,335, forward strand.
GCCGGCATCGATCACGCCAGTCACACCCAGCCGGTTCACCTCGCGCATGAAATGGCGCGTCGAGTTCTTCTGGTACTCGAGCGGCAGCTTTGGCCCCTTGGCCAGCGTGGCGTAGAGGATGGTGGCGTTGGGTTTGGCCAGCAGCAGGCCAGTGGGGTTGCCGCTGGCATCGCGCACGATCTCGCCGCCCGGCGGATTGGGGGTGTCCTTCGTATAACCAACCGTGCGCAGCGCCGCGCCGTTCAGGATCGCGCGGTCGTACAGGTGCAGGATAAACACAGGGGTGTCCGGCGCCACGGCGTTCAGTTCGTCGATGGTCGGCAGCCGTTTCTCGGCGAACTGGTGCTCGGTGAAGCCGCCTACCACGCGCACCCATTGCGGCGCGGGGGTGCGGTCCACCTGGTCCTTGAGCATCCGCATCGCATCGGCCAGGGAGCGCACGCCATCCCAGCGCAGTTCCATGTTGTAGTTCAGGCCGCCACGGATGATGTGCATGTGGCTGTCGATCAGGCCGGGGATCGCTCGCCGGCCGTTCAGGTCGATCACCGTCGTCTGCGCGCCCGCGAGCTTCATGATGTCGTCGCGCGTCCCCACGCTGGTGAAGCGCCCGTCCTGGATGGCTACCGCGTCGGCTTGCGGGTTGGACTTGTCGAGCGTGGTGAACTTGCCGTTGACGAGGATGAGGTCGGGGGTCGATGACATGGTGAAAAGCTCCAAAGAGGCCGCCGCACGATGGCGGCGGTCGGGGCGATGTGTTGCCCGCGGGTAGAGGGTTGGGTGGCGTTGGCCTAAGTATTCAGGAAGGCCAGCAGATCCGCATTGACCGCGTCGGCATTGACCACGCACATGCCGTGCGACGCGCCCGGGTACACCTTGAGCGTGGCGTTCTTCACCAGCTTGGCAGAGAGGCGGCCGGCGTTGTCGATCGGCACGATCTGGTCGTCGTCACCGTGCAGGACCAGCGTGGGCACGTCGATCTTCTTCAGATCCTCGGTGTAGTCCACTTCCGAGAACTCGTGGATGCAGGCGTACTCGCCGACGATGCCGCCCGCCATGCCCTGCGCCCAGAATGTGTCGATGGTGCCTTGCGAGACCTTGGCGCCGGGACGGTTGAAGCCGAAGAACGGCACGGCCAGGTCCTTGTAGAACTGCGAACGGTTGTCGGCTACGCCTTTGCGGATACCGTCGAACACGTCGATCGGCAACCCGTTGGGATTGGACGCGGTCTTGGCCATAATCGGCGGCACCGCGCCGATCAGCACGGCCTTGGCCACGCGCTGCGTGCCGTGCCGGCCAATGTAGCGCGCCACTTCGCCGCCGCCGGTGGAGTGGCCGACCAGCGTGGCGCCCTTGATGTCCAGCGCCACGAGCAGCGCAGCCAGATCGTCGGCATACGTGTCCATGTCGTTGCCCTGCGCGGGCTGGTCCGAGCGGCCGTGGCCGCGGCGGTCATGCGCGATCACACGAAAGCCCTTCTGCACCAGGAACAGCATCTGGGCATCCCACGCGTCGGCATTGAGCGGCCAGCCGTGCGAGAACACGACCGGCCGGCCGGAGCCCCAGTCCTTGTAGAAGATCTGCGTGCCGTCCTCAGCGGTGATGTAGCTCATGGTCTGTTCCTGGAGAGAAGGGTAGGTGGATGCCTGGATGTCCCTCTGCGGCGCGGATCAGCGGGCCGGGACCGGCGCCAGGGACTCGTGCGTCGTGGCGGTGCGCTGCGCTGCCTTGTGGACCATCGTGTAGGCGTAGTCGACGCCCATGCCGTACGCGCCCGAGTGTTCCTTGACCAGCTTCATCACGGCGTCATACGTGTCGCGGTGGGCCCAGTCGCGCTGCCATTCGAGCAACACCTGCTGCCAGGTCACGGGCACCGCGCCGGCCTGCACCATGCGTTGCATCGCGTAGTCGTGCGCTTCCTTGCTGGTGCCGCCCGACGCATCACCCACCATGTAGATCTCGTAGTTGCCTTCGAGCATTGCGCACAGCGCGAACGTGGTGTTGCACACCTCGGTCCACAGACCGGCCACCACGACCTTGTTGCGGCCGTTGGCCTTTAGCGCGTCACGTACCTTCTGGTCGTCCCACGAGTTCATCGAGGTGCGCTCGAGCGTCTTGGTGTTGGGGAAAACGTCCAGCAGTTCCGGGTAGGTGAAGCCCGAGAACGACTCGCTCTCCACCGTGGTGATGGTGGTCGGGATATTGAAGATCTTTGCCGCCTTGGCCAGACCCACCACGTTGTTCTTCATCGCCTGGCGGTCCATCGACTGCACGCCGAAGGCCATCTGCGGTTGATGGTCGATGATGATGAGCTGGCTGTTCTGCGGGGTCAGGACTTCGAGCTTGGGGTTGGACATGGGGTCGCTCCTTGGGTAGCGGGGTTGGCGAAGGGGCGCGGGCGGAGGATGTGCTGGCCGCGTGCCTTCGCATCGGCTGTTCCGCCCATCGGCTCCACCCGCCCCATCCGCAAGAGGCAGTGCGCAGCGTAGGTGCCGCGGGGAGGCTACGCCATACACCTTTCGTATAGGTGGACGGCATCGGTCGGGGGGGAGGGCAGCGGCGGGCTGGCAACTACGACATTGGTATGGGTGGCACGCATCCGGGCGCTATGCTGAAATGCACCGCATTGGCGCGCCGGCGCATGGACCATGAACTTCCTGTGACATTGCCGTGACTTCTACTTGCCTGGAACCCGCCGCAAGTGCCGAGTACGAACCTGGCACGGTACTCGTGCTGGACGACGACGCCATGGTGCTCGACGCGCTCGGCGGCCTCTTTCGCTCGCTGGACATGGATGTGGCGCTGTTCGCATCGGAAGCCGAGCTGATGGCCTATCCGCTTCCCGATACGCCGTGCTGCCTGCTGCTAGACGTCAGGCTGGGCGGCGCCAGCGGGCTCGACCTGCAGTCGCGGCTCGGCCAGTCCGGCGTGGGGATGCCGATCATCTTCATGACGGGGTATGGCGATGTGGCGATGACGGCGGCCGCAATGAAGGCGGGCGCGGTGGATTTCCTGACCAAGCCGATTCTGGAGACGTCGCTGATTGCCGCCGTGTCCGCCGCCCTTGACAGGGACAGGTCGCGGCGGCGTGGGATGCGCAGGACCGATGCGATCCGTCGCGGCTTTGCCACGCTGACACCACGCGAGGCGGAAGTCATGGGCATGGCGGTGTCCGGCCTGCTGAACAAGCAGATCGCTGGCGAGATCGGCATCAGCGAAGTGACGGTCAAGATTCACCGGGGCCAGGCCATGCGCAAGATGAACGCGCGCTCCTTTGCGGATCTCGTGCTGATGGGTCAGGAACTCGGCCTTTACAGGGATGCCGCGCGGCGGGCACGCCAGTTCGCCGACGCATAGCAGTTGACCACCACACGCGCAATACACGTATTGCGGGGCACGGCTAGAATGCGTGACGACGCACTCGCCCCCCACGAGCCAGCCCATCGCCACCAGCATGACCTCCCTCTCCCGCATCGAACATGCTCCCGTGCCGGCCTTCGACCCTGTCTGGCTTGCGCGGGTCGAATCGACCGTGCTGCTGACGGGAAATCACGTCCAGTCCTGCCGACTGTTTGACCCGGTCTCGCAGACCCACTGGTTTGCCCAAAGCGCGCCGCTGACGGCCACGGCCGTGTGCGAGCGCCTGCGGAACGCGGCGCGGCTTGCCACGCGCATGGAGTCATCGTGGGCGGCGATACCGGCGGCCACGATCTGGACGCCTGACCGGCTTGTGCTGATCAGCGACGCCGAGGCCTCCACCCAATTCGGCATGGTGAACGCCAGCGAGCGCGAAGACGTCCCGATCGCCGCCCGCCTGGAACTGGCAATCGGCGCGGTCAGGGCCGTGGCGGCCATGCATGGGCGCGGCCTGCTGCAAGGTGTGATCCGGCCAGAAAGCTTCCTGCTCGACGACGATGGGCGCATGCGGCTCACGGGGTTCGGATATGCCGTGGCCGTTGAGGAACCCTGCGCCGCGCTGCGGCATCCGGCCGATACCGTCTTGCCGTATCTGGCACCGGAGCTGATGCGGCAGGATGGCGCGCGTCCGAGCGTCGGTGCCGATCTCTACGCGCTCGGTGTCACGCTATACAAGCTACTGACCGGCGAACTGCCGTTCGTTGCGGACTCGCCGTCCGGATGGCAGCACGCGCATATGGCCATCGAGCCGGCCCCGCCGCAGTCGCGTCGGCCCGATTTGCCTGCCGTGCTTGGCCAGATCGTCATCAAGCTGATGGCCAAGGATGCCGGTAGCCGCTATACCTCGGCGGCGGCGCTGCTGGCGGACCTGCTACGTGTCCGTGCCGAGTGGCTGCAGCGCGGGCGTATCGAACCGTTCTGCCTCGACATGCCGGGCACGCTGCCGTTGCCAGGGACGGGGTCGGGCCTTCAGGGGCGGCTGTCCGGCCGCGCCAGGGAGATGGAGGTGCTGCATGGCGCGTTGGCACGTGTCCGTGCGACCGGGGTATCGGAACTGGTACTACTCGCCGGTGCGGCCGGTGTGGGAAAGTCGGCATTGGCCGAATGGCTGTGCGGGCACGCGGACCAGACCGGGGCCCGCTTCGCGGCGGGCAAGAGCGATCAGTTGCAGCGCGATATTCCCTATGCGCCGGTGGTGCAGGCCATCACATCGCTGACCATGACGTTGCTCGGCCAGGACGATGCGTCGTTGCAGCAGGTGCGCCTGCGCTGGCTCGATCGGCTGACCGGGCAGGGGCGCGCGGTCGCCGAACTGGCGCCCGTCGTCGAGTACGTACTGGGCGCCACCGTGCCGCTCTCGGAAGTGCCGGCCCGTCAGGCTCAGGCGCGGATCGAAAGCGCGGTACTGCGTACGTTTGCTGCGTTCGCCGCACCCGGTGAGCCGCTGGTGCTGTTCATTGATGACCTGCAATGGGCCGATGCTTCCACGCTTGGCCTGCTCGAGGCGTTCGCGGCACATCGCCCCGCCAACATCCTGCTGATCGCAGCCTATCGCGAGCCCGGCCACGAAATGGCGCAGCGCCTGGCGTGGTTGCAGCAGGGCAGTCGTAGCGGTGGATTGCCGGTGTCGAGCATTGCGCTCCAGTCACTGCCCGGGCGGGCCGTGGCCGATCTGGTGGCCACCGCGCTCGATGCGCCGGTGGCGCAGGTGGCGCCACTTGCCCGTGCGATCCACGCCAGAACCGGCGGCAATCCGCTCTTCTGCGTGCAGCTGCTGCGGGCGCTGATTGACGACGGCGTGCTTGCGCGTGGCGAAGCCGGCTGGGCCTGGGACGATGCCGCGCTGGCGCACCGGCGCTACTCGGACAACGTGATCGAACTGATGCTACGGCGCTTCGCGCGGCTGCCGAAGTCGGGCACCGCGCTGCTGCAGCATCTGGCATGCGTGGGCATTCGCGGTGAAGCGGCGTTGCAGGCCCGCGTGGCCGGCGTCGGGCCGGATGAACTGGCCCACGGGCTGCGTCCGTTCATCGATGCCGGGATGATCGTCGAGGTGCCGGAGGGCTTCGCGTTCCAGCATGACCGCGTGCTGGAAGCCGCCTATTCGTTGGTGGAACCGGAGGCGCGCCCGGCCGCGCATGCACGTGTGGCACGCGTCATGATCGAACACTGGGGCGAGCACGCGGCGGACCACGCGTTCGAGATCGGCAGCCAGATCGAGCGGACTGCGGGGCAGGCGCTATCCGAGCCCGAGCGGGTGATGTTCGTGCGGGCGCTCAATGACTCGGCGAGACGGGCCAAGCGTGCGGCCGTGCTGACGCGCGCGGCCAGCCATGTGGATTTGGCGTTCACGTTGATGGATGCAACCTGGTGGGACACCCACTACCCGCTGGCGCGCGACGCGCATCTGTTGCGCTGCGAGTGCCTGCTGGCGCAGGCCGATCTCGACCGCGCCGCGCGGGAGATCGACACCTTGCTGCAACGCGCGATGCCGGCGGTCGACAAGGCCGCCGTGTATCGCCTGCTGGCTACGCTGCAGACCGTACGGTCCGACTACGAAGGGGCGATCAATGCCGCGCTTTCAGGGCTGGCGCTGGTGGACGTGCATCTCGAACGACACCCGTCGCCCGCGCGAATGCGGGAGGCCTACGAATCGGTCATGGTGTTGCTTGGCGAAAGGTCCATCGACAGTCTTGGCGAGCTTCCCGTCACGGCCGACGCGCGGATGCACACGGTCATGGGGTTGCTATCGACGCTGATTTCTTCGCAGTTCGTGCGCGATGGGATCAGCTTCCTTCATGTGGCGACGATGGTGGAACTCTCGCTCGCGCATGGCGCGACACCCGAGACGCCCTATGGCCTTTCCTGGTTCGGCGTCTTTATCGCCAGCCTTTATGACGCGTACGAAGACGGCCTCGCCTTTGGGCTGGCGGCGATGGCGCTGGTGGAGCGGCATGGGTTTCAGGCCGAGCAAATTGCCACGTTGGTGGCGGTGGACCAGGTCAGCGTCTGGACCCGCCCGCTGGCGTTCGCGCTCGGACTTGCCCAGGAGGCCGTGGCACTGGGGCGGGAGTCGGGCGATATCGGCATGGCCTGCTATGCCTGCAATCACATCGTCTCGGATTTGCTGGCGATGGGCGAGCCGCTTGCACTTGTCGATGAAGAGATCGAACGTGGCGTGGGCCTGACACGGCTGGTTCGCTATGCCGATATCGAGCGGATTCTGGCTGCACAGCGGCTCTTCCTGCGCAGCCTGCGCGACGGTGGCGATGGCCCGGCATCGACGGTCGCGCAGCGGGCCGATGACGCGACCTCTTTCTCGACGCGCTTCTGGGTCTGGCTCCAAGACGGCATGGCGTGGGCATACCGTGGCCAATGGATGCACGCGCTCGGCAGCCTGCGGCAGGCGGAAGCGCTGGCATGGTCGGCGCCGGCCCATATCAACGTGGCCGATTGCCGCTTGTACCTGGCATTGGCGCTGGCACATGCCGCGCCGGCCGATGTCGATGGTGTCGATGGTGTCGAGGGTCTCGATCGTGCCGTAGTCCTCGCCGCGCTGGCCGGTCACCGGGACCGCTTTGCGCGCTGGACTGCGCTGAATCCGCTGACGTTCCGGAACAAGCTGCTGCTGATCGACGCGGAAATGCTGCGTCTGCAAGGCGATGCCATGCGGGCGCTGGCGAGTTACGAGCAGTCGGCGCGGGTCGCGGCGGCATCGGGGTTCGTGCACGAGCAGGCGCTCGCTTGCGAGCTGGCGGGTGCGCTGTGTCTGGCCAACGGGCTGCCGGACTCAGGGCTGCACCATCTGCATTCGGCACGCGACGCGTATCGCCGCTGGGGTGCTCACCACAAGGCGGACCAGCTCTGCTGCCAGTATCCCGAGCTTGGTGATGCCGGTGCGGGTGGCCCGGAGCCGGTGCCAGCCGAGCCGGCGCGGGTGGCAGCCGGCTGGGAACTCGGCATGCGGGCCGCCCAGGCCATGAGCAGCGAGCGCGTCATGGATCGGCTGATTGAGTCGCTAATGGCCGATGTGGTGGTCCATGCCGGTGCGCAGTACGGGTTGCTGCTGCTGATGCGTGGCGATCGTCCGATGATCGAGGCGTCCGCGCGCGTGGTCGATGGCGCCGTTTCCACCACGCTTGGCGCCGTAGAGCCGAACGACGACCTTCTGCCGCTTACCGTCCTCAACAGCGTCCTGCGCACGCGTCAGACCTTCGCGCTGGCTGATGCCTCGGCCGATGCGCCGTCGATCCGGATGCGCGGCGCGTCCGGGCGGCGGTTGCGCTCGCTGTTGTGCCTGCCGCTGGTGCGCGGCGGCACGTTGATCGGCGCGTACTACCTTGAAAACAACCTGGCGCCGGGCGTGTTCGGTGCTGGCCGGATTGCCGAACTGGAGGTGCTGGCGCCGCAGGTGGCGATTGCGCTGGAGACTGCGCGGCTCTACGAGCAGTTGATCGACGAGAACGATCGCCGCCTGGCAGCCGAGATGGGCCTGCGTTCGGCCCGTGCCGAGCTTGCGCGGACCTCTCATCTGACGGTGATGGGCACGCTGGCGGCCTCCATCGCCCATGAGGTGAACCAGCCGCTGACGGCGATCGTGGCGTCGGTCGATGCCAGCCTGCGCTGGCTCAACCGCGCCACACCAAATCTCGGCGAGGTTCAGGACGGGCTCGCGCATATCCGCAAGAATGGCCTGCGCGCAGCCGAGATCATTCGTGCCTTGCGCGCGCTGGCCAGGCAGACCCCATCGGTGATGACACCGCTGCAGCCAGACGAGGTTCTGAGCGAAGTGCTCGATATGGTGCGTATGGAAATCGCCGGACACGGCGTGCGGGTCTCGACGAGCTTGTCCACGGGCGGCGCGCTGGTGGCGGCAGATCGCGTGCAGTTGCAGCAGGTGATGCTGAACCTGATCACCAATGCTATCGACGCAATGGCGACGACGCCGCCGGATGCGCGCGATCTGGTGATTGCTTCGGCGCTGGAGAATGCCGACGTCGTGATCCGGGTCGAGGACGCCGGCCACGGCATTCCCGACGCCATGCGTCAGCGGCTTTTCGACCCGTTCATCACCAGCAAGCAGAGCGGCATGGGCATGGGGCTTGCCATCTGCAAGTCGATCGTCGAGGCCCACGGGGGCGAGCTCGATGCGGCGCCGCGCGATGGCGGTGGCACGGTGTTCACGTTCCGGCTGCCAGTTCTGGGGAGCGCGACGCGCCCTTGATCCGCGGGGCGGGAGGAGGCCGGTGCCGTGCGAGGCACCCGTGCATAAACGGCGGATGACACCGAGATGACATTGCTGTCATGCAGCGCTTGGTGGCAGGGGTGCGCCATAGAATGGGCCGCAACGCGCCATGCGCGCACCCCACTGCAAGGAGCCCCAAATGAAATGCCCAACCTGCCCCGACTCGGTACTGATCATGGCGGATCGACAAGGTGTGGAGATCGACTACTGTCCGCGATGCCGGGGCGTCTGGCTGGACCGTGGCGAGCTGGACAAGATCCTGGAGCGCTCTGCAATGGCCACGCCAGTGTCACAGGCCTCGGCGCCGCGCGAACGGCCGACATCACCTGCCTACCACGGTGATGACCACGGGCGCGGTGGTCATGACGGTTATGGCAGTCGCAATGGCCATCACGGCAATAAACGCAGGAAGTCCTGGCTGAACGAGCTTTTTGACTAAGATGACCAAGGCGGACGAAGCGGTTGATACGACGGCAGGAAGCTGAAGGAAGGAAGAAAGGGGGCGATCGAGCACTGTTGATCGCCCCCTTTGACTGTAGAAGCCGTGTCAAAACGATTCTGGCGTCGTTGCGGGGTCTTGCCGTACGACTTGTACTGTCTGCGGCCCCGCGTCTAGCCCGAACCGCTTCGCTTCATTTTGAAACGGCTTCTTAGTGCCTGATAACACCCAGCCCCCGCTCAACCCTCCTTGCCGTCGATGCGTGCGCGCGTCAGGTAAGGCGTGTATTTGACAAGGTAGAGCACGAGGGACAGCGCCCACAGGACGCCCGACGCGGCGATGGCCTCGGGCTTCAGCGCCGGCAGGGCGATCGGACCGGCCACCCGCGCAATGGCGGCCAGCGCCATGCACAGGTAGGCCAGGTGTTCCATGCGGCCCGTTTCCAGGCGGCGGCCGGAATGGCCCAGCGCCGTGCGTGTCACCATCGCGATGATGGCGCCCCCGATCACGCCGACGGTCAGCGCATGGAGCGCGGTGGAACGGTCCACCCAGCCCAGCGACGCTGCGGCGATCAAGAGGAAACCTATCGGCAGGAATGCATAGGCGGCGTGCAGGATGCTGACGATCGGCTTGCGTACCGTGCGCAGCGAATCCCATCCGGCCAGACGGACGCCCTGCGCGATGGCGGCGGCGAGCGCCAGCGGCGCCAGGATGATCGCAGGTGCCAGCACTGCGCTGGCCAGCGCCGCCAGCAGCGTCAGCGGGATCACGCAGCGTTCGACCCACGCCCAGCGGCGAATGCGGATACCGGGAATCGCATTGGCGGTGAACATTGGAATCACGCGGCCACCGATCACCGTGACAAAGATGGCGACGAGCCCGATCGCGGCTTCTGACGCGTGCAGTGCCCAGTCGATCCGGCCGCTCAGCACGGCGGCGTGGAAGCCGATGTTGAAGGCCCCCATCACGCCGAGCGCGATGGCCAGGCCATAGTTGCGCTGGCTCTTGGCGCGCCGGAGGATGCGGTAGAAGCTCAGGCTGCACAGTGGCAGAAACAGCACATCGACCGTGATGGCCGCCCATGCCGGGCCGCTCCACATCAGCACACGGGCCAGCAGCCACACGCCGACCAATGCGCCGAGCCAGGCCCCCTGCGGCGTTTGCAGTCCGGTCCAGTTCTTGCCGGCGGTGAACAGAAAGCCGACCACTACCGCTGCCGAGAAACCAAACACCATCTCATGCGCGTGCCAGACCATGGTGCCGGCCCACGGCTGGCTGGCCGGCGTCCACCAGCCAAGGTACATGGCGACCCAGGCCACCACGGCCAGGGCGCCGAATGCGGCGGCCAGCAGATAAAACGGGCGAAAACCCAGCGCGAGCACGGGCAATCCGCGATAGCCGGCCTGGGAGCGGGAGGGTGGGGAGATTTGCAGCAGGACTGACATGATCGGAGGGGAAGGTGCGCGTGACGCAATCGATTCTATGAAACATGCATCTGAAATGCAATTTAAAACTTCGGATGTCATGCGTCGGGTTGCATGAGTGCAAATCCCTAGGCGCTGTTACCCCGCCCCCCTACCGGAGTAGGGCGAAATCGAGGGGCCCACAGCCGTTAGCCAGCAAACAACACATGCAGGGCGTTGGCGTGATGGCGCGGACGACACCTGTAACGCGTGATACGGGGATTTTCAGTGCTCAATGCATCACACTGTGATGCAACAACATCCATATCGCCGAGGAATCGGCAACTGGGGGTAGCTGTGAAAATCCGCGATCTGTCGATCAAGACCAGGCTCCTTGCGGGGTTTGGCGCGCTGGCACTCATCGTGCTGGTGGTTTCGGGGCTGTCTTTGCGTGCGCTGAGTCAGGCGACCGACGGGTTCAGTGCCTACATCAACGGGCTCAACGCCCGTGGCGAGATGGCGTCCAAGGTGCGCACGTCAGTCGATCGTCGCGCCATCGCCGCGCGCAATCTCGTGCTGGTCACCACGCCGGCAGACATCAGTCTGGAAAAGGAAGCGGTGCTCAAGGCGCACGACGACGTGAAGGCGCGGCTGGGCCAGCTTAACGAGATGATCAAAGCCGAGGGTGTAAGCGAGACCGCCCGAAATCTGGTGGCCGAGGTCGACCGCATCGAGGCGCGTTACGGTCCCGTGGCCACGGCCATCGTCGCCCTGGCGCTCGAGGGCAAGCGTGACGCCGCCATCGAGAAAATGAACAACGAATGCCGCCCACTGCTGGCCGAGCTGATCAAGGCGACCAACACCTATGCCAGCTTCACCAAGGAGCGCCAGGACGAAATGATCCGGAAGCTGCAGGACGACTATGTCGCGCAGCGCAATCTGCTGATCATCGTGTCGCTAGCCGCGGTGGCCTTTGCCATGACCGGCGGCATGTTGCTGACCCGCGCGATCACCGGGCCGATAGAGCGCGCCGTGGGCGTGGCCAGCACCGTCGCGCGCGGCGAGCTTGGCATGCGCATCGAGGTGAATTCCACCGACGAGACCGGCCGGCTGCTCGGCGCATTGCGTGACATGAACGAGCGCTTGAGCGAAACGGTGGCGCGCGTGCGCGAGGGCAGTTCGAGCATCGCGGTGGCCACAGGCCAGATCGCCGAGGGCAACATGGACCTGTCGAGCCGTACCGAGCAGCAGGCGGCGTCACTGGAGGAAACCGCGGCGAGCATCGAGGAACTGGCGGCGACGGTCCGCCACAACACCGAGAACGCCCGACAAGCCAGCGAACTGGCCCGCAACGCCACCGAAGTGGCCCAACAGGGCAGCAGCACCGTGGGCCGCGTGGTCGATACGATGGAAGGCATCAGTGCAAGCTCGACCAAGATCGCGGAGATCACCGGCATCATCGAAGGCATTGCATTCCAGACCAATATCCTGGCGCTCAACGCCGCAGTGGAAGCTGCGCGTGCCGGCGAGCAGGGGCGCGGGTTTGCCGTGGTGGCCAGCGAGGTGCGTGGGCTCGCACAGCGGTCGTCGAGTGCGGCCAAGGAAATCAAGGAGTTGATCGACGCATCGGTTGCCCAGGTGCAGGCTGGCTCGTCGTTGGCCAGCGAAGCGGGCAAGACCATGACCGACGTCACGCAGGCCGTGGCTCGCGTCACCAATATCGTCGACGAGATTGCCACCGCGTCCGCCGAGCAGAACCGTGGCATCGAGCAGGTGAATCAGGCGATCGTGCAGATCGATCAGGTCACGCAGCAGAATGCCTCGCTGGTGCACGAGGCTGCGGAAGCGTCGAAGGCGCTTGAGGAGCAGAGCCGGTCGCTGGACGATGCTGTGGCGTTCTTCAAGCTGCCATCGGGCGGCGGGCGCCTTCATGACGCGCACCGCGCCGTTGTGGGTCAGCGGACTGCCGGCATCGTGTTCACGTAAGCCGCGTCCGTAAGCGTGCGCAGGAAGGCGACGATGTCGTCGATCTCGCCTTCCGTCAGCGCGGCCGGCATGTCTGGCCGCCGGTTCATCGGCGGCGAGTTGACGTTGATGTTGTCGCGATAGGCAGCGGGCACATCGTCGAACGTCCTGCCGCTGGCATACCACTTGCCCGGATCGATCGATCGCGTGTTGTAGAACGCCACGGCATCGCGCAGCGTCGTGAACACTCCGTTGTGCATGAAGCGCTGACGAACGGCCACGTTGCGCAGGCCGGGTGTGCGTATGTACCCGCACCACTGGTCGGGATCGGGCCAGCGCAACGTGCGCGCGGTGGCGCAGAGGCCGTTGTCGAAGTGCCTGGGATCGCGGTTGGCGGGCAGGGCGCGGTTGCGCGGCACGGCGATCGCGTCGTAGCCGAAGTCCGTGAACAGCGACCGCTCCGGCCGGCTCGCGGTATCAGACAGCGTATGGCAACTCATGCAGTTGCCCTTGTCAGGGTTCTTGAATAGTGCCAGTCCGCGCATCTCCTGCGGCGCCAGCGGTGTGCGGCGGCGCAGGTAGTCGTCAAAGCGTGACGTGAACGGCGCCATCTCGTCGCTTTGCATGTACGCCTGCAGCGCTGCGCCCAGGGCGCGGAGCATTGCCTGCGGGTCCTTGCGCACCGCCGGGCCGAACTGCGCGGCCATTGCCGGCGCCAGATCGGTGTCGTTGACGTTGCGCAGCAGCCGGGCCGGGCTGCCGTTGTTCATCTCGTTCGGATCGAGCAGCGGGCCGCGTACCTGCTCGGCAAGCGTGTCTGCGCGGCCGTCGGCGAACAGGCCACCGAACGGTGATGCCGCAGGGGCATCGTCGTCCTGATAGAAATGCCGGCGCGGCACGTAGCGCACGTATAGCAACGAAGGTGGATTGCGCAGGCTGAAGTGCCCCGGGCGACTGCCTTGCGGCACGCCGGGGTCACGCTTTCCACCGTCTGGCAGCGTGGGCGAGAACGCGCGCGTCGGGTCATGGCAGCTTGCGCACGACTGCCCGCGCGGCATCGACAGGCGCGGGTCGAAGAACGCGCGCTTGCCGAGCGCCACCAACGCCGGATCTGGCCGAAAGATGCCGGTAGTGGCATCGACCTTCGCGGTCACCTTGGGCGTGCCATTGCCGATGGTCGCCACCACCCGCGCGGGCAGTGCGCCGGGCAGCAGCACGGTGCCCACCGCGCCGGCGTGGCCTGTCACCGCCCAGAGTGCAAGGGCGGCGACGGCAGGTCTTGCTGGTGTCATCAAGGTGCGATCAAGGTGCGATAAAGCCGGTCTTGTCGCACGTCACCGTGTTGCCGGTCTGGTTGCAGGTGGCCATCAGCTTGCCGTCCTTCGCGTAGGCCTTGAAGGTCCACCCGGTGGCCGGCGAGGCCTTGCGGTCCATCACCAGGAAGCCGAAGCTGGCATGGTGCGTGATCCGATCGATCGTCGTGCCCGGGGCCGGCACGCTGCCGGCAGGCAACGGATCGGGTAGCGCGACGTCGAGGTTGTCGCCGCCGTTACCGGTCACGATCGTCGCCGGATGCGCCGACGCGAAGTTGATCGCCTGGAAGTCATGCACGTGACCGTGCAGCGCCACGTGAATGCCAGTCGGGTAGTACGCCTGCGCATTCAGGTTCGACATCACCGACTGCAACGCCAGGTTGCCCGGCGCCGGATTTGCGCCGGCTATCGGGGCGAAGCCGAGGATCGGATGGTGATTCGTGAAGATCGTGGTGGTCATGCCCGGCTTGGCAGCCAGCGTGGCCACGGTCTGGAACTGCTTCTGGTAGGCGATGAACTGCGGATCGGTGGTCGGCAACGCTGCCTTGCCAGCCTTGGCCGAGTCGAACACGATCACCTGCGAACCGGCGCCCAGCGACACCGCGTAGGGGTCGGCGTAGTTACCGGTGCTGTCGTTGACGGGATCGTCGCACGAACGCGTGGTGTCGAACGGGCGTGGATCAAGGAAGCGTGACCAGCCCTGGCCGGCACGCGCGCATTCCTCGTGGTTGCCGCGCACCACCACCCACGGCGCCTTGGCTAGCAGCGGCGCGGCGGGCTTGAACAGGTCAGCCTGCCACGTATCCCAGCCGTAGCCCCACGGGCTGCCCTGGCAACCGGCGATGTCCGGCGGGCAGGCGTTCTCGCGATAGTGGTAGTCGCCGATGTGCAGCACGAGGTCGGGATTGAAGCCCGCTGCCGTGGTTGCCACCGTGGAGAGCGGCCAGGCGTCGGTGTCGCTGCACGCCTGCCATGCGTTGTCGGCCTTCTTCAGGCGGCAGCCCGTGTCGGCCAGCACCACGATGCGCTGCGGCAATGCCTTGGGCAGCGGCAGTGTCTGCGTGCCGATGGCCGCGCTGGTGGCGCTGGAAGCCACGGTGGCCTCGCACACCGATACCGGGAACTCGGACGGCTTCGAATCGGCCGGCGCGCTCGCGGTGGTCCGCAGCGGCACGGTGGCGGGGCCCACGCGCAGCGTCATGCGCGTTGCCTTGCCATCGACGGTCAGCATCGGGCAGACGCCATTGGCCCCGGCGTCGGCCGGCGCGACATAGCTGGTGACCGCACGTGCGATGGCCTGGTTGCTGTCACCGATCTCGACCCACGCGGCCTGGATGTTGGCGCTCGCGGTGGCCGCGTCGGCCGGCGTGACCGTAGGTGGCGTGGTGCCGCCGTTGCCGCTACCGTTGTTGCTGCTATTGGTGTTGGTGTCGTCGCTCCCGCAACCGTGCAATCCCGCCACGGCGACGAGCGCTACCATCCCGGCTGTCCAGCCGAGGGCTTTTCTTGTGCGCATGGATTTCTCCCCTGTTAGGACAAAATTTGGCAAGTTTTCTGTGCGATTTTTTCGGCCTATAACCCACGCCAGATAAGGATTTTCGGGGTTTGATTGGAAAAACCAACGATGTCGAGTACGGAATCTGTACGGAATCTACAGATGAGGCGGACGAACCTGGGTAGGCAAATCGGGACAAGCAGCGCCAGCGGTCTACCCGCCAGTCAGCGGAATCGAGCCGCCAGGAAGCGATCGAGGGTTGGGTGAGACCTGCATAGCACGCTAGGGCGATCGGCGACTGTAGGCCCGGAATTCGAGCCGAACGGGCAAACCCCAAAGCGTCGACGTCAGCGACACTTCCGCCTGGTTGGCGGCAGGCACGGTGCGCAGTGCGCTCGGCCTGGGACATGGCATGCACGTCGGGGATCGGGTTGTGGGACTCGGACGCGGCCGGTTTCTCCAGGAGCGGCGCTGGAGCGGGAGCAGGAGCGCGCTGCGGTTCAGCGGCCGGCTTCGCCTTGGTACGCGGCTGCTCGACGCCATCGCGGCCGACGATCGAGTCATGGTGGGGAATTTCCCCACCATCGAGCAGCTCGACGCGCACGGCCCCGACCGTCTTGTGGTCGACCCCGAGCACCAGGCCGATCTGCCGATCGGAGACGACGAGCGGCGTATCGGTGATCTTCACGGCGCCATACAAACCCCTGCTACCATCAGCGGCATCTACCCGCCAGGAGATCTCCCGATGGACCTCACGACTGCAGTTGCCAGTGCCAGCACAGCCCTCGACCTTCTCAAGACCGCGCTGAAGATCCGCGACCAGAATTTGATGGACAAGGCCATTGCCGACATGGTCGATCAACTGCGCAACGTCAACATGGCCGCGCTAGAGGCTTCGCAAGAAGCCCTGACAGGCGTTAAGGAAGCGCGCAAAGCCGATCAGCGCATCACAGAGCTGGAGGCCGAAGTGCGCGAGCTGCAGACGAAAGCCGATGAGCGTGACAAGTACCACCTTGTCCAGGTGGGGAATAACTCATTCGCCTACACGCTCAAGGACGCGCCTCCAGACGGGCAGCAGCGGCATTACCTTTGCCAGACTTGCTTCGACAATGAAGGCAAGAAGGCCGTGATGCAATTCGGCGGCCGGGTGAACTTGCTATGTCCCGCATGCAAGTCGGAGATCCACAGCGCGCAATTGCAGGCCCAATCCGATGACGATTACCGGCGCGCCGTCGCCCGCAATGAGCAGGCACGCAGAGAATCCCAGGACAGCTGGAGAATTTAGGCGCGATCGATCGAAGCTTGCACTACGAGTAGCCTGCGCGGCGCGTGAGAACGCTTAACTTCGCACCCAGACTCAACGCATGCGCCATCCTAGCTCACATGACACATGTATATCTTCGTTGACGAATCAGGAACATTCACGCTTACCGATAAAGAGAACGCTTGGTGTACGATCGCCGCCTTCGTTCTACCTGAATCGAAGCGGCGTCCATTGGAGGCGCTCGTCTCCGACTTGCGCTTCAAGCACGGTGCCGGTCGCGAGGTTAAGCTTGGAGCCATCCCTGAAGGCGATTTCATCAAGTTCCTGACCGATTTGGAAAAGTTGGGGGGCGTGGCCTTTGCGCTGGCCGTCAATGTCAGCATGCATCGTCGTGACGAGATTCAGCATCATCACGAGATGCAGGTCGACAAAATCAGGCAGAACATAGACCGAATGAAGTACGAGGGAGGTCGGCGAGCGGTCGCGGACCTTGCGGACGAGATCAGTGCGCTGCCGTTGCAGCTTTACACGCAACTCGTTCTGCAAGCTGAGCTCGTGCACACCGTCCTGCAATACGCGCCCCTCTACTATGTGCAACGGGAGCCGGTCGCTTTGGCGCACTTTCGGTGGCGCGTAGATCAGAAAGATCGAGTACCCAATCGATACGAGAAGGCGTTTAAGAAGATCTTGCCCGGACTGTTGCAGACCATGTCTTTACGAGATCCCATGATCTTTCTTAAAGGTGAAGATTACCGTCACTTCAAGCGATTCGAGTATGAACCCGGTACTGCACCGACCTATCTCAAAGAAACTTATGGATTGGACGTCGAGGTGAGCGATGGGAACTGCGTAAATGTTGGGCGAATCATTAACGATGACTTCAGCTACGTAGACTCCCAGAAGTTCTCAGGCGTTCAGGTTGCGGACATGATCGCATCGGGCGTTCGGCGCGTCCTTCGATCAAACTTCGACTCTCCTGAGAGAGTTGCGCTGGCATTGGGCATGAACATGCTCCAAGCTCCGAAGGGCGGGACAACGGTTCGTTTGCTATCGCTTGACCAGGCTGGGCGAGTCGATGAGAAGGCAGCCACGGTTATTCGACTCATGGGCAGATACGCTCGACCAATGTTGGCGAAGTAGTCGAGTCGACGCCAGCAAAGATCTTTCAAGCCCCAACCCTGCTTATGTGGCAGCAAATTCGACTCAACAACCACAAAAAGCGCCACCAGACTCGAGGAAATCTGGTGGCGCTCCCGGCCAGCCCCTACGCGAAGGCGTCGTGACGTTGGAAGACGTATGGCAGGCGGCCGGCCTTTTTCTGCATCGAGGGAGTCACCGGCGAGCCCTCGTCGCGGCCTGGAAGCGAGGCCAGGCAGCGAGCAATCAAACCCGGATCACGGCCCGACTGGCGCGAGCAGCGGCCCGTACAGGCACAGCAGCGGCGTCTGCGTGATGGCCACCGCGCGGCATTCGGCGCGGATCGTGGTCAGGTTCTTCTGGAAGTTGTCCGTGTCCTCCGTGCTCATCTCGATGGTGATGGCCTGGCGCATGCCGACGGTACCGCCCAACGGACCACCGATCCCAACGAAGTCGCCCTGCGCGATCGCGGCAGACGGCACCAGGCGAGCGCCGAGGATCTGCGTGATGAGCGTGAACGGGTTCACCACGTAGTCGCCGTTGGAGTCCTTCGACAAGATCAGGTCCGCAAACGTCATCGCGTTGATGCCGATGACACTGCCCGAAGCGCCGCGCGCGAGGAGCGTGGCCGCGACTCTCACCAGGGAATCGATCAGCGTATCCGTTGCACCCGGCACATAAGCCGTGCCCTGCGTCGTGAAGCCCTTGACGTTCGGACTCACGCCATTGCCGTACAGCAGCTGCAGATCCAGGCGCTTGTTGATCGCCATGCGCAGTTGCGCGTCGATGAACGCCGCCATCGCCGGCACGTCGGAGAGCACCTGGTTGCTTGCCTTCACCCAGGTGGCGATGGTCCTCACCGACAGATCGTCCGGCGTGAACGTCATGTCGCTCTGCGGTTTCTGCGCAGTTTCCGCGACCGGCGCACTCTGGTCATCGAGCGTGCCGCGCACGATCTCGATCGCGTTGCTGGTGACCGGCATCGACGAGAGGCTGGTCCACATCACCGGATCGACCGGCGCGCCAGTCACCGGCCCAATCTGCTGCGGCGGCACCGGATAACCATTGGCGGCGTCTGCTTGCGTGGTGACGACGGTCTTCAGGTTCGGGATCTCGATCTCGGTGCGCTCGAGCCGGCCACGCTTCATGCCCTCGAGGAAGGCCTCGTTCTTCGTCAAGATGCTGCCCAGGGACTGCGCTGCGCTGCCCATCGGCCCGAGCGGCAGGCCGGAGCGCACGGCGTGCCGCTGTTCGATCTCCACCAGGCGCGACGAGAAGCGCGCCATGTCGGCCTTGCCGCTAGCGATTTCCTCCAGCGCCTTGCCGCACATCTCCTTGATTT
Source organism: Cupriavidus sp. Met-2 (assembly GCF_049843575.1). NCBI lineage: Bacteria > Pseudomonadati > Pseudomonadota > Betaproteobacteria > Burkholderiales > Burkholderiaceae > Cupriavidus > Cupriavidus sp. Met-2. Next base: position 346,352 of record NZ_JBBHZL010000003.1, read on the forward strand.
CTTCGTCGCGGCGCTTGATCGCGGCGAGCAGCTCGGTGAACTTCGCATTGCCGTCGCGCGGATCGCCGGCTTCCTTGATGACGCGCGCACGATCGGCGGCGTCGATGATGATGGGACGATTCATGGTGTCCTCCAGGATGGGTGGCAACTGGGGAAATTCCCCGGTTGGACGTCCGCGCCAGGCCACCATCCCGGTACCCATCGCGTTCGCTGCCTCATCCCGAGGCCGCTCGGCCAGGCCACGTCACCGGCCCCACCGACTATCAAACTCGCTGCGGCCATATGCACCTCATCCCGAGGCACGGCCGGTACCGCTACTGCAACGTCGAGACGTTCGCGCGCTCGGCCACCGCGTCGACGACCTGCAGCTCGTGCAAGATCGCGCCAGCGGCCTCCTGCTTGCTCGCCGGACGCCAGGTCCAGCCGGTGACCTCCTGGCCCGCGACGTCCACGGTCACCAGCAGGCCGGCATGCCGACAGAAGCCGGTGAGCTGGCCCGAGCCGAGCAGTGCGGCACGCAGGCGCAGGTTGGTGCGGCAGGTTTCGCAGGGTTCAGACGTCGCATCGGACATGGCAGGCCTCCTCGGATGAATTGTCGGCGCCGCTTCGCGCGTTTACAACCAGGGCGCCCCGATCGTTGTGAAAGGCGCATCAATCGGACCCCCGAATCGAATAACTGCGCCGCGATAAGCAACTCTTCCAGCCGGGTTACGGACCCATCGCCGCCTACTTTGACCCCCCCCGGGGTCGGTCAGCGCGCGCCTCGCGCCTTCTCGCGACGCATGGCTCTGTCCACTCGCTCGCGCTCGCGTCGCTCGTTGGGCGAGAGGCTGGCCCAGGCGGGGCGCTCGGGAGCGAACCTCGGTGCCAGGCTGATGCCGGCCAGGCAGGCGACGGCCAATCGGCGAAACACTTCGGCAGCAACAGCATCGGGCACGGTCGGCACTCATGGCGGATTGATCGACGAGAGCCTAATGCGCCGCCGTAGCGTTTACAAGCGTCACGCATGGCCGAGCTTCGTGCACACGGCCTGATCGAACGCGCTGCTCATCGTCCGCTCGATGCTGTCCGCCCAGGCGCCGCGCTCGACGTCCGCCAGGAATACCCAACGCACCGTGCCAGGGACGTGAGAGCCAGCACAGGTGCGGCCGATATCGCGCGCAGCGGTCAACATGCCCTCCAGGCCTTCGCACTCGAGGACGACCGGTGCAATGCCGTTTGCCTTCACCACCACGTCGTACCAGCCTCGCGCAGTGGCTGACGGCGTGGCGCGGAAACGCACTGCGATCGTGCGGCACTTCGATGCTTCATTCATCGTCGCTCTCCTCAGTTCAGAACCAGTAGGCCCTTACGCTCACGCCAAACAGCAAGCCGTGCCTCTTCATGCGTAGCGCCGGCGTCGATGTGCGGCAGGACTGCGTCGAGATACGCCTCTACGGCCCGGATGTAGGCGGGAAAGCCTGGGTGCTTGCGATAACGACACCCCCTCACATGCTGACGAAGGAGCGCCTCAAGGTCTGCCCGACTACCGAATCTGGCGGAAATCAGGGAGCCGCCCTTACGTCGAAAAGTAGCTCCAGCAATTGAGGCGCGCACTTCGTCCTCCGAAGCGCAGTGGTCGATCGCTTGCAGCGTTAGAGGCGGATAGTTCGGCTTCTTATGCATGACGTTCTCCTTCGGTGGGTTTGTCGGCGTCGGTCAGCGGCACGAATCGTGTGCAGCGGTTCAAAGCGTTAGTGCCCTTCAACGCGCGATCGCGCTCGGCCCTTTCCGCGGCGTCGGGCATCGGCAACATGCAGATCGGCCAGCCGTCATCGCGGCAACGGAACGAGCAGCAGCTTTCGCAGCAGGCAATGCGGAAAGGATCATCTTCGTGCATGGTCAGCCCCCTTTGCCGAACAGATCGCGCTGGCCTGCTGTCGCGATGGGCGTCGGCTTCAGGTGCCGAGCGATACCGCGTGGCTTGTGCGGCCGTGGTGCAGGCGGCTGGATCGGCTGGCCGGCGACAGTGCGTGTGAATCGCGGCAGTGCGCCGTGCCGTTCCATGCTGGTCCACAGGCGCCCTCGCAGCGATTCGACGTGGGCGGCGAGTTGATGCGCAGGAGTGGCTTGCAGAGCAGCGAGTTCGTCGGCCTCGCGGGCATCGAGCCAGTGCTCGAGTTCGGCCAGGCGCTCGATCCAGGAGCGGCCCTGCCGGCGCAACAGCGCCAGGTGCTCGCGAAGGGGCGTCGAGGTCATGACTTCGCCCCTTCGCTTGCCTTGGCGGCGACCAGAATAGGATCGAATGCAGCCAGCGCCTCGGTCGTCCCCACCAGCCGCAGGACAGCCTTGTGCTGCGTGGCGATCGCGAGAGCGCGGCGAGTAGCGGCCATCACGATGTCTGGCTCGCGGGCATCGGTGCACAGGATGGTGGACTCTCGCTGGATCGTGGGACGTACCGCCAGTGAGAACGCGCCGTTGGATTCGGCCACGTAGATCGTCATGGGCTGGCCTTCACCAGGCACTCGCGACGCCCCACCGGCAAACCCGTTTTTCTCCTCACCCCCTTGGCAACATGCATCAGTTACCCGAATCGGGAAAGGTTGAGCCTCGTTTTTGGCGTTTTCCTTACCCGATTCGGGTAAGGCGGAAGGGGTACCTTTCCCGTTTCGGGTAAGCAACCTTTCCCGATTCGGGAAAGCAACCGTACCCGTTTCGGGAAAGGTGTTTGCCTGACCCTTACCCGTTTCGGGAAAGGTTTTTGTGCTGCTTCGTCCCTTTCGCTTCGCCTGGCGATCGATGGGAGATTTCATGGTGGCCATCCAAGACAGGGCATAGAGTGCCGCGACACCGGTGCGCGCTTCGGTGGTTCGCATCAGCAGGCCGCGCTGCACCAGCTCATCGAGAGCGCGGTAGAACTTCTGGTGCGACGTCCACCCGAGCGGCCTGAACTTCGAGATGGTCACCAGCAGGCTGCCGTTGTTGAAGCCGCGTTCGAAGTAGATGACGTCGAGCAGCAGCGCGCGAGCGGCGGCCGACGCTCCGACATATGCCGGTGACGTCTGGATGAAGTGCGGCAACTTGCTGTAAGGCTCATGGGGGGCAGGCTTCTTCGCCATTTACCTCTCCTCCTGTGAGCCAGGGTTGCTCTCGTGACGCGGACGCTCACGCCACCAGCCATACGGCGTGCGATGCCAGCGGCGCCGGCCGTGCGGAAACAGCGCGCGCCAGTTCAGGCCGATCGAGGCCAGCACGTGCGCGGTCGAACAGCCGTTCAAACAGTGCATCAGGATGACGCCGTCGCTGTGGACGCGGATCAGCAGCGAGCGACGCCGTTGCTCACAGGCTGGGCATCGAGCGCGATATCGCGCGACACCGTCCTCGAGCACGTAGTCGAGGCGCTCGAGCAGAGCAAAAAGAAGTCCGGACATGGCTCACTCCTGGCTGGCAGGGCGAGCGACAATCTGCGGGCGAACGCGGCGATACGAGTCCTTGCTGCCCTTGGGGCGGCCCGGCTTTCGCTTCGGTGGTTGAAGGGGATCGACGGCAGGCGGCTCGGGTTCCAGCGCCTTGCGATGCTCGCGTTCAGCGGCGTCCAGCGCGAGCATCGCCTTCTCCCACTCGGGCAGGCCGGAGATCAACACCAGACGGCGCGCGCCGGCGCGGATGGTCGGTGGCCCCATGCCCTGCCGGTCCAGCTTGGCATGCAACGGTTTCGAGATGTTGTAACGCGCCTGGAACTCGCGAAAGGACAGCGCGCCCAGAGTGAGCGCGGATCGAATGACGTTCAGATGCCCATCCTGGATGAGCTTGAGCAAGGCCAGCAGCTCGTCGCGCTGACCTTCGGTGAATTCGTTCATTGCTTGCACTCCAAGTATTTTTTCGGTCTTGGTCGTGCCGCCTGGCGGGAAAACCTATTTGCGTTTTATAGCGATCGAATTCGGAAAATAGAAGTACCTTCTACGCGCCTACAGAAGTCCTTCCAGCGTGGCCGTCGCGAGCCGCCATGCCGATTCGAAACCGCGAAAATTCTGTGGAATCCAAAGTAGGGGCAAAGGTGGGGCAAAGGTGGGGCAAAGGAAAAACGGGTTTGCGAATGAGCGAGCGATTGCAAACCCTGTGTATCGAATTACTGAGTTTCCCTAAGGCGAAAAAAAAGCCGCCTCGATGGGCGGCGGGTAAAGGTGTTCCCCAACAGCAGGATATCGATAGTGTCAGCACATGGCAATGCGGTCGAGCTTCTCGCGTACCGTTTTCGCGTTGATCAGGTGCCCGTAGTGTTTGTCGATCATGGTCAACGACGTGCCCACGGAACGCGCCACCACGAGTAGGTCCACGCCGGCCAGAATCCATTCGCTGACGGTCGTGTGGCGCAAGCAGTAGGCCACCGTCCCGGGGGGCAGGCCAGCAGCGGCAGCGGCATCCTTGACAAGCGGTCCCCAGTCGTTCGCGCTGCGCCAGGCACTCCCGTCGGCTCGGGCGATGAGCGGCGCGGCCGGCGTCTTGCCCTTGGCCTGGGCGGCAAAGAACGCGATCGCCTGCGTCGACAGAGTCACGAGACGCGCCTTGGTCTTCCCCTTCGGAATCGCGAGCGTCCCGGCTTTCCGATCGAACATGGCGACAGTCAGTTTGGCGACCTCACCCGGACGGGCACCGGTGAGCAGCAGCGCCTGCAGAAACGGCCGAATCTCGGTCGACGCGCCCTTGAGCAGCGCGGCCCGCGCCTTGGCGTCGAGCACCACCTCGCGCCGGCCCTCAACGTCCTTGTACTTCTGGACCCTGCGCCACGCGATATCGGAGGACACCAGGTGCAAGCGGAATGCATTGTTAAGCGCGGCCTTCAGGCGCGACAGATCGCGGTTGGCGGAACTCTTCATGCGACGCAGGTGCTCGGCGTCCCGCGCGTCCTCGACTCGCACAAGCGCATCGAACCACCGCTGTACCTGCTGCGCCTTGAGCTGGTCCAGCATGACACGGGCGATCGGGTTCTTGCCAATCAGTGTGCGGAAGCGGGCGGCATTGGTATCGGCCGAGCTTTGGCTGTTCTTCCGCGCTAGGTGCGCCACGTACAGATCCACCGCGTCGGCCACGGTGCCAGCCTTGTGTTGAACGCCGGCCTCCAGTCCAGCAGCCCACTGCTCAACGCGCTTCTTGGCGGCTTCATACCGTTCGTCGTCCAGGACGTCGGCCAGCGCCCCCTCCGTCCGGTACTGCTGCCGGCCAGAGTCCGGGTCGCGGCGACGGCCGATCCAGGTGCCAGCGCCATCAGGCAGGACGCGGTAGCCCAGGTACACCCCAGGACTGAGGCGGACAAAGTAGGGTTCGCGGCGAGCAGGCAGCGCGGCCCGCGCGGTCTTGATGTCGATGCGGAAGGCGGGTTTGGTCATGGGTGACGAAGTAGGCAGGTTGGCGACGTAAACTGTACGGAAATGACGTGGAAACCAAGAGTACCCCGTAGAAGCGGAAATCCCGTAAAAATAGGGGGTTTTAGAGTTTTTGGTCCCTAAGAAAAATCAGGAAAAGCGGCCAATGCTACCCTGTTAGGGGCGCAACCGTACAGGCCGAGTGTGTAATAAATATGACGGCCTGTGCTCACGCTGAGGTATAAGCCCGAAAGCGCGGCAACGATACGTACGTGTTCGCGATCAACCTGGATATGCCGAGCCCGGGCGTCGCGCCGAAGCGCCAGGAGATTGCGCGCGCTGTCCTGAGCGACGGCCCGGGTCTCTGTCTGATCGCTAGGGCGCGAGCTGGTCGAGCACGGTGGCGGCGGTCTGCAGACCGCTTTCGATCAGGTGCTGCACGTAGGCGCCCATGTGCGGCATCACCAGCGCCAGGACCAGCATGCCGCCCAGCAGCGTGACGGGGAAGCCCACAGCGAAGATCGAAAGCTGCGGCGAGGCACGGTTCAGGATGCCCATGGCCAGGTTCATCGTCAGCAGTGCCGCGATCATCGGCAGCGAAAGCAGGGTACCGGCGGAGAAGATCATCGATCCTGCGCGAGCCAGCACGCCCCAGCCGTGCCCGGAGAGCGGCACGCCGGAGATGGGCAGGCCCTGGAAGCTGTCGATCAGCGCGGCCAGCATCATCAGATGACCGTCGAGCGCCAGGAACAGCAGCATGGCCACCATGTTCAGGAAGCGTGACAGCACCATGGTCTGGCCGCCGGCCGCGCGATCGTAGAACGACGCGAACGACAGACCCATCTGCAGGCCGATGACTTCACCTGCCATCTGCACCGCGGCGAATACCAGGCGCATTGCGAAGCCCATCGACAAGCCGATGCCGACTTCGTTGAGGACGATCAGCAGGCCATCGAGCGAGTAGACCGGCACGGTGGGGATATTGCCGATCGTGGGGGAGATGACTACCGACAGGGCCGCCGCCAGCAGGATCTTGAGACGCCGGGGAATCGTCGATTCGCTGAGCAGCGGCGCGGAAGAGATCAGCCCCAGCATCCGGAACATCGGCCACAGGAAGGTGGCGATCCAGCCGTACATCTGGGCGGTGGTGACCTCGATCACGGCGGGCTATTGGGAAGGAAAAGGGAAAAGGGTACGGCGGCCGGATCAGTGGGCCAGGGCGGGGATGCTCTGGAACACCTGGCGCATGTAGTCCACGAAGGTGTTGATCATCCACGGGCCGACCAGCACCATCGTCGCGAACAGCGCGATGAGCTTGGGGATGAAGGTCAGCGTCATTTCGTTGATCTGCGTCGCGGCCTGGAACAGGCTCACCACCAGACCCGCCGCCAGCGCCACCAGCAGAAGCGGTGCGGCCAGCATCAGCGTCATCTTCATCGCCTGCGTGGCGATGGTCATCACCATTTCCGGTGTCATGGCGGGCCTCCGGTCAGTTCATGAAGCTCTGCGCCAGGGAGCCCAGCAGCAGTTGCCAGCCATCGACCAGCACGAACAGCATCAGCTTGAACGGCAGCGAAATGGTGGCGGGTGGCACCATCATCATGCCCATTGCCATCAGCACGCTGGCCACGACGAGGTCGATGATGAGGAACGGGATGAAGATCGTAAAGCCGATCTGGAACGCGGTCTTCAGTTCGCTGGTGACGAACGCCGGCACCAGCACCGTGAACGGCACGTCCTCGGGGCCCTGCAGTTCGGGCGTTTTGGCCATCTGCGCGAACATCGCCAGGTCCTTCTCGCGAGTCTGACGCAGCATGAACGCGCGCAGCGGCACGGCGGCGCGCTGGGCGGCGGTCTCGAGGCTGATCTTGTTTTCGGAGAGCGGCTGGTAGGCGTCGGTGTAGACCTTGTCGAACACCGGCGACATGACGAAGAACGTCAGGAACAGCGACAGGCCCACGAGTACCTGGTTGGGCGGCGACGATGCCGTACCCAGCGCGTTGCGCAACAGGCCCAGCACGATGATGATGCGAGTGAAGCCCGTCATCATCAGCATGGCCGCCGGCAGGAACGACAGCGATGTCAACAGGACCAGCGTCTGGATCGACAGCGACCAGGTCTGGCCGCCGCCGGGTCCCGGCCGGCTGGTTACGCCGGGCAGCGACTGGGCCAGCGCCGATTCGGGCGCGAGCCACAGCACGAGCGGCAGCAATGCCAGCAGGGTGGCGGCCACGCGCGGCAGGCGCGCGGGATGCCGTGCGACGTCGGCACGCAGCGAGTTCATTTCTTGAGGTTTTCCTGCATGGCGCGCATCAGTCGCTCGCCGAATCCGCCCTGCATGTTCCGGGGCACTCCTGAGTCCGCCTGGGAGCCGGGCCGCGAATCGTCCGGAGAACTGGTGTGCGGTTGTGCTTCCAGTGTGTGAAGCGGACGGATTTCATTGGGCGACACACCAAGCACCAGCCAGGTACCGCCCACTTCCACCGTGACCACCCGCTGGCGCGGACCAAGCATCAGGCTGCCGACCACCTTCATCGACGCATTGCCCGAGCCCTGGCGCACCAGGCCGACGCGCCGGGCCACCCATGCCATCGCCAGGATCAGCGCGATGACGGCGAACAGGCCCAGACCGGCTTGCGCCAGGCTGGCCCCACTGCTGATGACGGGAGCGTTGGCGCCGGTGTTGCTAGTAGTGGCGCTGGTAGTGGTGTTGGTCGCGGCGCCGCCGGTGGGCGTGCCCGCCTGGGCCGTGCTGAGCACGACGTCGGCAGCCTGCGCGCCGGAAGCGGCAACGCCCGCAAGGGCAATGCCCGCGGCAAGCCGGCGCGCGGCAACCATCATTTGTTGAGCTTCCGGATACGTTCCGACGGCGTGATGATGTCCGTCAGGCGGATGCCGAACTTGTCATTGACCACCACCACTTCGCCCTGGGCGATCAGGTAGCCGTTGACAAGCACGTCCATCGGTTCGCCGGCCAGGCCGTCGAGTTCCACGACCGAACCTTGCGCCAGTTGCAGCAGGTTCTTGATGGGTACCTTGGTGCGGCCGAGTTCCACCGTGAGCTGCACGGGAATATCGAGAATCATCCCGATATCGTTGTGGAACCCCGGCGGCGCTTCCTGCGCCAGCGGCGGGAATACCGTGGAAGCTGCCGGCGTGGCGGCAGGCATGGCTTGCGCCGCCGGTGCGGCAGCGCTGGGCGCCGGCGCGGCAGTGGACGTTGCCTGCTCGGCGCTGGTCTGCTCCGCGAGGGCGCTGGCCCAGTCGTCCATCGGATCGACCGGCTTGTCCTGGGTGCCGTCAGTCATGATCGGTTTCCTTGTTGGAATCGCTGTCTTGGTAATTGAGCATCCGTTCCACGCGCAGCGCGTACTGGCCGTTCATGGTGCCGAAGCCGCACTGCATGACGGGCACGCCGTTCACCTTGCCGAAGATGTGTTCCGGCAGTTCGATCGGCAGCACGTCGCCTTCGCGCATGGCCAGGACCTCGGCCACGGTGCTGCGCAGGTGCGTGAATTCGGCCACCAGTTCCACTTCGGCGGCACGTAGCTGGTTGGAGAGCTGGCCGAGCCAGCGCTTGTCCACCTCGACCTCGTCCTGCAGCGGGTTCATCAGCAGATCGCGCAGTGGCTCGATCATCGAGAACGGGATGCAGATATGAAGCTGCCCGCCCACGGCGCCCAGTTCGATGTGGAACGCGGTGGTGACCACGGCATCGTTCGGGCCGGCGACGTTGGCGAACTTCGTGTGCATCTCCGAGCGGACATAGTCGAACTCGATCGGATGCACGGTGCGCCAGGCCTGGCCGTAGCTGGAAAGCGTGAGGTCAAGCATGCGGCGGATGATGCGCTGCTCGGTCTGGGTAAAGTCGCGGCCTTCCACGCGGGTGTGGAAACGGCCATCGCCGCCGAACAGGTTGTCGACGACGAGAAACACCAGGTTCGGGTCGTACACGAATAGCGCGGTGCCCCGCAGCGGCTTCATGTGGACCAGGTTCAGGTTGGTCGGGACGGGCAGGTTGCGCACGAAATCGCCGTACTTCTCGATCCGCACGGTGCCTACCGAGATGTCGGCGCCGCGGCGGATGAAGTTGAACAGCGCGGTGCGCAGGGCGCGGGCAAAACGCTCGTTGATGATCTCGAGCGTGTGCAGGCGGCCGCGGACGATGCGCTCCTGGTTGGCCAGGTTGTACGGACGCACGCCGCCATCGTCGGCGACCGGCGCGCTTGCCACGGGCGCATCGGATTCGCCCGATACGCCTTTCAGTAGTTCATCTACCTCGTCCTGCGAGAGGAACTTGTCGTAGGCCATCTAGTGTCCTGCCCCGTGAACGGCTTTAAGGATGAAACGGTCCATGGCCGGCTTCAGGCGCCGCGCGCGATGCGGCGGCAGAGGTGAAGTTCGGCGGGCAGTTTCATATCGGATTTGGTTCAGGGTTCGCGAGGCAGGCACACGGCTTACTGCACCACGAACGATGTAAACAAGACGTCCAGGATCTTCTGCGGCGGCAGACCTGCGGCAAACGGCTGGCTGATGGTCGCCTGGATGTCGCGCGCGAGCTTCTGCTTGCCCTCGACGGTGGCGAGATCGGCTGGCTGGCGTGCCGAAAGCAGCAGCAGGATGCGGCTGCGCGCTTCGGGCAGGTACTGCGACAGCCGTGCCTGGGTGTCGCTGTCCGCCACCTTCAGAGACAGGCCGGTGTGCAGGAAACGGTCGCCATCCTCGCTCTTGAGGTTCACGGTGAACGCATCCAGCGGCACGAAGATCGGCGGTGGCACCACCGGGGCAGCAGGAGCCGCCGGTTGACGGCTGCCACCGATGATGTTGCCCAGCACGAAGCCGCCAACGCCCAGCGCCACCACCAGCACACCGCCGCCGATCAGCAGGAGCCGGCCGCGCTTGCTCGGGGTGCCACCGGTCTGGGAGGGGGAAAGCGTGTTCGCCATGAGATGCCTGTGTCGGAATGCCTGCATTCTTCCCGAATTGCAGGCAAGCAAAGGGCCGATAAAAAGGGGGAATCCCGCTCAGCTTGGCCGTTTGAGCTGGGCGGACGTCGGGCGCACGGGTGCATAGGAGCGCCATTTGCGCCTCCTTGCTGGTTAACGAATGTGAAGAGCGGAACTTAAGACCGGCACGGCGGGCGAGTCACCAGGTCCGTCCGCGCGGCACCGTGCGGCCAAGTGGGGCTCCGGCAAAGTGCTTGCGGGGGCAGATGAATCGTGTTTCGGTAAGCGATTGATTTGTAAGGGTTTGCTTGTATCGACTCTTATATAAGATATAAGACATTTGATCTGGCGGGGACTTCGGTCTACAATCACGCGCAACTGGCCGCCTTGCGCACCAGTCCTCACAGAGACGGCAGTACCGTTACAACCCTATTACCAGCAGGTTCCTATGCTTGATACCTATCGCGCCCATGTCGCCGAACGCGCTGCGCTTGGCATTCCCCCTCTGCCTCTGACCGCCAAGCAGACCGCCGACCTGATCGAACTGATCAAGAACCCGCCGGCGGGCGAGGAGCAGGCGCTGCTGGACCTGATTACCTATCGCGTGCCCGCAGGCGTGGATGACGCCGCCAAGGTCAAGGCCTCGTACCTGGCCGCCGTGGCCCTGGGTTCGGAAAAGACCCAGCTGATCTCGCGCGCCCGCGCTACCGAACTGCTCGGCACGATGCTGGGCGGCTACAACATCTCGCCGCTGATCGAGCTGCTGGACGATGCCGAAGTGGGCACCGTGGCCGCCGAGGCGCTGAAGAAGACGCTGCTGATGTTCGACGCCTTCCACGACGTGAAGGAAAAGGCGGACAAGGGCAACGCCAATGCCAAGGCCGTGCTGCAAAGCTGGGCCGACGCCGAATGGTTCACGAGCCGTCCGGAACTGCCGCAATCGCTGACGATCACCGTGTTCAAGGTGCCGGGCGAGACCAACACCGATGACCTGTCGCCGGCCCCTGACGCCACCACGCGCCCGGACATCCCGATGCACGCGCTGGCCATGCTGAAGAACAAGCGCGAAGGCGCCGCGTTCCAGCCGGAAGAGGATGGCAAGCGTGGCCCGGTCAAGTTCATCGAGTCGCTGAAGGACAAGGGCCACCTGGTGGCCTACGTTGGCGACGTGGTCGGTACCGGCTCCAGCCGCAAGTCGGCCACCAACTCGGTGCTGTGGTTCACTGGCGAAGACATCCCGTTCGTGCCGAACAAGCGTTTCGGTGGCGTGTGCCTGGGCAGCAAGATTGCTCCGATCTTCTACAACACGATGGAAGACGCCGGCGCGCTGCCGATCGAACTCGACGTGTCGAAGATGGAAATGGGCGACGTGGTGGAACTGCGTCCCTACGAAGGCAAGGCCCTGAAGAATGGCGAGGTCATCGCTGAATTCAAGGTGAAGTCGGACGTGCTGTTCGACGAAGTGCGCGCCGGTGGCCGCATTCCGCTGATCATCGGCCGTGGCCTGACCGCCAAGGCCCGCGAGTCGCTGGGCCTGGCCCCGTCGACGCTGTTCCGCCTGCCGCAGAACCCGGTCGACACCGGCAAGGGTTTCACGCTGGCCCAGAAGATGGTCGGCCGCGCATGCGGCCTGGCCGAAGGCAAGGGCATCCGCCCGGGCACGTACTGCGAACCGAAGATGACCTCGGTGGGCTCGCAGGACACCACTGGCCCGATGACCCGTGACGAGCTGAAGGATCTGGCTTGCCTGGGCTTCTCGGCCGACCTCGTGATGCAGTCGTTCTGCCACACCGCCGCTTATCCGAAGCCGGTGGACGTGAAGACGCACCACACGCTGCCGCAGTTCATCAGCACCCGTGGCGGTATCTCGCTGCGTCCGGGCGACGGCGTGATTCACTCGTGGCTGAACCGCATGCTGCTGCCCGACACCGTGGGCACCGGCGGCGACTCGCACACCCGCTTCCCGATCGGTATCAGCTTCCCGGCCGGTTCGGGCCTGGTTGCCTTTGCCGCCGCCACTGGCGTGATGCCGCTGGACATGCCGGAATCGGTGCTGGTCCGCTTCAAGGGCAAGATGCAGCCTGGCGTGACGCTGCGTGACCTGGTCAATGCCATTCCGCTGTACGCGATCAAGCAGGGTCTGCTGACCGTGGCCAAGCAAGGCAAGCAGAACATCTTCTCGGGCCGTATCCTCGAAATCGAAGGTCTGCCCGACCTGAAGGTGGAACAGGCCTTTGAACTGTCCGACGCCTCCGCAGAGCGTTCGGCCGCCGGTTGCTCGGTGCGCCTGAACAAGGAACCGATCATCGAATACATCAACAGCAACATCACGCTGCTGAAGTGGATGATCGCCGAAGGCTACCAGGACCCGCGCAGCCTGCAGCGCCGTATCAAGGCCATGGAAGCATGGCTGGCCGATCCGAAGCTGCTGGAGCCGGACACCGACGCCGAGTACGCCGCCGTGATCGAAATCGATCTGGCCGACGTGCACGAGCCGATCGTGGCCTGCCCGAACGACCCGGACGACGTGAAGACGCTGTCCGACGTGGCCGGCGCCAAGATCGACGAAGTGTTCATCGGTTCGTGCATGACCAACATCGGCCACTTCCGTGCCGCTTCGAAGCTGCTGGAAGGCAAGCGCGACATCCCCGTGAAGCTGTGGGTCGCCCCGCCGACCAAGATGGACCAGAAGCAGCTGACCGAGGAAGGCCACTATGGCGTGTTCGGCACCGCTGGCGCGCGTACTGAAATGCCGGGCTGCTCGCTGTGCATGGGTAACCAGGCACAGGTGCGCGAAGGCGCGACGGTGATGTCGACCTCGACGCGTAACTTCCCGAACCGTCTGGGCAAGAACACGAACGTGTATCTCGGCTCCGCCGAACTGGCTGCCATCTGCTCGCGCCTGGGTCGTATCCCGAACAAGGAAGAGTACATGGCCGACATGGGCGTGCTGAACGCCAACGGCGACAAGATCTACAAGTACATGAACTTCGACCAGATCGAAGACTTCAAGGAAGTCGCGGACACGGTGTCGATCTAAGTGTCGATGTTCCTCGGCGGCCACGCCGAGGAACGAACCGAAGTCCGATGAACCCCGCGTGCGTGTGAAGCGCACGCGGGGTTTTTTTCATGGGTGATTGCGCAAGCCCGATCAGGATTGCCTGATGGCTGCCGCGTGTGACTGTCATTGGGGGGATGGACCAGCGTGAAGGAGATCGGCCGGATCGTGCTGGCTAGTGGCTGATTCTCCGGTCGCCGCTTACGCGTGATCAGCTGCGGCCAGCATCACGCATTGCTCGCTGGTGCGGATGCGGTCTGTCGGCGTGTGGTGCCATGCGCGGCCCGGCTCTCCTTGGGGCTGCAACCGAACTGCGCGTGATACCAGCGCGAGAATCCGCTCGGCGCGGAAAAGCCGAGGAGGGTCGCCACCTCGGTCAATGGACGATCGCTCTCGATGACATGACGCGTCGCGAGTTCCGTACGGATTTCATTGACCATCGACGAGAAGCTCTGCCCCCGGTCGGCCAGCCGGCGCTGGACCGTGCGGCACACGACGCCCAGGTGATCGGCGACCTGCTCGGCGCTGCAGCGGCCACTGGGCAACAGCAGGAGGATGGTGCGCCGTACGTCCTCGAGCATCGTCGCCTGTTGCATGACGGCCGACTCGTCTATCAGTTGCTGTGCGTAGCGCGCCATGGCCGGATCGGCCCACGGGTTGCGCGCATCGAGATCGGCCTTCGCGCAGATGATGCCGTTGAAGTCACAATCAAATTCGACGTGAGGACCGAAGAACCGGTGGTGCGTGCTCAGGTCGCGCGGCGCGGGATGTTCCAGGCACACGCGTTGCGGCTGCCAGTCGGCCTTGATGAGCTGACGTATCAACCGCACCATGACCCCAAGCGCCAATTCAACTCGTTGGCGAGTTGGCTGATGGGCGTTGCCGGCGATCAGCACCTCGCGAATGATGACCCGTCCGCCGCAATCCTCGACCGCCAGTGACTGTGCGCCGTTGAGCAACGGTTGATAGCGCATCAGCAAGGTGAGGGAATCACGCAGCGTCGCCTGGTCGCGGATCAGCATGCCGACCGCCCCGAGATTGGACAGCAGGCGCGACTCGGCCATGGCCAACCCGAAGCTCTCATTGCCCGACATGGTTGCAGAGGTCTGCAGCAGGCGACCGTAACGCTCGACGGGAATCATGAGATCTGGTTCGCGCAGCACGCTCGGGCTGATTCCTGCGTCCATCATCATCCGCACCGGATCGAGCCCGGCGGCACGAGCGACCTCGCTGTAGTTGGTGAGGGCTGCGGCCCGGACAAGTAACGACATCGGGAACTGACTAAAGAATGAAAGCCCATGATAGAGAGCGGCAATGGGTTGTCAAGCGGGAGGAATCCCGAGCTTCAGGCGCGAAGGTAAGGTTGTTTGCGCTGCATTCGCCTCATCGGCGATCCCCGGCTTTCCGCGTTGGAATCGCTGTCGCCAAAAGCCAAATCACGACGCGATAGGCAAAGCGGGAAGGGGGGTAGGGCGGGATGATCCGAATCGGGAGTCCCTGAGCAATCGTCACATCGATGGCGATGATGACCCCCGTCCGATAGAAAGGAGCCCCCGATGACATGGATCACTCACGGTGCCCGCCAGGCCATGGCGCTCGCACTCGTCCTTGGTTCTGCGCTGCCGGCCATGGAGGCGGCCCGGGCCGCCGACTGGCCCACCAGGCCCGTGCGGATACTCGTAGGCGCTCCCCCGGGTGGTACGGCGGATATCGTGGCACGCCTCGTTGCCCGTGAGTTGCAGGCATCGCTTGGCCAACCGGTCATCGTCGACTACAAGGCGGGCGCGGGGGGCACCATCGCCGTCCAGACCATGCTGGCTTCGCCGCGAGACGGCTACACGTTCCTCTTGATCCAGAAGGGGATCGCATCGGAAGTGCCTCATGCCATCAAGGTGTCCTACGACCCTTTCAAGGACATCGTCCCGATTGCTCAGCTTACGCAATATGGTCTCGTTCTCGTCGGGAATCCCAATCTGCCCGCGAAGGACCTCGGTGAGTTGGTCAGGTACGTGAAGTCGAAGCCGGGCAAGTTCGACTATGCGAACTTCGGCGTCGGCACGCGCGGTCAGACGATGGGTGTGCAGTTCAATCGCGTTGCCGGGCTCGATGCCGGCACTGTGAGCTACAAGGGCTCACCGGCCGCACTGCAGGATGTGATGGGTGGGCAGGTGCCGCTCATGTTCGACGGTCCGGCGACTTCGCTGCCGTTCATCAAGTCGGGGAAGCTCAGGGCCTATGCGGTGGCATCGCCCAGGCGAATGGCCGCACTGCCTGACGTTCCGACCTTTACCGAGGCGGGATATCCAGACCTGCAGGACGTGAGCTGGATGGGGATCTGGTCCGCCCAGGGCGTGCCGCCAGCCGTGATTACGAAAATGCGCGACGCGACGCTCAAGGTGACGCAATCTCCGACGCTCCGGCCAAGGCTCGAGGACATGGGTATGGAGCCCGGTTCGCCGGCTACCACCGATGCGCTTCTCAAGGATGTGCGCGAGTCGTACGAGCGTCAGGGCGCGTTGCTGCGCTCCATCCACTTCAAGCCGGACTGATGGTGAATCGATGGTGAATCGCGGCGCTGGTTGCCAGCGCCGCGATGCGTTGACTCAGAGTTGCTGAACCAGTTCTTCCGCCAGCGGCCATGTGCCAAAGCCATCCACAGGTCCGAGATGCCCGACTTCCCCGGCGTCGATGCAACGACTGCCCCACGCCTGCGCCAGTTCCTGGATTCGCTCGAATTTTCCGAGCGGATCATTGCGGCTTGCGACCACGATGCTCGGGAATTTCAACTGTCGACGTGGAATCGGCGTCCAGCCTTCCTTTGCCAGCGTCGGCAGATCGGTGTATCCGGGCGGCAAGGGGTTGTCAAAGTCGGCCGGCGCAGCAAGCAGCGCGCCCTGCACCGCGCACTTCGTCTCCTGTGCCCAGTGAACGGTAATCAGGCAGCCCACGCTATGCGCGACGAGGATGACCGGCCCTGGGATGCCGCTGACGACACGCTCGAGGTTCTCCACTCTCGCGCGGCGCAACCTCTTGTCGTGATCGATCTGCGGCACGATGCGCACCGCTCGCCCCTGCTGCTGCAGGCGCTCCGCAAGCAGTGACTGCCAGTGCTCAGGCATGTGATCGCGAAAGCCGGGAACGATTACGACCGTTGGCTGGTTTCCGGATGTCATGGAATGCACTCTCCTCTGTCTTTCAGCTCAGTACGGGATATCACCGACGATGCCGGCGCGCTCCATCTTGCGCGGCGCCGGATAGTAGTCGTTGACGGCGTAGTGCTGCGTGCTGCGGTTGTCCCACACCGCGACATCTCCCTCCTGCCAGGCCCAGCGCACCTGGTACTCCGGAATGGTGGCGCGGCTGGTCAGATAGTTGAGCAGCAGCGAGGCGCCAGGCGATTTGTCGATGCCATGGCGCACGTTGGCCGGCGTGCTGTAGTTGGTGAAGTGCGTCGTGAACGAGGCACCGACGAACAGGATCTTCTCGCCGGTTTCCGGGTGGATGCGCACCACAGGATGCTCCACCGGTGGATGATCCTGCGCCAGCTTCGCGCGGTTCTCCGGCGTCATTACCGCCCCGAAACTGTGTTCGATGCTGGCCCTGGCGCGCAGGCCGTCGATCTTCGACTTGATCTCATCGGGGAGTTCCTCGTACGCCTTCACCATGTTCACCCAGATGGTGTCACCGCCGATCTCGGGACATTCGAGGCAGCGCAGGACAGCCCCCATGGCCGGATTGGGACGCCACAGACCGTCGCAGTGATAGCTGTTCTCGAAGCTGTGCGGGTTGTCGCTACGGTAGACCTTCACCAGACCCGGGTAGTCCGGAACACTGCCAACCACGGGATGGTCTTCCAGCTTGCCGAAGCCGCTGGCGAAGGCCACGTGGTCGGCACGCGTGATTTCCTGCTTGCGAAAGAAGAGGACCCGGTGCTTGAGCAGCGCCGCGCGGATCTCGGCGAAGACTGCCGGATCGCGTGCCGCCTCGCCGATGTTGACGCCGGAAATCTCGGCCCCGATGGCAGGGGTGATTTGCCTGATCTTCATTTCCATGTCTCCTGCTGTCTTGTAAGTGCCTGGCAACGAGTATCTGGTGTTCTAGGCATCCATGCTTACTTCGGCAGGACATTCACTTTCCAATTCGCGACATTCCGGCCGTAGCAGCGGCCTGCGAAGGTCAAGTTCCGTAGCATGCGACATCGCACCGGGCAGTTCATTTTCGAGCGAAGTAACGGAGGGCATCCACCATGGCAGCACCACAGAGCAAGGTGATCGTCACCTGCGCCGTGACCGGCAGTATTCACACCCCCACAATGTCGCCTTATCTCCCCATCACCGCCAGGGAGATCGAAGACGAGGCCGTTGCCGCGGCGGAGGCTGGCGCGGCCATTGTCCATCTCCATGCGCGAAACCCGGAGAATGGCCAGCCATCGCAAGACCCGGCCCTCTTTCGTGCGTTTCTCCCACGGATCGCGGCCCGTTCGGACGTCGTGATCAATCTCACGACTGGTGGCGCCCCCAACATGTCGGTGGAAGAACGCTTGCAGCCGGCACTTCAACTCAAGCCCGAGGTTGCCTCGTTGAACATGGGGTCCATGAACTTCGGTCTCTATCCGATGCTCGCCCGGCACGCGACGTTCAAGCACGACTGGGAACGTCCTTACCTCGAAGGCTCCGAGGACCGTGTGTTCCGCAACACGTTCAAGGAGATCCGCTACATCCTCGAATCCTGCGCCGACAACGGCACACGCTTCGAGATCGAGTGCTACGACACGAGCCACCTTTACACGGCCGCGCACTTCATTGATCGCGGCATCCTCAAGCCGCCTTTCTTCATCCAATCCGTGTTCGGCCTGTTGGGCGGCATCGGCACGCACGCCGACGATGTCATGCACATGCGCCGCACCGCGGAGCGCCTGTTCGGCAAGGACTACTACTGGTCCGTGCTCGGCGCCGGTCGCAGCCAGATGCCGATTGCATCGATGGCGGCGGCGATGGGCGGAAACGTCCGCGTTGGCCTGGAGGATTCACTCTGGGAAGACCGCGGCAAGCTGTCCACCAGCAACGCCGACCAGGTCAAACGCGTGGTTGGCATTCTGAAGTCGCTGAACCTTGACGTGGCATCGCCGGACGAGGCCCGCGACATGCTGCAGCTAAAGGGCCGCGATGCCGTCGCGTTCTGACCGGCCGATCTTCCCCAAGGGCTCACGAACAGTCTCGCCTGACTTATCCAAGGAAACGCTTATGTCTCATCCTGTTGTCTTGATTACCGGCGCGACCGCCGGCATCGGCCGTGCGACGGCGCTTGCCTTTGCAGCCAAGGGCGCGCGGCTGGTCTGTTCCGGGCGGAATGCCGCAGCCGGAGACGCCCTCATCTCCGAACTTCGGGAGATGGGCGCGGAAGCAGACTTCCTGGCGGCCGATGTCAGCCGTGAGGACGATGTCATGCGTCTTGTCAGTCATGCCGTCGAGCGCTTTGGTTGCCTCGATATCGCAGTGAACAGTGCCGGGACGGAAGGCACACCGGGATCGATCGTCGAGCAGACCGTCCAGTCGTACGCGACGACGTTCGATGCGAACGTCCTTGGGACGTTCCTTTGCATGAAGCACGAGCTGAAGGCGATGATCGGGCAACAGCGCGGAGTCGTTGTCAATCTGTCGTCTACGATGGGCAGTCGTGGCAATCCGCGCAATCCGATGTATGTGGCGAGCAAGCACGCGATCGAGGGCCTGACCAAGTCCGCGGCCCTTGACGTCATCCAGGCGAATGTCCGCGTCAACGCCGTGGCGCCGGGCCCGATTGAAACGGCCATGCTCGGGCGCATTGCCGGTGGCGCGGATCGGCTTGCCTCCGTCGCTGCGACGATCCCTGCCGGGCGCGTTGGCACGCCGGAAGAGGTCGCCGATGCAATTCTGTTCCTGGCATCCGATCAATCGACGTACATCACAGGGCAGATCCTTCATGTGAACGGCGGGAAGACCGCCGGGTAAGTCGGCGGTGTCCCGGGGCGCGGTCAAGGGCCCCGGGAATGCCGGGGCTTCGGCACGCACCGCAGCGATCAGTAGCGATCAGTACCTGATGGTGCCGGGGCTCCCGCCAGCGACAGAAATGGCATCGCCATTGATCGCCACGCTCACTGGCGATGCAAGGAATGCCACGACGGCTGCAACCTCGCGGGCTTCCACAATGCGGCCCAGCGAGGTCCTTGCCGCGGCCCAGGCCTCGAATGCCGCGTCGGTTGTCTCCGTCCGTGTCGCTCCGGGATGGACCGCCGTGACATTGATGCCCTTCGGCCCGAGTTCATCCGCCAGATTCTTGGTGATCGCAGCCACGCCGACGTTGCGCAGCGTGGCAATGGGGCGGCCGGTGCGATAGATCGCCAAGCCACCAATGTTCACGATCCGTCCCCAGCCATTGGCAATCAGGTGTGGCGCGAGCGCCCGCGCGGTGCGCAGATAGCCAATCACCTTGATGTCGATGTCTTCAATGGCTTGCGCATCGTCGATTTCATCGAGCCGGGACGCCGATGAGATTCCACCGGGCAATGCAGCGGCGTTGACCAGTATATCGATGCCGCCCAATGCGGCGATGGCCTGGTTCACCATGCTGTCCACGGAAGCCTTGCTGGAAGTGTCGACGGCGAGTGGCACGATCCGTCTTCCTGTCAGCGTCGCCAGCTCCGCAGCCGTCGCTTCCAACGCCGCGCGTCCACGGGCTGCCACCACCACGTCGACGCCTTCTTGCGCGAGCTGGAGCGCAATCGCCTTGCCGATACCCCGGCTGCCGCCGGTGACTATCGCTCGTTTGTCCTTCAGACCAAGATCCATGGTTCGCTCTCCCGCAGTATGCGGACAACGTCAGTGAAGCCGGAAGTCGCCTCGAGTCGCCTCAAGTCGCATCAAGGCGCTTCCGGCCGAACGCTCAGAACACGTGTCGAATCCCCAATGCCGCGCCGAACATGGATTTCTGTCCGTTGGCCAGCGCATAGGAATTGCCCAACGCCAGGCTGGTCGCGAAGCCGCTCGCTGCCGATTCCATCGCCAGGCCGGCGTTCCTGCTGTATGCCGTGGTCAGGTACACGTCGGTTCGCTTGGAGAAAGCATAGTCTGCGATCAGGGCAATCTGCCAGGGGTTGGCCACGCCGTTGTTTCCACCCAGGTTCTTCACGTTCTGATAGTCATACTCGAGCGTGAAGTCCAGCGCCGACGAGAAGCGGTATTGGCCACCAATCCAGTAGAAGTCATCGCGCAGGATCGTCGTGCCGCCCGGATCCTTGTTCTGCCCCCATCGGTAACCACCCATCAGCTTCGCCGTATCGTTGAACGCGTAGCTGGCCATGACAACGGCCTTCTTGAATGTGCCATTGCCCGTGCCGATGGTCGGATTCCACTGGTCATAGCCAATACCCAGCCCGACCGGCCCAGCCAGATAGCTCAAGGCGACACCATAGGCCGAATCGCGGCGGAACTGGCCCGGTACTTCACCGGCACCACCCGCCGTCGGCACCGTGGGGTAGGTGGACGGCAGCGTCGTGCCAACCCCGAACGACCAGTCCGCCTGCGCGGTGAAGGGGCCGAACGTCCCTGAGTACTTGACCGTGTTGTCCTGGCGGAAATTGGCCCCTGCCACCACACCCGTCGGCTCATACTGCGTGGCATATCGCGCTGGGACGAAGTTGGCCATGGTGGAGAAAATCGATTGGTACTGTCGGCCGAACGTGAACACACCGAAGCGTGTGTCGAGGCCCACGAAGGCCTGGCGCCCAAACATGCGTCCACCCTGTTGCAGCGTGCCGGTATCGGCATTGAAGCCGTTTTCCAGCACGAAGATCGACTTCAGGCCGCCCCCGAGGTCTTCGACGCCGCGAAGACCCCAACGCGATCCAGAGTAGCCGCCAGAATTCTCGCGAAACACCGTCTGGGGTGGACCGGGGTTGTAGCCGTTACCTGCCTGCGGCACGGCCCCGACGTGGTTGACGTATTCCACGTTCACATCGACCACACCGTACAAGGTCACGCTCGATTGCGCGTTGGCCGCGCCACACGCGCAAGCGGCGGCCAGGGCAAAAAGTCTCTTGTTCACCAGCACTCCTCCACGTTCATTGTTTTGGTTTCCAGGCTGGTAACGCGCGGGCGCCACCGGCCTGGAACGTTGCCAGGTCCGAATCGAAGTCCGGTTCCCTTTCTTGCGCAGAACCCGCGCGTTTATCCATGGGCGAGCACGGCTCTCGCCCTTTGTGTGAGCGATGGCGTTCGTCCTGTCTTGCGCTTGGATTTGCAGTAGGGCTACGGGCAAGGCAGATCAACGGCTTGCTCCGCTTTGCGTCGCGAATTCCACTCGCCGTCGACGCAAGACGCCGGGCACCGTGGGCGCCTGGCGGTCGTTTTTCCACTAGTCGATCTGAATCCCCGCATCGGTGGCGATCTTCGACCAGACATCGAGGTCGTGGCTGACCGTCTCGCCGAATTGCACCGCTGTCTTCACAGGCGGGGGACCAAAGTTCATGGCCTTCATCGTGGCAGCGAGATCCGGGGATGCCTGGGCCTTGTTGACCTCATCGGACAACCGCTTCACGATCGCCGGGTTGGTTCCTGCCGGTGCGAACATGCCGAACCAGCCCACCGCATCGAACGCGTAGCCCTGTTCACCCATGGTCTTGACCTCCGGTAGCTGCGGCGCGCGAACGTTGCCGGCAATGGCAATGGCGCGGACCTTCCCGGAGCGCAGGAATGGGACTGGCGCGCCCGGGTCTGTCCAACCGATCTTCACGATTCCCGAGGACAGGTCGGTCAGCAACTGGGTCGAAGTCCGATACGGGACGTGATCGGTCTTCATGCCGGTCTGCTTCTTGAGCCATTCCATCATCAACTGGCCTGACGATCCCGTGGCCCAGGTTGCGTAGCCGTACTTGTCCGGGTTCGCCTTGAGCAGCTGGATGAGTTCCGGCAGGCTATGGACCGGCAGGTCGTTGCTCACCAGCAGTACCACGCCACCCGAGGCCGTCTCGGCGATGGGTACAAGGCTTTTCTTGGGGTTGTAGGGGATGGTCTTCAGTACGGCCGGGGCAACGACCATGTTCGATGCCGTGGTGTAAAGGATCGTGTATCCGTCAGCAGGCGCCTTGACGACAGCGTTGGTCCCGATGACGCCACTGCCGCCGGGCCGGTTATCGACAACGACAGGTTGCTTCAGCGCGATCGACAGACGCTGCGCCATCAGGCGCGCCAGCGCATCGACTCCGGACCCTGCCGACGACGCCACGACCATCTGAATCGGGCGCGAGGGCCAGACGTCCTCAGCCAGTGCCTGCGCTGAAGCGCACAGCGCCAGAAGCGCCGCAGCACCCAGCACGACCGCAGTCGGCTTTTGCATGCGTAATGCCATTGTCTACCTCCATGTACTTGGTCTTTTGACGGTCGCTCAACCGATGCGTGAGATCGATGCTTGAGGTCGATGCGTGAGGTCGACGCCAACCCTGGGGGGGCAGGGGCTGGCGTCTGGCCCGGCGGGCTGACTTCAGGACGGCAAGTTCTCTTGCTTGCGCAGGAAACCCTGGTTGGCGCCGTTACGATTCGGCGAGAAGCCATTGGCCTGAAGCGTCTCTTCCACGGTGTCGTAGAAGACCCCAAGCTTGAGGATTTCCCGTGTCTGCTTGGCTGTGGCGATGGGGCGACCGAATTCGCGGGAGATGCGCACCAACTGCTTGATTTGCTCGACGGAGCTCATCTTTCCAGTGCGGGACTGGTTCCAGAGCACGTCCTCGATGCCGCACCGAACGTGCAGGCCCAGCGCGATGCCGATCATGTTGATGGGCAGCACGTTCAACACCGAACTCTCCACCGTTACCACGGCGCCGTCCGGCACGGCACGCAGCATATTTGCCAGGTTGAAGATGTTCGCCTGATCCATGCCACCACTGATGGCCACCCAGTTCATCACCAGCGGCCCCTTGTAGACGCCGCGGCGAATCATTCGCTCGATCGTTTCGAAGCTATTGATGTTGTAGCACTGGAACTCGCTCTGGATGCCGGCAGCGGTCAGACGCCGGATGTGTTCCTCGGCCCAGCTCGGGTTCGAGGGCACGACCATGTCCTTGTAGGTCTTGTAGAGGTGCGGGAAGCCGCGCGAGACACCCTTGAAGTCGTCGAGACCGGCATGTTCCGTCACGTTCATCTGTGAAGTGTTGACGGTGACCGTCACCTGGTCGGGTTTCGGATCGAGTTCGGCGAGCATGTGTCGCGTGTCATCGCTGAGCCATTTGGCGTCCTGGCCCTCTTCCGGCGCGAAGCTGATGGAGCCGCCCACCTGGATCACCATATCCGGCACGGCGGCGCGCACGCCCGCAATCAGCTCATTGAACATCGACAGACGCTTGCTGCCCTTGCCGTTGGCCTCGCGCACGTGCAGATGCAGCACTCTGGCGCCGGCTTCGTAGCAGTCCACCGCCTTCTGGATCTGTTCTTCCATGGTGACCGGAATGTCTTCCGGGAAATCTTCGGGAATCCAGCCCGGCGCATACGGTGCGGCGGTGATGATCAGCGGTTGCTGGTTCTCGGGGTACAGGTGGCCGTCAAGGAAATGCATGGATGGGTCTCCGGATGAATGATGAATAGCGGGGATGGCGAACGGGATGCTCCCCAGGGAAGGGCAACCGTCAGATTGCGAAAATGGACGAACCGACGATCTTGCGAGCCTCAAGGTCGCGATGCGCCTGCACGGCATCCTCCAGCGCGTAGCGGCGATTGATGTCGATGCGAATGCGGCCTGCGGCCACGTGGCCGAACAGCTCATCGACCAGCTCCGCCTTTTCGGCGGGATCGGCGATGTAGTCGGCAAGGCCCGGTCGCGTCAGATACGCGGAGCCCTTGCGGGCCAGAATTGCGGGGTCAAATGCCGGGACGGCTCCGGAGGCGAAGCCCACGCAGACCAGCAGGCCACGGCGCTTGAGTGAGTCCAGCGACGACATAAAGGTGTCCTTGCCCACGCTGTCGAAGACCACGGACACGCCTACGCCATCCGTCAGTTCCCGCACGCGCTTGGCCACGTCCTCATGGCTGTAGTTGATGGTGTGGTCACAGCCATGGGCGCGCGCCACTTCGGCCTTGGCGTCGGTGGAAACCGTTCCGATGACGGTCAGCCCCAGCAATTTGGCCCATTGCGAGAGGATCAGGCCGGCACCACCCGCGGCCGCATGGAGCAGGATGGTGTCGCCCGCCTTGAAGGGGTAGATCCGGCGCATCAGGTACGCGGCTGACAATCCCCGCATGGTCATGGCCGCCGCGACTTCGCAACTGATGGCTTCCGGCAGCTTGATCAGCGGGTCGGCGGAGATCAATCGGTCGGTGCTGTAGGCGCCCAGCGTGGGTGTAAAGCCCGTATAGGTCACGCGGTCGCCGACGGCAAGATGCGTGACGCCGCTACCTACGGCCTCGATCACGCCGGCGGCTTCGTTGCCAATGCTGCTGGGCAGGGGAACCTTGTAGAGGCCGCTGCGAAAGTAGGTGTCGGCAAAGTTCAGACCGACCGCCACGTGACGGACACGGACCTCGCCCGGTCCCGGCTCACCAACCGTGGCGTTCTCAAAACGAAGGACGTCGGGCCCGCCCGTTTCATAAATCCTGACGACTTTCGCCATGTGGTCTCCTGTCTGCTGTCGAATATGGAGGTCCACCTGCGGCGTGCGGATCGAGCGCGTCAGATGGACAACCTGTGTGGTGAATCATCTGATCTGGCCAAACTTTCCGCTTTTCCGTGCATGTCTTGAACTTTCCCTTTTGCGACAGGGATATGGCTGGCGCGGTCACGTTGGGGTAATCGGCTCGTGGGCGCGCTGCCGCCGCATTCGCACCCGTCAATGTTGAGCGTGCCGGTCGCGGCGATGGCCCAGCGTGTGCTGATTTCGTCATGCCGTCAGGCCGCAGGGCAGGTAAGGCGTGCAAGACGCGGCCGCGCATCTATAATCCGGCATGACTTCTTCAGCCCCTACCTCATTCGCCACGCTGCCGCTGTCCGCGGCCATGCAGGCTACCCTCGTCCAGCTCGGCTACGACGCCATGACGCCGATCCAGGCAGCCAGCCTGCCGCTCGCGCTGGCTGGTCACGACCTCATCGCCCAGGCCCGCACCGGCAGCGGCAAGACTGCGGCGTTCGCGCTCTCCCTGCTGCATCGTCTCGATCCGCGTCCGCTCGACGTTCAGGCGCTGGTGCTCTGTCCCACGCGTGAACTGGCCGATCAGGTCACACAGGAGATCCGTCGTCTCGCCCGCGCGGAGGACAACGTCAAGGTGCTGACGCTCAGCGGCGGCTCGCCGATCCGGCCGCAGGTGGAGAGCCTTGTTCACGGCGCGCACGTTGTCGTAGGCACGCCGGGTCGCATCATCGATCACCTCGATCGCGGAAGCCTGAATATCGATGCGATCAACACGCTGGTGCTCGATGAAGCCGATCGCATGCTCGACATGGGCTTTCACGACGACATCGCATTTATCGCCAGCCACGCCCCGAAGGACCGGCAGACGCTGCTGTTCTCGGCCACCTATCCGGCTGCCATCGACAAGCTCGCCCATCGCTTCCTGCGCCAGCCGAAGACGGTGAAGGTGGAAGAGGCGCACGACGCGGCCACCATCACCCAACGCTTCTACGAGGTGGAGGAGGGCGATCGGCTCAACGCTGTCGGCCGATTGCTCGACCATTTCCGCCCGGCTACCACTCTGGCCTTCTGCAATACGAAGGCGCGCTGCCGCGATCTGGCCGACCTGCTGCGCGCGCAGGGCTATGCCGCGCTTGAACTGCACGGCGACCTCGAACAGCGCGATCGCGACCAGGTGCTGGTGCAGTTTGCCAACCGGAGCTGCTCGGTGCTGGTCGCCACCGACGTGGCCGCACGCGGGCTCGACATCGCGCAGCTGGAAGCCGTGATCAACGTGGACGTGACACCCGACCCCGAGGTCCATGTCCACCGCGTCGGCCGTACCGGGCGCGCGGGCGAGGCAGGCTCGGCCTTCAGCCTTGTCAGCCTGGATGAAATGGGTCGCGTCGGCAACATCGAGCAGCACCAGGGCGGTGAGTTCGAATGGCACGCGCTTGACGAACTGACGCCGTCAGGCGGCGGGCGTCTGCTGCCGCCAATGGTCACGCTGCAGATGCTGGGCGGGCGCAAGGAGAAGATCCGGCCCGGCGACATCCTCGGCGCGCTGACCGGAGAGGCTGGCTTCACAAAGGAGCAGATCGGCAAGATCAGCGTGATGGAGATGTCGACCTATATCGCCGTGGACCGCGCCATCGGACGCGAGGCGGTGAAACGGCTGAACGAAGGCAAGGTGAAGGGCCGCAAGGTGAGAGTGAGAATGCTGACGACCGATCAGCGGTAACTCGGCTGAGCCATACCAGCGAGCCTGGCGCAGCGGTGATCAGGATATGTGCGACTGATCCGATCGCAAACGCCAGGTCGCCGGCTCTACCGTCACCATAAGGTCGACACGCAGGGGTTCGAGCGCCGGTCTTGCTGCACCTGACCCCGTGATCCGGTGGGCTTAGTGCGGTATGGCCCCGTAGACGGCCCGGATTGCGGCGATAAAAGCTGTCGATGATTCCAGCGATCCATTGCGTGCCGCCACAGTCTTGCCCGCCTCTGCCGAAGCGCCGCGAGGCGCCGAATCAGGACTCGAAGAGAACTTCACTACGCTCAGTTCTTTTTTCGGATTGATGTAGATCTTCTGCCCGAACCGGCCGCTCGCCTCCACGGAGCCATCGCCATCGTTCACCTGATACCAGTAGTCACCATATGCGTAGCCCGGCCGGCCAGCCGCGAGGCGGCCCGTGGCGAACCCGGCCTGGTTTCCGCGCGGGTGCAATGCGGCACGGACAGCTTGAACAGGAATGCCCGCGTCGGCATCCCCGGCCTGCGCGCGCCGGACTGCGTCGGCAAAACGGGCCGCATCGCGCAAGGTCGTGCTCAGGCCACCGCTTGCCATTTCTGTTCCGAGTGAGTCGACCTGAATGTAAGCGTCGTCCTGGGCCAGCTTCGACCAGACCGTTTCCTGCGCCAGTTCCGCCCACGATTTGCCAGAGATTCTGCGCATCGCCCATGCAACAGCTTCCGGCGATCCGTTCTGGTAGAACCAGTAATCTCCCGTAACAGCCCTCTTGTCGGTGGAGACGGTCTTGAGGAAGTCATAGATATTGTCCGGCGCACCCGCGCGACGCGGGATGATTCCGACCGCGCCGAACAATCCCAGATCGGGCGGAAGCTCTGGCGAATACGCGACGGGCACTTCCATGTCGAGGTTCTGCGCGACCGTGGCGTCGCCGAATGGATTGCCCACCAACTCAGGCACATAGGTGGCCAGCCTTGCTTCGGGGTTAAGCCTGCCATCGACGATCAGCATGGCCGCCA
The DNA here is from genome assembly GCF_049843575.1 of Cupriavidus sp. Met-2. Classification (NCBI taxonomy): domain Bacteria; kingdom Pseudomonadati; phylum Pseudomonadota; class Betaproteobacteria; order Burkholderiales; family Burkholderiaceae; genus Cupriavidus; species Cupriavidus sp. Met-2. The sequence goes on from NZ_JBBHZL010000003.1 coordinate 374,093, forward strand.
TCAGGCCCGTGAGCGATTTGGTCATCGACGCCCAGATGTGCGGCTGCGCAGGTCCGAAGCCATCCAGGTACCGTTCAAAGACAATCTGGCCTTTGTGCAGCACGATGAAGCCATCGGTGTGGGTGTCCCGAAGGTAATCGGACAATTTGACTGACTGTCCTTCCACATTGAACTGCACGTCATCGAGACTTGCTGCCGGCCGCTCCGGCAGAGTCATTGGCGTTGAAGCGTGCCGAACTCCCGCCGTCGGCGAGGTCTCGCGCGCATGACGGAAGGCCCAGCGCATATATGGTGGCTGGAATGCGTTGGTCTTGGTCACACGCATGGCTGGAGACGGCGGAAAGCCCTCCATGACATCGACGTCCTTCCGGTCGTTGCTCTGGCCCAGCGACTGTGCCGCGACCCCGCCCGTCACGGCGAGGAGCGCTATCGTGGCGATTGCCCTGCACTTGCGCTGCCAATGAATGCGGTGGCGAGGCACGGTGTCCATTCTTTCTCCTTTGCAAAGCATGCTCCGGAGTATGAAAGCGAGGATTCTGCCTAACAAGAAACCGAGGGGCATCGAGTCATAACTGATGGGAATCCCCTGCGGTGCGGATTCAAGTGTCATCTCTTTTCAGGAAATGCCCCGTTCGCCACGCTGGAAGCATCATTTAGCGGATGGGCATGGTGCTACCTAGACTATCTGGGGGGCAATACTCCGCGTGTGAGTATGTGCTCACAGCAAGGCACAAGAAGACACAAGAAGGGGGTGCCATGAAATCCGCAATTTCCTATCTGGCTGCGCAATTCTGCTTGCTCTTCACACTCGGGTGTCTGTCACCCGACGGACTGGCGCAGGTCGCCCGGACCGAAGTCATTCCCGTACCGACTGTCACCATGTCGGACCAGGAATTTCTGGCCGGAGTCGAGGGCGGGCGGCCTGCAACGATTGCGGGCGAACTTCGGCTCCCCAAGGCCGGGGCGGACCGGCTCCCACTGGTGATTCTGCTGCATGGCTCAGGCGGCATCGGTAGTTCGGTGACCGACTGGGAGCAGGATCTTCTGGGGATGGGCGTCGCGACGTTTGTCCTTGACAGCTTTTCTGCCCGTGGCATCACCAGCACGATCAACGACCAGACTCAGCTACCTCGCCTGGCGCAAATGGAAGACGCCTTTCGCGCGCTCGCGATTCTTTCAAGACACCCGCGTATCGACCCGACGAGAATCATGCTCGTGGGGTTTTCGCGAGGCGGGCAGAATGCGCTTTATGCAAGCCTGAAACGGTTTCACCGATTGCACGCATCGCCCGGAACCGAGTTCGCGGCCTATGTCGCCTTTTATCCCGACTGCTCCTATACGTATCGCGAAGACGATGACCTTGTTGCAAAGCCGTTAAGAATTCTCCAGGGCAGCGCAGACAACTACGACCCGGTTGGCCCGTGCCGCGCATATGTCGATCGGCTAAAGGCGAAGGGTAACGATGCGATGTTGATCGAGTATCCGAAGGCCAATCATGCCTTCGATTCGCGGGCGCTCGCGTCTGCCGTGCAGCTTCCGCGCGCGCAAACAACGCGGCATTGCAGGACGGTGGAGTTGGAGAATGGGTTGCTGGTCAACGCCCAAACCAGCAAGCCTTTTACCTACGATGACCCGTGCGTCGAGCGGGGCGTGACCGTCGCCTATGACGAGCAGGCAGCAAGGGAGGCGAGGCAGGCCCTTCACGAGTTGGTGATCGCGGTGCTAAAGCCGGGTGCCGTCGCAACCGTAACGCGCCCGTGATCGTTGTGGTAGTTGCCAAGGCGCCCGCGGTTGCCCAGACGGCGCGGACGCGCTGAAGTAGTGCGGCTGTCGACGGCCCGTCACCCGAAGCAGAAAGCCCGGCGCGGCCTTGCGGCGGCACCGGGCGGGTTCATGGCGTCAAACGAGGGATGAGGGCTACTTGTCGGAGTCGGACTTGGCGCCGTCCACGAAGGGGTCGAACTTGCCGGTGCGCGCGCCGTCGGTGTACGGGTCATACTTGCCCGCCTTCGCGCCCTCGGTGTACGGGTCGGCCTTCTGGTCCGGCACCAGATTGGATTGCGCCGACGTGTTCGCGCCCTGGGTGTAGGGATCGAACTTGTCGCCGGTCCTGGCGCCGTCGGTGTACGGGTTGTACTGGTCCGACTTCGCGCCTTGCGTGTAGGGGTCGAACTGCTTCTTGTCCTGGGCATGTGCCATCGGCGCGGCCACCACGGCCGCCGTGGCAACAATCAGGCTGGTGAGGAGGATCTTGCGCATAGTCGCCTCGCGAGATGGGCGCGAATCACTTGCCTGGCCGGGTGCGCCCAGAATGTCATCGGGCAGGCGGCATGACGCGGAGGTCAGTCCCTTGCAGCATAGTCGTTACAACGAAGAACGACGATCTCCGCGTGATGCCGCCAGAACGAATCTGCAACCGTTGGTTACGTCGACGACGCGGCTTTACCCTTGCGCGGATGTGGCGTCTCGCGGATAGACGCTGCGGGAACGTCTTCGACCTCGCCGCTTGGTGCTGCGGCAGGCATATCGGTGACGGCCGCTGGCATCAGTGACAACGGTGTTGGCAGCACCGGCAGCCCGAACATGTGACCCCAGGCATCCATCCATGCGCGCTGCGTGGAAGCCGTCAGTTCGATCATGGCCGTGGCGTAGCGCAGCGGGATCGACAGGAGCGGGATCTGGCACGACCATTCGCGCACGTAAAAGTCCTCGGGGTCCTGCGGCACGAAGCACGATGCCCAGTCGAACTGGACTTCCTCGAACATCGAACGCGTGAAGTCGGCATTGAGGCCCATGAACTTGTGCCAGCCGTCCATCGCGGTGTGATCGAACGACTTCAAGGCCTGGAACGAGAATGTCGGCATCGGCCACAACGTTGCGGCAGCCGGTGGAGTGCTTTGCATGGTGGAAGCTCCGTTTGGATACACGTGGTGATCAATAGCGTGGCAAGCGAGGACTGTGCCTGCCATCTGCCGGTCATCTGGCGGGTGACGGTGCAGCGCGGTGACGGTAGCGTCACCGCGCTGCACGGCGAGGGCGATGTCAACATGCTCGGCCATCGTGTCCGCCCGGTCAACCCGCGCACAAGGCACAATACCGGGGGCTTGTGACAGGAGAGGAAATGGAACTGCGGCAGTTGCGCTACTTCGTGCACGTGGTGGAGCTTGGCAGCATGGGGCAGGCGGCCCAGCGACTGGGCGTCGTCACGTCTGCGTTGAGCCAGCAGATCAGCCGCCTTGAGAGCGAGCTATCCACGCGACTGCTGCAGCGCACGTCGAGCGGCGTGGTGCCGACCGACGCGGGCCTGGCCTTCTGGCGTCAGGCGCAACTGGCGCTGCGCCACGCGGACGATGCCGCGCGCGCGGCGCGGACGGCGCGGCTGTCGGGCCACGTCAGCGTGGGCATGGCACCGAGCACGCTGGCGGTGTTGGGGCCTCCGTTCATGGTCGCGATGCGCGAGCGTTATCCCGATATCCGTCTTCATCTGGTCGAAAGCCTCTCCGGCAACCTGGCTTCGATGATTGGCGCGCGCCAGCTTGACCTGGCCGTGCTGTTCCAGCTCGAAGCGGGTCAGCGCTGGAGCACCACGCCATTGCTCGAAGAGCGGCTTTTCCTGATCGCGCGCCCCGATCAGCCCGGGTTGCCAGCGGCGAATGCGGTGCGGCTCGAGGACATAGGCGACATCCCGCTGATTCTGCCCAGCAGCGCGCACGGCCTGCGCGCCGTGCTGAACGCGGCCGCGGCCCGTCACCAGCGTGCGCTGAACGTGGTGGCCGAAATCGACGGGCTGGCCGTACTGATGGACGCCGTGCGCGCCGGCATTGGCGCGACGATTCAGCCTGGCGCCGCCGTGGCGCGCCATCTGGGCGACCCGCTGGCGCTGATCGAGATCGCCGATGCCAGCGTCAGGCGTCCGAACCTGCTGGTCAGCCTGTCGGACGACGAACTGTCGCCGGCTGGCCTGGCAGCGCGAGGCGTGCTCGAATCGGTGGCCCGTCAACTGGTCACGGCCGAACGCTGGCCCGGCGCCACCCTTCACAAATCCTGAACACCTCCCGCCGGCACGGGGCTGGTGCAGGCTTCGCCACCTTCGTAAAGTCTCAGGGATCAGGCATTTCAGAATTCCATAGTTCCCCGAGGAGACTCCCATGACCCCATGCATGGCGCGCCGCACGGCGCTCAGGATGCTGGCGGGGGCGGCCATTGCCATGGCCGCCGTCCCGACCGGCTCCGCATTTGCCGCCGACCACTGGCCGTCGAAACCGATCACGCTCGTTGTGCCGTTCGCGTCGGGCGGCACCACGGACATCATCGGCCGTGCGGTCGGACAACGGCTGGGCGAGGCGCTGGGTCAGCCCGTGGTGGTCGATAACCGTCCCGGCGCGGGTGGCACCATCGGCGGCGCGCTGGTAGCGCGTGCGAATCCGGACGGCTACACGTTCCTGCTGGCGACCGTGGCTCACACCATGGCCCCCGGCATCTACAAGACGCTGCCGTACGATTTCCAGAAGGATCTGGAACCGATCGGCATGGTGGCGCTGACGCCCAACGTCGTGCTGGTGAACACGTCGATTCCCGCCAGGAACGTGCAGGAACTGATCGCCTACATCAAGGCCAATCCGGGCAAGGTGAACTACGGTTCGGCGGGCATCGGCAGTACCGAGCACCTGTCCGGCGAGCTGTTCCGCTCGGCCACGGGCACCGATATCTCGCACGTGCCCTACAAAGGCGGCGCGCCGATGATGACCGACCTGATCGCGGGCCAGATCCAGATGGCGATCGAGACCAGCCCGTCGGCGAATCCGCACGTGAAGAGCGGCAAGGTCAAGGCGCTGGCCGTCACGTCGGCCAAGCGTTCGCCCGCCTATCCTGGCGTGCCGACGGTGGCGGAAAGCGGCGTGCCCGGCTACGAGGTGACCACGTGGTATGCGCTGATGGCGCCGCGTGGCACCCCGGAGCCGATTCGCCAGCGCATGAGCGCAGAACTTGCCAAGGTGCTGAAGCAGTCGGACGTGCAGAAGCGCTTCGACGATCAGGGCGTGACGGCTGGCGACATGACGCCGCCGCAGCTTGCCGCCTTCATCAAGACGGAAACCACCAAGTGGACCAAGGTGGCGAAGGATTCGGGCGCGAAGGCCGAGTAATCAGCGGTACGGCATCGGGGTGGTCATATCCCCGGTGCCGCCAGGGGTATAGGGCTACAGGGCGCGCCGGATCTCCGACACGCCGAACGCGGCCAGCGCCACGCCGGCCGCGCGATCGATCCACTGGCGCACGCGCATCCCCAGCGCATGACGGGCGCCACTGACGATCGTCACCAGCACGCACCACCACAGGATCGAGCCGCAGAACACGCCGAGCACCGTTGTCATCGCGATCGGGGTCGAGAACGCGCCACGCGGCGCCAGTGTGGCGAACAACGCGGCGAACATGATGATCGTCTGCGGGTTGGTGAGCGTCAGCAGCAGCGCGCTGCCAAAGGCCCGCGCGCCGTAGCCATTGCTGTTCAGCGTAGCCGCCTGGTCGGTCGGCTTCTGCAGGAACGTGCGCAGCCCCAGGTAGACCAGGAACAGCCCGGCGGCCAGATGCAGTGGCTTGTCGTAGGCCAGCATGAATTGCGAGACGCCTACCAGCCCCAGCGCCGCCACCAGTCCGTAGATCGCATCGCCGCAGGCAATGCCGAAGCCGATGGCCAGCCCGGCGCGGGGCCCGTCGGTCAGCGTCCGCCGGATGCAGAGCATTCCCATCGGGCCGACAGGGGCGGCCACGGCCAGACCCACGCCGGCAGCGGTCAGGAACAGGGCAGGTAGCGACATGCGGGGGCTCCGGGGTCAATACGTTGGGAAATGATTCGGCGGCGTATCACCGGTGGGTTGGTCGATTCTAGCCGTCAGGCCACCGCTTGCGGCGTGGCCCGCGTCATCAGTTGCGCCAGTTCCACAGCGGGCATGGGTCGCCCGAACAGCCAGCCCTGGCCGTAGTCGACGCCCTGCTCGCGCAGGAAGTCGGCCTGCATCTTGTCCTCGATGCCCTCGGCGATGACCTGCAGGCCGAGCGACTGCGCCATCGCGATGATGTGCGGCGCCACGGTACTCGACGCGGCCTCCTGGCCGATCGTGTCGACGAACGACTTGTCGATCTTGAGCGCATCGACCTTGAAGCTCTGCAAGTACGACAGGCTCGAATAGCCGGTGCCGAAGTCGTCGATATAGACCGGATGTCCGGCATCGCGAAATGCCTGGATCGTGTCGCGGGCCACGTCGGGCTCCAGAAAGCCGCGCTCGGTGGCCTCGATGCGGATCTGCTGGGGCGCGATGCCTGAGCCGCGCAGCCGCGCATTGAGCACGCTCAGAAAGCGCCGGCTCTTGAGGTCTTCCACGCCGACGTTGATCGACACGTAGAACGACGGGAACCGGCGCAGCAGCGTGCCGAGTTCCGACAGGATAATGTCCAGCACCTGGTCGGTGATCTGCTGGATCAGACCAGCGTTCTCCGCCATCGGAATAAACAGGTTGGGCCGCACGAGCCTGCCGTTGCGGCGCCAGCGGACCAGCGCCTCCACGCCCACCCAGTGGTTGTCCGCCAGCGAGGCAATCGGCTGGTAATGCACTGCCATCTCGTGGCGGCGCACGGCGCTGCGCAGTTCGCCTTCCAGGCTGAAGCGCCGTGTGGCCCGTCGCCAGACCAGGATGCCGAGCGGCACGCCGGCGGACAGTCCCACCACCAGCCCGCCGATCAGCAGCGATTTCCAGTTGGCCAGCAACGCCGCGCGCGGGGCAAGCACCACGACCGCCAGCGGCATGTTGCGTGATTTACGCAGGACGATCGAGGCGTCGTCTTCCTGCGCGGCGTCGGCGCCTGACCCATATGAGTGTTCCGAGTAGGCCTGCTGCAGCCGCGTCAGGTTCGCGCCCTGCGTTGCCGAGAAGATACGGCCGGCGTCGGTCTGCACCACGGCCAGCATTCGCGATTCGCGATCGACGACATCGACGAAGACCTGCGAGTCGAGCCCGACGTTGTTGCCGTTGCGGCCGATCAGCACCACGTGGCGCTGGGCATTGAACGGGACGGGCTGGTCGAACCAGTAGTCCAGCCCGTCAGGCGTGCGCCAGTCGGGCGGCGGCAAGGGGAGCTGTCCAGGCTCGATGGGGCCAAGCAGCGCCGAGCAAAGCCGTTTGCCGGCGCGATAGATGCCGGCGTCCTGAATATAGGAATAGGTGTAGGTGATGCGGCGAAGCTGGACCAGGTTGGCGGGTGTGCATGGCTCCTCCCGGAGCATTTCCATATCCTGCAGCGCATTGATTGCCTGCGTCATGACCAGTTCGGCCCGCCGGGTCGCGGCATCGGCAAACACGCTTAGTTGGTCCGCCTCGCGCCGGTTCGCCTCGAGCTGCGCCATGAACACACCGATTCCCACGGGAAACAGCGTGGCCAACGTCGTCAGCACGATCGTCACCACCAGGAACCAGCTTCGCTGCATCGGGGGCCCTCACGAGACTACGCTGCACGCGGCGCCTTCGGTGGGCGCCATCCATTGACCAACTAGTACTGAGCGGAGGTGAGCTGCAACAGGGAAATCATTGCCGTTGTGGGGAGCATAGCGAACAATTGCCGATCATGTCTGATACTTTTTTCGGCGGCGGCAAGCGCCCGGACGCCGCTACCATGGGTTTGGCGGCGGCAATCCGTACAGCGTAGGGGATTTGACTGCACCCGGTATATCCGTCATGCGGGTGAGACGGAACCGGGGCGGTGGGGCGGGATGCTACTTCTGGAGATGCTGGCCGGGAACGATCGCCTCGACGCGGGCCATGCCTTCGGCAGGCACCATGGATTTGCCGAAGCCGCCGGGTGCGCCGGGTGGTGGCCCCGGCGGATGGCCTGGCTCGCGCGGCGCCGTGGCGGTGGGATCAACCACCAAGGTCAGCGCGATCACATACCGGTCGCGGGCTTCGCGCACGGCGCCCAGCACGGTATCGCCGGCCATCAGCGCGATGCCGTCATTGCGGTTGAGGACTTCGCGCACGCCCTTGCGGCGGTATGTCGGCAGTTGCGTATAGAGATACTCGCTGAGCGCATCGGGCAGGAAACACTGCGTAGTCAGCAATGTACGGCTGCCGTCGATTACCTTCATATGCAGATGCGTGGCGCGCCCCGCGTACCAGCCGGGGTAGATGGTGCGGAACACCGCCACGCCGTCGGCGCCCACCGGCTGGCTTCCGCGCAGGAATGTGCGGTCCCGCATGGACACGCGCTGGCCGTGGTCATCCACCTGGCCCGCATAGCCGGAATAGACCCCCGAGGCATTGCAGTGCCAGAGGTCGACGCGCCTGCCCGCGAGCGGCCGGCCATGCATGTCGACCACCGTGAAGCGGACCTCCACCGGCACGCCTGGCTGGCCTTCGGTGATGTCCTGGCGGACCTTGCCGGCATCGAAGTAGAACGGCCCCTCGGTGGTCTGCGCGGTGAGGGGCAGAGGCGTGGCGGGCGTTTGCGCCGTGGCCATGCGCGATGCGGCCATCAGGCCGGCGCCGCCAAGCCCCATGGCCAGCAGATGACGGCGGCGCCCCGAGGGCCGGGGCCGAGAGTCTTCGGGCATCACACGTTCCGTTAGGGCGATGAAGATGTGGGATGCCAGTGTAGTCCGGGCCGGGGCGCGCAGTATTTCTGCCTGGTGTCGACCCGGCTACACTTCGGATCGCGAAGTCAGACGGCGGATTTCAGCACCGCGCCGGTGGCGAAGAAGCTCTGGAGGTTGTCGAATACCAGATCGGCCATGGCGGCACGGGTCTCATGCGTGCCGCTGGCCACGTGCGGCAGCAGCACCACGTTGTCGAGCGCGAACAATGCTTCGGGCACGTGCGGCTCGCGCTCGAACACGTCGAGCCCTGCGCCCGCGATGCGCTTGTCGGTCAGCGCGCTGACGAGCGCGGCTTCGTCCACCACCGTGCCGCGTGCGATGTTGATCAGATAGCCCTGCGGCCCGAGTGCCTCCAGCACGCTGGCCGAGATCAGGTGCCGCGTGGACGGGCCACCCGACGTCGCTACCACCAGGAAGTCCGCCCAGCTCGCCAGCGCTTCGAGCGACGGCTCAAAACCGTAGTCGACACCGTCCTGCGGCTTGCGGCCGAAGTAGCGCACCTCCATGTCGAATCCGATCGAACGCCTGGCGATGACCCGTCCGATACGGCCCATGCCGACGATGCCCAGGCGCTTGCCGCTGACGCGCGTGGTCAGCGGATACGGGCCCTTGGGCCATTCGCCGCGCCGCACGAAGCGGTCCGCGGCGCTGACCTGTCGCGCGGCGTCCATCAGCAGCGCGAACGCGGTGTCCGCCACGCAGTCGTTAAGCACGTCCGGCGTGTAACCAACCGCGATGCCGCGCGCGCGGGCTGTCTCCAGATCGAGCTTGTCGGTGCCCACGCCAAAGCTCGAGATCACGCGCAGGTTCGGCAGCGCGGCCAGCATCGCGGCATCGACGCCGATCGCGGCGCGCGTGGTCATCGCCACGAACTCGCCACCGTGTTTTGCCAGATAGCCGGCGGGATCGGTTTCGGCCCAGAACGGATGGACATCGAACTGCTCGGCGAGCTGGGCTTCGGTCTTTTCCGGGAGTCGGCCATGCTGAAGGAGGCGGGGTTTCATGCGAGAAGAGTCCTGTGTTATCGGTGTTTTGGCTGGGTGCGGGTCAGTCCGCGCTCAGATGATTATCGGCGATGATCTTTGCATAACGCTTTCGGTCCTGGGCGATGATGGCGGCGAACTGCTGCGGCGTATTGCCCACTGGAATCGCGCCCTGCTCGATCAGTTGCTTCTTCACGTCGGGCATGACCACCACCTGCTTCACGCTGGCGGCGATCTTGTCGACGATCTCTTTCGGCGTGCCGGCCGGCGCCAGCAGTCCCACCCATGAGCCCGACTCCGCGTTCTGGATGCCGGCTTCGGCCAGCGTCGGCACATCTGGCATCGACGGCGAGCGCACGGTGCCGGTCACGGCCAGCGCGCGCAGCTTGCCGGCCTTTACGTGGCCGGTAGTTTCGAGGATCGACGCGAACAGCATGTCGACGTTGCCGGCCATCAGGTCGGTCATCGCCGCACCGCCGCCCTTGTATGGGACGTGGAGCATGTCGGTGCTGGTCGCCGCCTTGAAGATCTCGCCAGACAGATGCGGCGAGCCGCCGGTGCCTGAACTGGCAAACGTTAGCTTGCCCGGCTTGGCCTTGGCCAGCGCCACGAGTTCCTTCGGCGTATTCGCGGGCAGGCCCGGCGTGACCACGAGCGCAAATGGCAACTCGGCCATCATCGTCACCGGGACGAAGCCGTCAGGGTTGTAGGAGAGCTTCTTGTACAGGAACGGATTGATCGATTGCGTGCCGACGTTGCCCGCCACCAGCGTGTAGCCATCGGGTTTGGCGCGCGCGGTGAGTTCCAGGCCAACGTTGCCGGCCGCGCCGGGGCGGTTGTCGACGACCACCGGTTGTCCCCAGAGCTGCGACAGGCGCTGGGCTACAAGGCGCGTGCCGATGTCAGTGCCGCCACCGGGGGTGAACGGCACGATGATTGTCACGGCGCGTGTGGGCCAGTTCGTCTGCGCGGGGGCGGTGACGGAGAGCGTGGCGGCGCAAAGCGCCACGGCAAGGCGGGCTGTCTTCAACATGGGGTCTCCCGATTTTTATCGTTATCGTTTGTGATGCGCTCCCCTCGCCCACGTTGTGGGAGAGGGGAGATCGAACGCGCTACCGCCTGTGTTCCTTCCGCCAGACCGCGAAATCCTCACGCGCTTTTTCAGTGGTGGGCGGATACAGCCCGATGATCGAGCGGCCCTTGCGTACCTCCTCGGTCACGAAGTCCTCGAACGCGGTCATCTCCACCGCTTCGGCGGCGATGTCCTCCACCATTTCCTGCGGGATCACGACCACGCCTTCCGCGTCGCCGACGATCACATCGCCGGGAAACACCGCCACATCGCCGCAACCGATCGGCACGTTGAATTCCAGCGCCTGGTGGAGGGTGAGATTGGTCGGGGCAGATGGGCGATGGTGATAGGCGGGCATCGCCATCTGCGCGATTTCAGGAGAATCGCGGAAGCCGCCGTCGGTCACGATGCCGGCGCCGCCACGTTGCATCAGTCGGGTCACCAGGATCGAGCCCGCGGATGCGGCGCGCGCGTCTTTCCTGCTGTCGATGACCAGCACCGCGCCGGGCGGGCATTGCTCGATGGCCTGGCGTTGCGGATGGTTCGGGTCCTGGAACACGGTGATCGGATTCAGGTCCTCGCGCGCCGGGATATAGCGCAGCGTGAACGCTTCGCCGACCATCGTGCCGGGGTTGGACTGGATCGGCCGCACGTCCTGGATGAACTGGTTGCGCAGCCCGCGCTTGAACAGCGCGGTGCACAGCGTGGCGGTGCTGACGGTTTTCAGCGCGGCGCGCAGGGCAGGGGTGAGCTCGGACATGGCGGGTTCAGTAGATGCTTGGTTCGCCGGCGGCTTCGCCGAAGTCGGTTTGCAGGAAATCGAAATCGCAGCCGTCGTTGGCCTGGCGGATATGGCGAGAGAACATCCAGCCGTAGCCGCGCGAGTAGCGGGGCGGCGGCGGTTGCCATGCCGCGCGGCGGCGTTCGAGCTCTTCGTCGGAGACTTCCAGATGGATGCTGCGCCGGTCGATGTCGACCGTGATCAGGTCACCGGTTTGCACCAGCGCGAACGGCCCGCCGATGTACGCTTCCGGCGCCACGTGCAGGATGCAGGCGCCGTAGCTCGTGCCACTCATCCGCGCGTCGGACATGCGCAGCATGTCGCGCACGCCCTGCTTCACGAGCTTCTTCGGAATCGGCAGCATCCCCCACTCGGGCATGCCTGGCCCGCCCTGCGGCCCCGCATTGCGCAGGATCAGCACATGATCGGCCGTAACGTCGAGGTCTTCGTCCTCGACCGCTGCCTTCATCGACGGGTAGTCGTCGAACACGAGCGCCGGACCGGTATGTTTGAAGAACCGTTTTTCGCACGCGCTCGGCTTGATCACGCAGCCGTCCGGTGCGATGTTGCCGCGCAGGACGGCCAGCGCGCCTTCCTGGTAGAGCGCGTTGTCGCGCGTGCGGATCACGTCGTCGTTGTAGACCTCGGCCCCGGCGATGTTCTCGCCCAGCGTGCGGCCGGTGACGGTCAGCGTGTCGAGATGCAGCTTGTCCCGGATACGGCCCATCAGCGCGGGCAGCCCGCCCGCGTAGAAGAAGTCTTCCATCAGGTACTTGTCGCCGCTGGGCCGAATGTTGGCGATCACGGGCACGTGGCGGCTCATGCGGTCGAAATCGTCGAGACCGATGTTATGGCCCGCGCGGCGCGCCATGCTGATGACGTGGATGATCGCGTTGGTCGAGCAGCCCATGGCCATGGCCACCGCGATGGCGTTTTCGAACGCACGGTGCGTCTGGATGCGTGCGGGCGTCAGGTCTTCCCAGACCATCTCCACGATGCGGCGACCCGATTCGGAACACATGCGGATATGATTGGCGTCCGCCGCCGGAATCGACGACGCACCCGGCAGCGTCATGCCAATGGTTTCGGCGATCGCCGTCATCGTGCTGGCGGTGCCCATCGTCATGCACGTGCCGTGGCTGCGCGCGATGCCGCCCTCGATGCCGATCCACTCGGCCTTGCTGATGTTGCCGGCGCGGCGTTCGTCCCAGTACTTCCATCCATCGGAACCGGAGCCGAGCACCGTGCCCTTGTAGTTGCCGCGCAGCATTGGCCCGGCCGGCACGTAGATCGCCGGCACGCCGGCGCTGGTGGCGCCCATCAGCAGGCCCGGCGTGGTCTTGTCGCAGCCACCCATCAGCACGGCCCCGTCGATCGGGTGGGAGCGGATCAGCTCCTCGGCCTCGATCGCCAGCAGGTTGCGGTAGAGCATGGTGGTCGGCTTGACCGAGCTCTCGGACAAAGAAATGGCCGGTAGCTCCACTGGGAAACCACCGGCCTGCAGGATGCCGCGCTTGACGTCTTCCACGCGCTGCTTGAAGTGCGCGTGGCACGGGTTGATGTCGGACCACGTATTGATGATGGCGATGAGCGGCTTGCCCATCCATTCATCGGGCGAGTAGCCCATTTGCATGATCCGTGAGCGGTGCCCGGATGAGCGCAGATCGTCAGGCGCGAACCAGCGCGCGCTGCGGAGTGCGTCCGGCGTCTTTCTGTGAGCCGTCATCTTGTCTCTTCCACGTTGGTATTCGTCATAGTCGTCAGTTGTCATACGACTATTGGCTGGCACAGTGTACTCACCGACGCAACCGGGCGTCAATGCAAGTCAGATATGTGGCGGTTGGGATTGCGCGACAGAAAATTCGCCCTATGCTCCACATTCATGGCGCATCGGGCGTGAAAATTTGTCATGAATATCGCGAAATTGATAGATTTCAGATATTCATTTCTCGGTAATCAATGATGTCGAGAGTCGTGATTTCGAGCAGCGAGCAGCTCGGCCAGGTGCTTCAGGGCGCGCGGAAGATCGCCGGGCTTTCCCAGGCAGATGCCGCAGCCCGGCTGGCCATCAGCCAGAGCCGCATTTCGCACCTGGAACTCAACCCCGAGACGATCAGCGTGGCGCAACTGCTGGCGCTGCTGGCAGCCTATGACCTCGACCTGTTCGTGGAGCCGCGCGCGTTGGATGACAAGCCGGACGACAAGCCGGACCCCAAGCCGGGCACCACCTTGAGCGACGCGGAGATCGACAGGCTGGAGTGGTGAGGTCGTGCGGTTGTGCGGTTGTCAGGTCAGGGGGCTGGGTGGTTCAGGGCAGGTAGCCCAGCAGGCGCCACCAGAGATAGTCCAGCGGCAGCAGCGCCACGATCGTGATGGCCGCCATGGTCAGGCACAGGCGCGTGCCGTGCCGCAGGCCCACGCCGCCCAGTTGCATCGCGATCATGATCGGCGGTGACTGGTACGGGAAGAATACGGTGGAGAACACCGGCACCTGCAGCATCAGCACGGATTCAAGCGGCAATCCGGTGGCCTTCGCCAGATCGGCGGCAAGTGGCGTCAGCACGGCCGGCAGGGCCGGCAGCGTGGACAACATGCCGATGACGGCGCCCATCGCGCCAATCGTGCCGACATTCGCCGCGGTGTGGCCGGGCGTCATCGGCAGCCAGTGCAGCAGCCCCGCGCTGATCGCGCTGCCCAGGCCCGTCGATTCGACCACCGCGCCCAGCCCCAGGAAGCCAGCCACGTAGATCAGCGGTACCAGATGGACCTGCTCGGTCATGGCCTTTGGCGATACCAGCCCGATGCCCGGCAGCAGGCAGATGATGCACGCAGCCAGCGAGATCCACGCGGGCGAAACGCCATGCCAGGCATCCGTGGCAAAGCCCGCCACGGCCAGCGCCAGGATGATCGCCAGCGCGCGCTCCTGCGGCCCCATCTGCGTGCGGACGCTGGCGGCTTGCGGCGCGATCGGCCCGCTTTCAGGGAACATGCGGCAGATTACCCAGATCAGCACCACGGTCTTCAGCACGCCGAGCACCGGGAAGTGCAGCAGCAGATAGCTGCCGTAGCTCAGGTTGATGCCATAGAGCGAACTGGCAGCGCCCAAGAGCACGCTGTTCGGAATATTGGCGGGCAGGATCGACGTAGGCGGCATGTAGCTCGCGGCCGCCACGGTCAGCACCATGCCGATGCGGCCGTTGGAGCCGGGCGCGAAGCCAAGGCGGTCGGCCAGCGCCAGCACGATCGGCATCAGCAGCAGCACGCGGCCCGTGGTGGAGGGCATCAGGAAGGCCAGGCCCACCGCGCTGAGCGCCACCGTGATGATCACCTGCGGATAGGTGCCAACGCGCTTGTGGAAGATGATGTCGGCCAGCCGCAGCGCCAGTCCCGTGTTGCGCAACGCCACGCCGGTGACGGCGCCACCAAACATCAGCCACCACGCGGTGGATGTGAACCCCGAGAACACCACCTTTGGCGGGGCAATATGGAACACCACCGCGGCAAGGAAGAAGAGCAGAGTGGCGGTGGGCTCAGGTAGCGCCCCGACCGCCCAGCAGCACACCGTCGACAACACCAGCGCGCCGGCCCAGATCAGCGCAGGCGGCGCCTGCAGCCACTGCCCTGCGATCCATACCACGCTGATGCACGCGGCGATCAGCAATGCCGCGCGGATCGAATCGGCCGGACGGCCGCCGAGTGGCGCAGGTTTGGGTGGCGGGGTTTCCTGCAATGGCGCGGTGTTGTCGGGCTGGCCGGTATGGCCGGGAGAGGCTGACATCGGGGTTGTCTCGCTGGCTGCCGGGCGCAACGTGGCGCCGGCCTTGTTCTGATGATGGTGCGGTGCCGCTATCGTAGTGGTTGTCCTACTGTGCAGGCAACTGCCCATGCACTCCCGCGTCATTGGCGGGTCTTGGGTCTTGCTTGGCGGTCTTGCTTAGCGGGTCTTGCGAAACGTCAGGTTGATTCGCTCGCTTCCGGTCAACGCATGATCGCCGTCGGCCAGCGGGGCGATGCCGTGGAAGACCAGCCTGGATGGTCCACCCCAGACCACCACGTCACCATGCGCGAGCCGGAATCGGCCCGGCCGGTCGGCGCGACGCAATCCACCCCAGAGGAAGACGGCCGGCAGGCCCAGTGAGACAGAAACGATCGGTGCGCGCAGATCGAGTTCGTCGCGATCCTGATGCAGCGACAGGCGCGTGCCCGGCAGATAGCGGTTGATCAGGCAGGCATCGGGTGCAAAACCGGGATAGCCAGCCGCTTCCGCCGCGTGTTCGGCCAACGACCGGAACACGGCAGGCATGGCCGGCCACGGCCGTCCTGACTCCGGATCGACCGCATCGTAGCGATACCCGGTGCGATCGGACACCCAGCCACGCTCGCCGCAATTGGTCATGGCCACCGACATGCGCAGGCCGCCCGGCGTGATCAGATGGCGGAACGGCGCCTCGGCACTGATCGTCTGCACGGCGTTCAGCAGTTCCGGCCCCGCATCCCGCGCGAATCCATGCAACACCACGGCACCCGGCGCAAGCGTCTCCACGGCAGGCGGGGCGTTGGAATCGGCGGGAAGGGCGTCGAAGAGGTCGAAGGTCATGGCGGGCATTTCGGGTACCTGGGATGGTACCCGGGATCGCAGTTGCCGTTCACCCGCCCGTCACGCCTACTTGCCACCCACCTTCGCCAACCCCTCCAGCAATGCCTTGTGGAACGCCTGCGGATCCTGCATCTGTGGCGCGTGGCCCATGTCGGGGAATTCGACCAGTGTCGTGTTCGGAATCGCCTTGGCCGTCGCTTTCGCAAGTTCGGGGTAGTGGCCGAGCTTCGCCTGCACGTCTGGCGGCGCGGCGTCCTTGGCGATGGCGGTGGTGTCCCGGTCTCCGATCATCAGCAGGGTCGGGGCCTGGATCGCGCTCATCTCATAGACCACGGGTTGCGTATAGATCATGTCGTAGAGCAGTGCCGAGTTCCACGCAACGATCTGCTTGCCCGGGCCGCGGTTCATGCCGGCCAGCATCTGCACCCAGGGCTCGTACTCGGGCTTCCACTGGTTCACGTAGTACGTCGATTTCTCGTAATTGCGGATCCGGTCGGCCGTCACGTTGAGTTCGCGCGCGTACCACTGGTCCACCGACAGCGACGGCACGCCCTTGGCCTTCCAGTCTTCCAGGCCGATCGGATTGACCAGCACCAGTTGCGCGGTTTCCTTTGGATACATCAACGCATAGCGCATCGCCAACATGCCGCCCGTGGAATGGCCCATCACGGTGACGTCGTGCACGCCGATCGAGGCCAGCAGATCGTGGGTATTGCGCGCGAGTTGCTGGAACGAATACTGGTAATGCGGCGGTTTGGTCGATTTGCAGAAGCCGATCTGATCGGGGGCAATCACGCGGTAGCCGGCGGCGGTGAGCTGCTGGATGCTCTCCTGCCACGTGGCAGCGCAAAAATTCTTGCCATGCAGCAGTACCACGGCGCGGCCGTTCGGCTTCTCCGGCTTGACGTCCATGTAGGCCATCTCGAGCGGCTGCCCTTGCGAACTGAAGCGATATTGCTGAACCGGATAGGGGTAATCGAATCCCTCGAGTTGGGGACCGTAGGCCGGGCCGCTATCGGCGGTCTGGGCAGCGTGGGCAGCTTGGGCGAGTGGGACGGAGAGGGCGATGGCTGCGAGCAGCAGCGGACGGACTTTGAGCATGGTGCGCAAGGGGGCGTGCGGATCGGGAGGGGAATCGTCGCACAAATGCCCATGTCGTGCTTGGGCGGCCCCTCGGCCTTCGTGGGCGAAGGCGTGCGTGCCGGCGCACGCATCAAGCGCGAGTTGTGTTCCCCCTCTCTCTCATGAAATGGGAGAGAGGGGGAAATCGTGAGGCAGTCGAATCAGGCAAACGTATCGACTTCCCCACGCGCCAGCACGCGCGGTGCGCGAGGCGCTGCCGCCGTTGCCTGGACTGGCGCATCCTGCGTCAGCCCGGCGGCCTGCGCGAATGCGCTGCCGCTGCCCGGTTGGCGTTGTTGCTGCTGGCCGCCGTTGCCAGCCTGGGCGAAACCATCGCTGCCGACAGACGTTTGGCCAAGCTGGATACCGGCTTCGGCCATCGACGTGCGCAGGTGCGGCAGCGCGGCTTCCACCGCGGCGCGCACGGCCTGGTGCGGAGAGACGAACTGGGCCTGGGCCTGATCGTTGACCACATTGAGCACGACCTTGAGCGGGCCGAGGTTCGGCGGGTTCAGGTCGAGTTCGGCGGTCTGGCTGCCTTGCGTGGAGAGTCGCACCATCTGCTGGCCCAGTGCTTGCGCCCACTGGCTGTCGCCAAGATTCGGTGCGACTGCCGGGCGTGCCGCTGCTGCGGCGGCCGTGGCCTGTGCGGCGTTCGCCTGGGATTGCGCGGACAGGGCCGATGCCAGCATGGCAGCGCTGCTCGGATTCGTGGCGCCGGTGTCGGTGCCTTCACCGGTGCGTGCGCTGGCCTGCGCCATGGCATATGGCGTGGCGACGGGCGTCTGGCTGGCTTGCGTCGTGTCGGCTTGCAAGGTCGGTTGCGCGCCGTGGCCGAGGCCGGTCTGTTGCTGGCCAGCGTTTTGGCCGCGTGCGTCCTGTGCACCCGTCTGTGCCGGGGTGTTGAGCGCGGCGGCGATCTTGTCAGCGGCGGTCGGCGTGCTGTTCTGCGCAGCCGCGCGCTGCTGGGCGATCGTGGCCAGCGTGTCCGCCGGGCTTGGCGTGGTCCCCTTGGCGGCAGTGCCCGCGGTAGTCGTGGCCGATTGCGCGTCGGCGGCCTGAGCCAGCAGCGTGGCGGCGTCGGTGGCCGGGTTTGCTTGCGTAGCGGTCGTGGTCGCGGTGGCAGTGGCCTTAGCGGCTAGCGGGAGGCCGTTGGCTCCGGCTAGTCTGGCTGCATCCGCGGCTGCATTGGCGGCTGCGTCAGCGGCCGCGCCACCGGTCAGTGCCGTCGTGGCGGGCGCGGCCTGCTGTGCCAGCATCGCGGCGGCCAGGGCTGCTGCGGCAGCCTGCGCGTCGCTCGAGGGTGTCGAGCCATCGTCGCTGGCTTGCGTGCTGTCGTCTTTCTTGCCGGTCGTGGCGTTGGTCTTGCCGTTGTCTTTCTGCTGCGGTGTGCTGGAAGCGCCCGACGTACTGGCCTGCGTAGTCTGCTGCCGCGTGTTTTGCGATGCGTCTTCCTTCGGCGCGCTGGTCTGGCTTGAGTCCCTGGGCGTGCTGGCGACCGGTTGCGCGCTCTGCGGGGCGCTATCACGCGCGCGCGAAAGCGCGTCCTGGAATGCCTTGGCGTCCGCGGCGGCGGTGCTGGCGGCGTTGGACTGCGTTAGGGTCTTGAGGGCGGCGTTGGCGGTGTTACCGATAAGCTGGCTGATATCGATCATGGTCTCTTCGTCGGATCAGGTTCGGCCGGCCGCCGGCTGGCGGGCGATGCGGGCCGCGTATTCGTCGTTGGCGCGCTGCTCGCGCCGGGCGGAGACTTGCTGCTCGCGTGTTTCCGCCCGCGTGATCAACGTATCGAACGAGTTCTGGCGGCGCTTCTGCTGCTGCCAGTTTGCGCGTCCGGCCAGCAGGTCGGCCTCGGCCTTGGCCAGCGCATTGGTCTGCTGACGGATGGCGTGGTCAAGCGAATCGAGGAAGCGAGAGAAGTCGTGCCAGCGGCTCGACGACATGCCTTCGGCGGCGATCGCTTGCATCCGGATCCGGTACTCCTGCCGGTACTGTGTCAGCGCGTTGAGCTGTTGCTCGGCCTGGGTGCGCAGCCCCTGCAGACGGCCCAGTTCGCGCGCGGCCTTGTCCGTGTCGTCCTGGGCCAGATCGGCCAGAGTATTCAGCGGATTGTGCTTAACCATGATGCGTCCTCTCGAAGAGATCGTGCAACTGGGCGATCGAGGCGTCGTAGCCGGCGCGTTCGTGAATGTCCTGCTGCAGGAAGGCCTCCATGCGCGGATACATGCGAATCGCGAGATCGAGCTCCGGATCGCTGCCGGGCACGTAGGCCCCGACACTGATCAGGTCGCGGTTGCGCTGGTAGCGCGACATCAACTGCTTGAAACGCCGCACGGAGGCAAACTGCGGCGCGTCGATCAGCGCAGTCATGGCGCGGCTGATCGAAGCTTCCACGTCGATGGCCGGATAGTGGCCGGCTTCGGCAAGGCTGCGGGACAGCACGATATGGCCGTCCAGAATGGCGCGGGCGGAGTCGGCGATCGGATCCTGCTGGTCGTCGCCCTCGGTCAGCACCGTATAGAACGCGGTAATCGAGCCGCCGCCTTCGGGGCCGTTGCCGGTGCGTTCCACCAGCGTCGGCAACTTGGCGAACACCGAGGGCGGGTAGCCTTTGGTGGCGGGCGGCTCGCCGATGGCCAGCGCGATTTCGCGCTGCGCCATCGCGTAACGGGTCAGCGAGTCCATGATCAGCAGCACGTGCTGGCCCTTGTCGCGGAAGTATTCGGCCAGACGCGTCGCATAGGCAGCGCCCTGCATGCGCAGTAGCGGCGAGGTGTCGGCCGGCGCGGCCACCACCACCGAACGCTTGCGGCCTTCCTCGCCGAGGATGTTCTCGATGAATTCCTTCACCTCGCGGCCGCGTTCGCCGATCAGGCCGACCACGATCACGTCCGCATTGGTGTAGCGCGCCATCATGCCCAGCAGCACGCTCTTGCCCACGCCGGAACCGGCGAACAGGCCCATCCGTTGGCCGCGACCGACGGTCAACATGCCATTGATCGCGCGCACGCCGGTGTCGAGCACGGTTTCGATCGGCGCGCGTGTCAGCGGGTTGATCTGCGTGCCGGCCAGCGGAACTTCGCTGGCGGCGGTAATTGGGCCGAGGCCATCGAGCGGCCGTCCGGCTGCATCGAGCACACGGCCGAGCAGGCCATCGCCAACCGGCAGCCGCTTCGATCCCTGCTCGCGCGGCGCGCCGGCGCCGATGATGCCGTTGGGCAGCGGCGACGGCTCCAGCGGATAGACGCGCGCGCCCGGTACCAGGCCGGCCACGTCCGATTGCGGCATCAGGTAAAGACGGTCCGCGCCAAAGCCGACCACTTCGGCTTCTGCCGTGCGTGGGCCGCCATGCGAATGCTGTCCGGTGGGCAGTTCGATCAGGCAGTCGCTCCCCACGGGCAGACGCAGCCCCACGGCTTCCAGCACGAGTCCCGCGGCACGCGTCAGGCGGCCACAGGTGCGCTTGCTGTCAATGTCGCTGACGCCGGCCGATGCGGCTGCCAGTGCGTCGCGCCAGCGGCCGACGTGCGCGGGGGGGGCGTCCGGCGCGGTGGCCTGCGCTGGCTCGTCATGCATGGGGCGGCTCCCACGGATCGTTGCGGCCCAGCGCCTTGACCACGCGCTGCCAGCGCGTGGACAGGCTGGCGTCCATCTCGCCGCTTGCGGCGCTGGCGATGCAGCCACCGCGCGCGATCGACGGGTCGGCCCGCAGTGTCCAGCCGGCGGCTTCGAGTTCGCCGCTCAGGTGTGTTTCCACCAGCGCGATGTCTTCCGGGTTCAGCAGCAGGCAAGGCGCGCCGGAGAGCGGCGGCTCGGCGGTCAGCAGTTCCCGCGCAGCCGGTAGCAATGCGGCCGGATCGAGCTCGACGGTCTTGCGCACGAGCTGGCGGGCCACGTCCAGGGCCAGGCCGATCAGCGCGTCGGAGATATCGTTATCGACGCGGCCAAGCGCGTCGCGGAAGTTGGCGGCAAGCTGCTGCAGGCGGGCCGCTTCATTGCGTGCCGCTTCGAGCCCGCGTGCGTAGCCTTCGCGGTGGCCATCGCCATAACCTTGCGTCTGGCCCTGGTTGTAGCCCTGCGCGTAGCCTTCCTTGCGGGCGCCGTCGCGCATCGCGTCCAGCGCTTCGAAATCGATTGCCGGGGGCGGTGGCGGCTCGGCAGGCAATTGCGCCGCCAGCGCCTTGCGCAGGACATCGCGTGGATCCAGCGACTCCATCTGCCAACGCTGCCAGCTTTCGCCGCGCGAACGTGGACGGGCAGGGGGCTGGAAGCCCTGGAAGCCGTCGTCGCTCTCGTGCAGGTTGGTCAGGCCGCCGGTTGCGCCCTTGGAGGGCGCGCCGAAGAACCCTGGATCGCCGTGGCCCGGGCCACGGCCAGCGGAAAAACCGCGGTCAAACGTAGGCATCGTCGCCTCCGCCAATCTGGATTTCGCCGGCCTCGGCCAGACGTCTCACGACCTGCAGGATGGCCTTCTGCTCGGCCTCGACCTGCGACACGCGCACCGGTCCCAGCGCCTCGAGGTCCTCGCGCAGCATCTCGCCGGCACGCGTCGACATGTTGCGGATGAACTTGTCGCGCAGCTCCTGCGGCGCGCCCTTGAGCGCGACGATGAGCGATTCGGTGGCCACTTCCTTGAGCACGCGCTGGATGCCCCGGTCTTCGATTTCCAGCAGGTTCTCGAACAGGAACATCTCGTCGATGATCTTCTGCGCCAGGTCGGCGTCGTGCGTGCGCACACCGTCGATGACCGCTTCCTCGTGCGCCGTGCTCATCAGGTTGATGATCTCGGCCGCCGTGCGGACGCCGCCCATGCGGCTGCGCTTCAGGCTCTGGCCGGCCAGCAGCTTGGTCAGCACGTCGGTCAGTTCCTGCAGCGCGCCCGGCTGCACACCGCCGAAGGTGGCGATACGCAGGATCACGTCGTTGCGCAGACGTTCGGTGAAGAAGCCCAGCACTTCCGAAGACTTCTGGCGGTCCAGATGGATCAGGATCGTGGCGATGATCTGCGGATGCTCGTCCTTGATCAGTTCCGCCACCGACGTCGAATCCATCCAGTTCAGCGAGTCGATGCCGCCACCCGGATCGCGCGATTCGAGGATGTCCTCGATCACGGACAGCGCGCGCTCCTCGCCCAGCGCCTTGTTCAGCACGCTCTTGATGAACGTGCTCGAATCGACGTCCAGCGCCAGGTACTGCTCGGTTTCGTTGCGGAACTCGGACAGGACCTCGGACATTTCCTCGCGCGTCACCGATGACAGGTTGGCCATCGCCGAACCGAGTTGCTGCACTTCGCGCGGCGACAGGTGCTTGAAGACTTCGGCGGCTGCATCCTCGCCCACGGCCATCATCAGGATGGCGCTCTTCTGCAGGCCCTTTTCGGGCACTCCCTTGTTAGCCTTCGTCATTTGCCATCCAAGTCTTGATTACGCTGGCGACCAGGCGCGGGTCGCGTTGCGCGGCGTCGCGCACCAGGGCGAGATCGCTTTCATATTTCGCGGCCAGGCGCAGCACTTCCGGATTGGTTTCTTCTTCCGGCGGCAGCAGAACGGCTTCGGTGGCGGCTGCCGTCTCGGTAGGCGCGGGCAACGGCGGCGCGGTGTACTTGCGCAGCACCGGACGCGCGACCTTGAACCACAGGAACACGGCCAGCAGGGCCAGCAGCAGGTAGCCGACGCCGGTCTTGGCCAGGTCGATCATCTGCGGCTGCTTCCACACCGGCACTTCCGGCTCCGTCTTGATGTCGCTCGTGAACGGGCTGTTGACCACGTTCAGCGAGTCGCCGCGGTCGGCGGAGAAGCCCATCGCTTCCTTGGTCAGGTTTTCGATCTGGGCCAGTTCCTTGGCCGACAGCGCTTCCGTCACCGGCTTGCCCTTGGCATCGACCTTGGTGCGGTAGTTCACCACCACGGCCACCGACAGACGTTTCACACCGCCTGCTGCCTGCTGCACGTGGCGCACCACGCGGTCGAGTTCGTAGTTGGTGGTGGCGTCGCGGCGGCTGTTGCTCGGGCCGGTCTTCTCGGCCGTCTGGGTCGTCTGGGTCGTCTGCGCGGGCTGGTTGGCCTGTGCGGGCGGATTCGGCTGGCCGGGCTGGCGCGGCGGTTGCGCCGTGGTGACCGGCGCGGCGGCGGCGGCTGGCGGCTGGTTCGACAGCGCGCCGGGCACGCCACCTACAGGCGTGCCACCCTGCGAGTTCGATTCGCTGGTCTGCTGGCTGCGGATCGCGGCCTTGGTCGGGTCCTGGTTCGGCTTGTAGCTTTCGTCGGTATGTTCGACCGACGAGAAATCGACATCGGCCGTGACCTGGGCGTGGATGTTGTCCTTGCCGAGGATCGGCGCGAGGATCGACTCCACGCGCTTGACGTAGCCCTGCTCGACCTGTTGAACGTACTTGAGCTGGCTGGCATCGAGCGAACGATCGTTGGTGCCGGACAGCAGGTTGCCCTGCTGGTCGACGATCGAGATCGACTTCGGCGTCAGTTCTGGCACGCTGGAAGACACCAGGTGCGTGATCGCGGCCACCTGGCCTTCATCGACGGCGCGCCCCGGGTAGAGTTGCAGCACCACGGAGGCGGTGGGCTTCTGGCGCTCACGTACGAACAGCGTGGGCTTGGGAATCGCCAGGTGCACGCGGGCCGACTGCACCGCGCCGATCGATTCGATCGAACGGGCCAGTTCGCCTTCCAGCCCGCGTTGATAGTTGACCTGTTCGGCGAACTGGCTGATGCCGAACTTCTGGTTGTCCATCAGTTCCATGCCAGTCGTGCCGCTTTTCGGCAGGCCTTGGCTGGCCAGGCGCAGGCGCGTCTCGGCCACCTTGTCGGCCGGCACCATGACCGCACCACCACCTTCGGCGAACTTGTAGGGCACGTTCATCTGCTGGAGCGACTGGATCACGGCACCGCCGTCACGCTCCGACAGATTGGAATAGAGCACCTTGTAGTCCGGCGCGCGGGACCACATCACACCCACGGCGATAGCGGCGACCAGCGCGGCGCCGCCCAGCATCATGGGCAGGCGCGGGTTGGCCTTGACCTTTTCGAGCAGGGCCGTGCCGTTCGGCAGGGTTGCGGTCGCGTTCATGCGCGCGTCTCCGGCTTGGCGAGGCAAAATTCGCCCTTGCCACTCTGGCCTTTGCTGCCGTTAATCTTCCCGGCACGGCTCAAATCACGCTGCAGAAAAAACACGCGCACTCCCCGCGATAGTTGATGTTCATGGCCGGGGGCGGGCTGCAATGGTCGCGGCTGTTCCGCCAGATCCGGCACGGTAGCGATGATCGGGCAGAAGGGCCAACGACAATCGGCTGAATAGGGGAGGTTTTCCCGTCGATTTCGTGCTTTGGCCGGCACGGGCGGATGGGTACAGTGCGAGGACTGGAACTGGATGACGTGTGATTCATTGGGCGCGTCGTCCGTTCGCCTCTCTCTTCAAGTTCAAGGACCCGGACGCGTCATGACCATTTCTTCCATCGAGGGCATGCTCCAGCAAATGCGCGCCACCGCGCAGGTGGCCGGCGGCGGCGCCGCGCCCCAGGAGGCATCGGCGGCAACCGAAAGCTTCGCGGGCGAGCTGCAGCGCTCGCTGCAACGCCTGAATGCCACGCAGGACCGTGCCTACGGCAAGGCCGAGGCATTCGAAATGGGCAAGGCTGGTGTGTCGCTCAACGACGTGATGATCGACATGCAGAAGGCCAACATCTCGTTCCAGACCGCCGTGCAGGTGCGTAACCGCCTGACCGCCGCGTATCAGGAAATGATGAACATGCCCGTGTGATGACGATCAGGATCGCCCGGCCTAATCAATTGGCCGGGCGTATTCAGCAAGGATCCGGCGATGCGCCGGATCAACCCTGGCTGACCGTGGCATCCTCGATCTGATGCAGCCACGCCAGCAATTGGGCCACCGCCAGATAGAGCTGGGGTGGAATCTGGGAGTCCATGTCCACCTGCATCAGCAGGTTGACCAGCGCCGGAGAATTGTGGACATAGACTCCGGCTTCCTGGGCGCGGGCGATGATTGATTCGGCCGTGACGCCGTAGCCCTTGGCCACCACGCGTGGGGCCTTCTCGCCTTCTTCATATGACAGCGCCACCGCGGCGCCGCGCGACGTGTCGCTCATGACGGGACTCCCGCTTCCGTTGGCGCCGTATCGGCGCGTGCCGTGATCTGGCCCACCACGAAGCCGCTGGCCGCCAGACGCCCGTGCAGATCGGGAATGGCTGCGCTAAGTCTTGCGACAGTGTCATCCAGCGGCGCATTGACTCGCACGTCCAGCATCGATGGCGATAGCGTCACACTGGCTTCGACCATGCCCATGCCTGGCATCTGCACGACCAGCCGTGTGGTCCAGCTCCGCGCCTGGTGCTGCGTGCCGGATCCATCCTCGTCGACCGGATTCGGCGACACTTCCCATGACATCTGCGTACCTGACCAGGCTTCACCTTGCCAGCGGAACTGCTGGGCGGCCAGCAGTTCGAGTTGCTGGCGCATCAGGCCCTCTGTCGCCGGGTGCACGATCTGGCCTTGCGCTGGGGGCGGTGCGGCGGGCGGTTCGGACGACGACGCATGCGTGGCCAGCAGAGACGCGCGTGGCGCGTTGCCCGCGTCGGCAACGCTGGCATACGACTGGGCTGCCTGCAGCGATTGCGTGCGTGCGCCGTCGGGTGCGGGAATCGGATCGCCGACGGTGATGGTGCGGGTGACCGGCGGGTGACGGCCGAATGACGAAACCTCCGCGGCGCGATTCGCGGCCATGCCGCCTGCGCTGCCCGTTCCGTTGGCAGTACCCGCGCCATGTGAGGTGTTTCCCGCCCGGCCGGTGGCGTCGCCATCCGGTGCGTCGGGAAGGTCCACGGCAGCAAGCATCGTCGCACGCGCCGCATCGGCGGCCCGAGGTGAATAGGGCAGCGCCAGCAACTGGCGCAGTGGCTCATCAGGAGCGGGCGGGTTGGCGCCGTTGGCGGTGGCGCGTGCCAGCACGGCCTGGGGCTCGCGTGCGATGTCCTTGAGCGTACGCGCTCCGCTCACCCATTCGGCGAGATGCGCTTCATAAAACATGCCGCTCTGGTCGAGCAGGCTGGCAAGCTTGGTGGCCAGCAGCGGCGCGGATTGCATTTCCGTGCGCGTGGCGAGTGGTGTGGTCGACTTTAGCGCGGCGGCGGCCTCGTCGGCATTCGCGAACAGGTCGAGGATCGTGCGCGCTGCGAAGCTCAGCGTTTCGCGCGTCGAAGTGACGACGGCGCCGGCGGTATTGCCGGCCGATGCTTCGCCGGGCCGCGCACCGGGCACGCGGCCAGCGGTGCCGAGATCGGTGCTGGTGTCACGCGAACTGGTCTCGTTCGTGTCCTGGACCGGCATCAGCGCGGCCAGCTTGTCGACCGCCAGCGCCGTGCGCTGTGTCAGCAGGTCGTTACGTGCGAGCTGGCCAGCGTCAGGCTGGGAATGAATCGGAATCGACATGGAACGGGCCGTGACATGGGGCGTTACGGATGCATGAGCTCAAGGCGCCGCATTGGCGCCGCGCGGGGCGCCCTGTGAACGTATCTCTCAGCGAATCTCTCAGGCGGAAACGCCGTAGGCCTCGTTGACGTCGCGGCGGCGGCGGGCGCTGCCGAGCAGTTCCCCGAGGCGTTGCAACTGTGGCATCACCAGATCGCGGATCGCGGCGTCGTGAGCCAGCAGCTTGGCCAGCAGGGCCTGACGCTGCATACGTTCCTGAAGCGTCGCGGGCGGGTGTGTGTCTCTGCCGCGGAGTGTTTCCACCTGAGCCACATACACACGCTGGACTTCGGTCATCGCGTCCCAATTGCCATGGCGGGCAGCTTCGAGCATCTGCTCCGAGAGCAGGACGAGTTCCTCGTAGATCTGGATGACCGACGGGGTGGCAGGCATTTTGGAGTACATCGTCTCAGTTCCGGAAGGTAGTCACGAGTTGGCAGCGATCGGCTGTGCGGCCAGCGCGCCGTTGGCGGCTGGATTGCCGATCTGTGCCCAGGCGCTGGAGAGGTCCTGCAGCAGGCTGTCGACCTGGTCGAGCAGCGCTTCGTCGTTGCGCAGGTTGGCCAGCATGAGTTGGCGCGACATATAGTCGTACAGCCGTTCAAGGTCCGCGGCAACGTCGCCGCCGGCATTGTGGTCGAGCACGGCGCGCAGGCCGTTGTCGATGATGTCGATCGACTTGGAGATGGCGTTGCCCTTGGCTGCGATGTCGCCGGCCGCCAGGTGGAACTTGGCACGTGCGATGGCCGCGCGCGCGCCGTCGTAGAGCATGACGATCAGCTGGTGCGGACTGGCACTCATGGCTCCGGTTTCGACACCCACCTGGGCGTAGGCATTGACGGCATTGCGGCGCGCGAACATGTGGACTCCTGCTGTTGGCTGACGTTACTTCTTGCTACTGCTTGTGCCGTTCATGGCGCTGAACTGCTGCGTCAGGTACGAACTGGTGTTCTGCATCTGCGACATGATCACGTCGAGTTGCGTGAACTGCGTCTTGTAGTTGGCGATGACCGCGTCGACGCGGGTCTGCGTTTCATCGTACTGATTGCTCAGATCCTTGAGCGTGTTGTTGATGCCGGCCGTGGCCGTCGTCAACGCGCCGTTGCTGCTGGTCAGGCCCGTGACGAGCTTGTTGATCTGGTTGCCGTAGCCACTCACGCCGTCGGTGTTGCCGAACAGCCCTGCAACCGCGCCGGGGTTGCTGTTCAGCGCCGAGGTCAGCTTGGTGGTGTCGAGAGCAAGCGTGCCGTCGTTCTGGAACGAGATGCCGATCTGCGACAGCGTGGTGAGCGCGTTGCCCGACTGCGGCGTGTTCATCACGCTGCGCATCTGGGACTGGATGATGCTCAACGTGGAATCGCCCGTCAGCGGAGAGCCGGTCTTGGTGCTCGGGTCGTAGGCCGACAGCGAGGCTGCGGTGTTCTGGAGGTTGTTGTAAGCCGCGACGAAGGCCTGCACGCCGGAGACGATCGAACTGTTGTCGCGCTGGACCGTCACACTGCTAGTACCGGTCTGGGTCAGGTTAAGGACCACGCCTGGCACCGCGTCCGCCACGGAATTTCCCTTGCTCTGGACGGCGATGTTGTTGACCGTGAGCTGGGCGTTCTGGGCCGCAATGGTCTGCTGCATGTTCTGCGTGCCGGCTGGATCGTATGCCACCAGATCCGAGAGGCCGGTGCCGCCATCGGTTTCATTCACCGACATGCGCACGCTGTTCGTGGCACCGGTGGCGTTGGAACTGATGACCAGGCGATAGGGCGTGCCCGAACCGTCGTTGACGATGCTGGCTGTGACGCCGGCATTGGCCTTGTTGATCGCGTCGCGAACGCCCTGCAGCGTGTTGTTGCTGCTGTCGATCGTGATGTCGACGCCGGTGGAGCCGCTATTGGCAGTGAAGGTGGCGCCGGTGTACTTGCCGTAGGTGGCGCTGGCCGGGTTGCTGTCCAGCGTGCCACCCGTGATCGCACCGAAATCGATATGGATCGTGCCGGTGCCGACGGCGGTGGTCTGCGATGCCTGTCCGGTGGAAACCACCGACTGCGACTGCGCCAGTTGCGTGACGTTGACCGAGTAGGTGCCTGGCACCGCAGTGGTGCTGCCGGTGGCGCTCAGTACCGAGGTGTTGCTTGCGCTTGCCGTGGTGGATTGGAAGAACGTGGGGTTCGACAACTGGTTGGCCGATGCCTGGAACGCCGCGAGCATGCTCTGCAACTGGCCGTACGCGGACAGTTTGGTCTGGTAGCTGCTCTGCTGGGTCTTGATCGCGGTGAGCGGGGCCTGTTCAGCCGTGGTGAGCTGATCGAGCAGGCTGCTCAGGTCGAGACCGGAGCCGACGCCGAGGTTGGAGATCGTAGTCATTTCTTGTTTTCCAGGGGGCTTCTGGTTGGGGCTGCGACGATGTCAGGCGGTCTGGTTGACGAACAGCCCTTGCAACTGGGCCAGCGCGTCGGCGATACGCACGACTTCCTCTGTGGGAATCTGTCGGATGATTTCGCCGTTGGCCTTGTCGACGATCTTGGTCACGACGCGGTTGGTCTCGCGGTCGATTTCAAACTGGACGCTGACCGATGCAGCGCGCAGGGCCTCGGTCAGTTTCCTGACTGCCGCGTCCGTGCTGGGGCGCACCGCCGGTTGGTCAGGCGCCGGTGTGGCCGACGTGACGCCCGCCGGTGCTTGTGATGTATCCGCAGGCGTTGCGGATGCGCGTAGGCCGGGCTGTGGCAGGGACACGCCGACTGCCGCTTGCACTACGCCGGACGATGGAGCAGTTTGGGTTGCCATGATTGTCCTGACTCGGTCATCTCGAAATGTTTTCCCAGAGCCGAAGCCCTGGGGAAATACTCCGGGCGCAAGAAAGCCGGACACGAGGTCCGGCCTTCCTGCTTACGCGGTGCGATTAACGCAGCAGCGACAGCACGCCTTGCGTGGTCTGGTTCGCTTGAGCCAGCACCGAGGTACCAGCTTGTTGCAGGATGTTCGCGCGGGTCATGTTCGACACTTCCGTTGCGTAGTCAGCATCCTGAATGCGCGAGCGCGACGACGACAGGTTGGTGATGGTCGTGCCCAGGTTCGAGATCGTCGAATCCAGACGGTTCTGGATAGCACCCAGCGAGCTGCGCAGGCTGTTCACCGTTTGCAGGGCGTTGTCGAGCGTGGCCAGCGGGTTGGCCGAGGCGCTGCCCGTCAGGGTGGAAGCGGTCACGCCAGTGGTGTTCAGCGTGAACGATGCCGTCGCGCCCGTCGTGCTCGTCGTCGAGTTCGGGTTCAGTGCAACGTACATGGTCATGGCCGAGCCGCTGGTTGCGGTGGTCATGCCCTGGTTCTTCAGTGCCTGAGCTTCCGTGGCCGACGCCGGCGTGACGGTGACTTGTGCGAACCAGTTGCCGTTCGCGTCAACCATGGCCTGGTTGCCGATGGCCACGCTGCTCGAGCTGATACCCAGGGTCGTGGCCAGCGTGCCGCCGACGGCTTCCGTGATCGACGACGTCGTGAACGTGGTGGAGCTACCGAAGACCTTCTGGAAGTTGGCAGCGGTGGCGGCGGTGACGGCGCCTTGCGGGCCGTTCACGTTGAAGCTGTTCAGGCCCAGCGTCTTCGTGCTGATTTCCTGCAGGTTCACAGCGATGGTCTGGCCGTCTTGCGCGCCAACCTGAATGTTCACGCTCTTGGCGGTCGACGACAGCACCTTCACGCCGTTGAAGTCGGTCTGGGCCGACAGGCGGTCGATTTCCGACATACGCTGCGTGATTTCGTCCTGGATCGACTTCAGGTCCGAAGCCGAGTTCGAACCGTTGGCGGCTTGCACCGACAGGTCGCGGATACGCTGCAGGTTGTTCGTGACTTCGGTCAGCGCGCCTTCCGTCGTTTGCGCCAGCGAGATGCCGTCGTTGGCGTTACGCTGGGCAACGGTCAGGCCGTTGATGTTCGACGTGAAGCGGCTGGCGATGGCCAGGCCGGCTGCATCGTCCTTTGCGCTGTTGATGCGCAGACCCGACGACAGTCGCTGAATGGCGGTGTTCAGCGCCGATTGCGACGTGTTCAGGTTGTTCTGAGTCATCAGAGACAACGAGTTGGTATTAATGACTTGCGCCATGGTACGACTCCTATTTGCAATGTTTTAGGCATTCCGGCGGGTGCCGTAACGTTGGCTGCCTGCGTTGCAGGGCGTAGAGTGCCTCCGTTGCAAAGGTTATCGACCGGGCAGGGGGAGACTTTAGAGTGATCTTTGCGGGGGTTGCGCGCGCAACTTGACCTGGTGTTTGCGTGGTCGTGGGCCCGCATCTATATAGAAGGGCGCCACGACTTGCTGCGCCGCTCAGCGGCGCTTGCGCGTGCGCGGGGTGTAGAGGCGCACGAAGTCCGGCGATGTTTCGGCCTCGAGCAGCACCGACGTCGTTTCGGGCGCGTGGGCGGGGGTCACGACGGTAATCGCGCGTTTGTAGATCAGCGTGGGGGTGGGATCTTCGGCGCTCTGCCCAAGCAGCACCATATAGTTGTCCGATGCCAGGACGACACCGGTCAACCTCGTGCCGTTCGACAGATGGACGATGACTGCGTTGCGGCTTGCGCCGTGGGCTGCGTAATGCAGGTGCTGCAGTTTCCGGCTGGGTCTTGGAGCCTTTTTTTCCTTCTTCACAACTTCTCCGGAAGAACCCGCGAGGGATCTGGCGGCTGACAACGGTCCGATGACCACATGATTCGATCTGTAACGCACTATGGGTGACGTTTTGTGCGCTCAGATCGTGGTGCGCTTTGAAACATTCGCTCTCGGAGCCGGAGGTGGCGCAGGAGCTGGCCGGCATGAACGCGGCGGGCAGACGATTCGCGAATATCGGGGGCGCTGCCCGGCCATCACGTCCAATCGGCGCAGCCAGGAGAGAAGGGGAATACTTCAGACGGGGAGAGTAACAAAGTTTTACAAGCATTGACTGAGCGGCTGCTTGTCTTCGACTAGAGTCATTACTCTATTTGTGATGTTGTCGCGTGGAGCGAGTTGTGGCAGGCGCATGCGGTATGCTGCCATCGGAACGCCCGGCCAGATGCCGCCAACCCGCGCCAGCTAATGCTTTGCGGGAAATTGCCGATATCTGACGAAGAGCCCGCACGTGACTTTCGCGCTACTGAGAAGCTAGCAAGTGATCTTCGGATTACACCCGCCATCAGGGGAATCCCTGATAGAAGCGCGATTTACACCTCATGTAAGCGGGTTTATATTCGAGCGCTGGACCGGGTACAGCCGGTCCTTCTGAGCAGTCCTGGAAAGCCTACGAGCACCCCGCGCGTAGGCTTTTTTTTCGCGCTGGCTGGTCGGGCCGACGATGGTCTGACGCCGTCTGTCTGGTCTCCGGTGCCGGTGCGTGTTGCGCAGATGGATTAGATGCCATTTGTTGTGCAGTCAATCCACCGAATACCTGCCGATTTCCCCCTCAATTCGTTTTTGCGCTTAAGTCCGCCCGCGACGCCGCCGATAGGAGGCCGTGCGATGCCCGGTTTCGGGCGGATATCGCTCGTACGAACAATCGGATCACAAGAGAAAGGTACGAAGTGATGGGCTTGCGAAAAATGGGGATCGGGGCGCGGCTGACCTTTGCTTTCAGTCTCGTGGTGCTACTGCTCGCCGCGGTTGCCGCGGTTGGGGTGTCGGCGCTGGGCAGCATGAACGATGCCATGCACATGGCGGTGGAGAAGCGGCTGCTGCGGGTGATCGATCTGAATCACGCCAAGGCGCACGTGCTGACGATCGGTCTGATGGTGCGCGATGCGGCATTGACCGAGGATGCCGCGCTGGTCACGACGAACGCGGCGAAGATCGCCCGGTTCCGCGAGGAAATCGACGCGACGCTCGAACCGATCGGCAAGACCCTGGTGGCGTCGGGCAACGCGGAATGGAAAGCCGTGTTCGAGCAACTGACGCAGGCACGCGCCACCTATGACGGTCAGCTCGACCTGGTCATGCGCCAGCTGGGCGCAGGGGAATACGATGGCGCCCGCGCCGGGCTGACTGCCACGCTGCCGTCATCGCAGGCCGCGTACTTCGACAAGCTGGACGCGATCGCCCAGCTTGGCCAGAAGCTGGCCGTGGAGGCGGTGGAGGATGCAACAGCGCGCTACGCTTTTACGCGCAACCTTCTGATCGGCATGGCAGCTCTGGCGGCGATCATTGCCGCGCTGCTGGGTATCGGCATGACACGCTCGGTGACGCGTCCGGCCCGGCAGGCGCTTGATGCTGCCGAGGCGCTGGAGCAGGGCCAGCTTGCGCACACCATCGAAGTACGCAGCCAGGATGAGATGGGCCGGATGCTCGGCGCGCTCGAGCGCGCCTTTGGCCAGCTCGGCACGCTGGTTCGCGGCATCCAGCACGCGGCCGGTTCGATCGACACCGCCGCGCGCGAGATCTCCAGTGGCAATACCGATCTGTCCCGCCGTACCGAGCAGCAAGCGGCATCGCTGGAGCAGACTGCCGCGTCAATGGAGCAGTTGACGTCCACCGTGCGCCAGAACGCCGAGAACGCGCGACAAGCCAACCAGCTTGCCGCGAACGCATCGGATGTCGCCACCGAAGGCGGCCGCGTGGTGCGCAGCGTGGTGGATACGATGGACGGCATCACCCAGTCCTCGGCACGCGTGGCCGAGATCATCGGCGTCATCGAAGGTATCGCATTCCAGACCAACATTCTTGCGCTGAACGCCGCTGTGGAAGCGGCGCGTGCCGGCGAGCAAGGTCGTGGCTTCAGCGTTGTGGCGGCCGAAGTGCGCAGCCTGGCGCAGCGTTCATCGTCGGCGGCCAAGGAAATCGGCGATCTGATCAATGGCTCCGTGCGGCAGGTAAAGGAGGGCGCGCGCCAGGTCGAAGTAGCCGGCAAGACCATGGATGACATCGTCGGCGCGGTACGCCGCGTCACGGACATCATGGGCGAGATCACCGCCGCCAGCGAGGAGCAGAGCGCCGGCATCGAGCAGGTGGGCCTGGCGATTGCGCAGATGGAAACCGTGACGCAGCAGAATGCCGCGCTGGTGGAAGAAGCCAGTGCTGCCGCCGAAAGCCTGATGCAGCAGGCCGGCGGGCTGGTGACGGAAGTCGCGCGTTTCGATCTGGGCCAGCAACAGCAGCGCGAAGTGCCGCGCGCGCCGGGGCCCGTGGCAGTCGTTGCGCAGCCGGTTCAACCGGCGCCACGCTTGCCCGCTGCTGCGCCGAAGGCATTGACGCCGAGGCCATCGCCCCAGAAGGCATTGACCCAGAAGGTATCGACCCAGAAGGTATCGACCCAGAAGGTATCGACCCAGAAGGTATCGACCCAGAAGGTATCGACCCAGACGGCCGCCGCTGCCCCGCAGCGCCCGGTGCAGCCATCACACCAATTGCGCGCGCCCGCAGTGCCCGCCGCCGTGCGACCGCCCGTGGTACGCAAGACCTCGGCGGCCCCGGTACTGGCGCGCCAGCCAGCCACGCCAGCCAAGGCCCGCCAGCCGGTCACCCATCAGCGCAAGGAACCCGTACTGGCTACGCCCTCGAGCCGTCGGCCCGTGGCAAAGGCGAGGCCATCGGCCGCACCGGTGCCCGCGACGGCCGATGGCGGCGATTGGGAAACGTTCTGAGCGCGCGCCGGTGCGAGGAGGCCAGCATTAGTGCGGATTAGCCCGGATTAGCCCGGATGTCGCCGGGCACCGAAGCCCAGGCCCGGCGACATGACTTCGGTGTCGCCATCGCGCAGTGTGACAGTCGATATGCGGCCGTGACCTAGCGCCGCTTCGGCAAACTCGCCCAGCTTGCGTACCTTCGCTGCGGGTACCCCGCGCGTGGCGAGGCGTTCCTCGAGTTCGTCGGCGCGCAGCATTTGCAGGCGTTGCGCGATGATCGTTTTCAGCGCGGCAGGGTCGCGTGAGCGCACGAAGGTGGCGGGGGACTCCGCATCCAGTGGTTCGGCAAAGTAGGCCGGGTCGGCGGCAAGCTCGGACAGTTCCAGGACTTCGAGAAGGCGCAGCAACTGGCGTGGGGTGTTGGCGCCGAGTGCAATCCAGCCGTCGGTCGTGGGGAAGAAGTCCGCCGTCGGGCTCCCCGAGTAGCCCCGGTTGCCCACGCGAGAGGGCGAAGTGCCATCCGTCAATGCCTCGCAGGCAAAGCCATACATGAGTTGCATCGCTGCGCCGGTCATGGAGATGTCGAGCTGAATGGCGCAGCCGCAGCGATCGCGCTCGCGCAGGCCGGCCAGAATGGAGAGCGCAGCCTGCATACCCGTTGCGGCGTCGACGACAGGGAAACCGGTCTTGATCGGCGGGTCGTTCTCGTTGCCCGCCAGAAAGGTCATGCCTGTCGCCGCCTGAATGACATGGTCGTATGCGGGGCGGCCCGACCAGTCGGCACTGCCGCGACCAAAGCCCGAAATCGAGCAATACACCACACGCGGATTCACCGCCCGCACCGCTTCGAAGCCGAGGCCGAATCGCTCCAGCACGCCGGGGCGCAGGTTGTCGACGACGACATCGCACGTGGCCGCCAGGGCGAGAGCGTCGGCGCGGCCCGCTTCGGAGCCCAGGTCAATGTCACGACAGTCCTTGCCCGCATTGAGCGCGAGAAAGCCCTTTCGGCCAGTTTCGGTCCTGCGCATGACATCGCCGCCATTGGCGTTTTCCATCTTCAGCACATCGGCCCCGAGCTGTGACAGGTAGAACGTTGCCAACGGGCCCGCGATGACATGCGAGAAATCCAGTACGCGGACGCCGGCAAGGGGGGAGAACGAGAGGTTTTCGGTGGTCATGGGTGGCCTCATTGCAGCGAAATATGGTTCGATTCGATGATCCGGCGGTACTTGACCATCTCGTCGGCAACGAATCGGTCAAAGGCTTCCTGGCTCGGTGTGGGGTCGATCACCGAACCCGCCTTTTGGAACATGTCACGTGTGCCCGGATCATTCAGGGCCTTGATCACAGCAGCCTGCAGGCGTGCAACCACGGGCTTTGGCACGCCGGCGGGCGCCCAGATGCCGAACCATGAATCCAGCGCCAGATCGTTCCGGCCCAACGCCTCGTTCAGGGTTGGCACCTGGGGCAAGCCGGGCAAGCGGGATGCGGAGGTAACCGCCAATGCACGCACCTTGCCGTTCTCGATCTGTGGAATCGCGGTCGATGCAATCGGGAAGCCAAGTGTTGCATCGCCCCGGATCAACGCGGGAACAACCTCGACCGAGCCTTTGTACGGCACATGGACCAGGTCGATCGTCGCGGCGCTTGCCAATGCCGCGCCCGACAGATGGGCGGCGCTGCCGATACCCCCCGACGCATAGTTGAGCTTGCCCGGCGATTTGCGCGCTGCCGCGACAAGATCGGCCACGGACTGGTAGGGCGAGGTGCTCTTCACCAGCATGACCTGCGGGCTGAAGCCCGTACGGATGATGTGGGTGAAATCCCTGGCAGGGTCGAACCTGACCGACGGCTGCATCAGTTTCTGCACCAGGTGTGTGGAGGCGCCGATCATCAGCGTGTAGCCGTCAGCCGGCTGCTTGGCGACGAATTCAGCGGCAAGAATGCCCCCTGCGCCAACCTTGTTCTCCACAACGACCGGTTGCCCCAGGTCGCGCGAGACGACTTCGGCCAGCTTGCGGGCCTGGATGTCCGGGCCGCCACCTGCGGCGTAGGGAACGATCAAGTGCACGGGCCGCGCGGGATATCCGGCTTCCGACGAGGCTGCTGCCGCGCTAGCCACCCCTGTCGTGCCGATCGCCACTGCCAGGCCGGGTAGCCATGCCAGTCGCCTTGCGATTTGCCGCATTTTGTCTCCTCTTGCTCTGGTCTTGCTCTAGTGAGCTTGTTCGACAGCATTGTGCGAGCCGGATTCTTTCCTGTAAATTATGATGTCTTGATAGCATCATCACGATTTGTTATGACGCGGGTATCGCCTGAGCAACACGGTATGGGCCTCCACAGGCCAGCGCGCGCGCAGCGGCTGGATCGCTTGCGCATCCGGCATCTACGCTTTCTGGAACTCGTGGCCGAGCATGGCTCGTTGACGACGGCGGCCGCACAACTGGCGCTCAGCCAGCCTGCCGCAACCAAGATGCTGCAGGAGCTGGAATCGGCGTTCGGGGTGGAACTGGTCGCGCGTACCACGCGCGGCGCGGCACTATCCCCTGCGGGACTGGTTGCGCTGGACCGCCTGCGTATCGCGCTCAGCGCGCTGGCGGTGGCGGCTCAGTCAACGACGGAAACACCCCCTGCTCCCGTGGTGAGGCTTGGCGTACTCCCGCTGGTTGGCGTGGTGATCCTGCCGAGATTGCTGGCGGCAATGGCTGCGCGGCCAGACTGCCCAAGACTCGTCGTGCGTGAATCGACGGTGGGCGGGCTGCTTCGAATGTTGAGCCGTGGCGATGTCGACTGCGTGATTGGCAGAATCGGCGTGGAGCTGGATGAGCAGGCCGCCAGCAGGCTGGCGGTGACGCCGCTGTGGCAGGAGCCGCTCGCCATTGCGTGCGCACAGGACCACCCGCTGCGCCGCAGGCGCAACGTCGGGTTGGCGGAACTGCGCGAGCTGGGTTGGATCGTGGCGTCACGCGAGGCGTATACGCGCCAGGTGTTCGACGACACCTTCCTGTCCGCAGGCCTGGTGCCGCCCCATCCCAGGGTCGAGTCGTTCTCGTTCCACACGAATCTGAGCGTGGTGGCAAGCAGCGATCTCTTGACCGTCGCGCCGGAAAGCGCCGTGGCGCACTATGCGCAACTGGGAATGGTGCACCCGGTACGCCATGATTTTTCGTTCCCGGTAGGGCGCACGGTATTCATCACGATGGCGGAGATGGGGGCCTGGCCCGGCATCACGCTGATCCGGGATGCCTTGGCTGATCTGACTGTCCCCTGAGATTTCGCTCGCTCAATGCGCTGCCCGTGGCCCGCGTCGGCTGCCATTGCATGACGCAGATGCCCGCCAGGACCAGCACCACGCCGGCCAGGCGCGCCAGCGTGACTGGCCGGGCCGGCAGGCCGACCAAACCGAAATGATCGACCAGCATCGAGGCCAGCAACTGGCCGGCCACGGCGCCGACGATGAAGTTCGCGGCGCCCATGCGCGGCGCCAGCCACAGCGCCGCCGTGATGTAGATCACGCCGAACAGCCCCCCGATCCATTGCCACCACGGTCCCTGCGCGGCCGCTGCGAGATTGGGCGGCGGCGCGCGCAGTGCCAGCAGCACGGGCACGACGGCAACCAGGCTGATCACGAGCGAGATCACGGTGGCCCAGAGCGGGTGCCCGAGCGCGCGGCCCAGCGTGGCGTTGCTGCCGGCCTGGAACGGGATCATCGCGCCAGCCAGAAGCGCGACGCCCAATGGCATCCAGAGCGAGCCAGCGGATGCGGCAAGCGGCGAGGTCATGATAATTTCTCCGATTCGAATGCAATCTGAATGCAATCTGTTGCCGGGCATGTTGCACGCGCCGCCGCCGCAATGGAAATTCGCAATCCATACATGAGACATTCGCCGCATGGATGACCTGCGCCGTATCGACCTGAACCTGCTGTTGACATTGCACGCCTTGCTGACCGAGCAGCATGTGACGCGTGCCGCCGTGCGGCTGCACAAGAGCCAGCCGGCCGTCAGTCACGCGCTGGCCCAGTTGCGCGATATCTTCGACGACCCGCTGCTGGTGCGTCGCGAGAACGGCCTGACGCTCACCGCACGCGCGCGCGATTTGCTGGGCCCGCTGGACGATGCACTGGGTCAATTGAACGGACTGGTGGGCGAATCCACGTTCGACGCCGCCCATGCGCGCCGCTGTTTCCGGCTGGCTCTGTCCGACTATGGCGCGCGCAGCGTGTTGCCCGCGCTGATGCGACGGCTGCGCCGCGAGGCGCCCGGCATCGACGTTGCCGTGGTCCAGGCTGGCCGCGAGGCGATGCTCGCGCAGCTTGCCGACGGGGAGACCGATCTGGCGATCGGTGTCTTTCCACGGCTGCCCAGCGATATCGAGGTGGCTACGCTGTTCGAAGACCACTACACGAGCGTGGCGGACCGGGCCACGCTGCCTCGGCGGGGGCCGCTGTCGGTGGAGGACTGGCTGGCGCGGCCGCATGTGCTGGTGGCGATGCGTCCCGACGCGCCCAGTGAGATCGATCTCGCCCTGGCCGAGGCTGGCATGCAGCGGCATGTGGCCCTGGTGCTGCCCCATTGGGGCGCTGCGCTCGATCTCGTGCCCGGCACCGACCTGATCCTGACCGTCGCGACCCGCGCGGTTGCCGCGGCGCCAAATCGCGCGCTGCGGGCGTTCGCGCCGCCGATCGCGCTGGCGCCAGTGCCGTTCCAGCAGGCATGGCACGCGCGGCGCAGGGCCGATCCCGCGCATCGCTGGCTGCGCCAGACGGTGTGGGAGTGCAGCCAGCAGCCTGAGGGCACCTAGCCGCGCGGTTTCGAGGTGGTGGCGGGTGATGGGGCGAGCACGCGCCGCCGGGCTGAAAGCAAGCCGACAAGCACGGTTTGAAGCGCTCGCATAAAATAGCGGCTCTTCTTGACCAACAAGAGCAGGCAGGCCGTCCGGCCAATGCCTGCCGTGCAGGCTCCTCCATGTCCGCTCCGCAAGCGCCCTCCGCCCCGCATTCACCCCCAGACGTGCCCGTGATGCAGGTTATCTTCGGCCTGATGCTGGCCATCATGCTGGGTGCGCTCGAACAATCGATCGTGGCCGTGGTCCTGCCCGAGATCGCCTTGCAGCTCAACGGTTTCGAGGACATGGCGTGGGTGATCTCCGCCTATCTGGTGGCGTCCACCGTGGTTACGCCGATCTACGGCAAGCTGTCCGACGTGCTCGGGCGCCGTTCGGTGCTGACGTTCTCGATCGTGCTGTTCGTGCTGGCGTCGATCGCCTGCGCGATGGCCACGACGATGCCGATGCTGATCGTTGCGCGCATTCTGCAGGGCCTTGGCGGTGGCGGCCTGATCTCGGTATCGCAGGCAACGATCGCCGACGTGGTGCCACTACGTGAACGCGGCAAGTACCAGGGCTACGTCAGCGGCGTCTGGGCCGTGGCCAGCATGGCTGGGCCCGTGATTGGCGGCTACCTTGCGCACTTCCTTTCATGGCGCTGGATTTTCTGGATCAACATTCCGCTGGGGCTGATCGCGCTGGTCGTGGTGCGCCGGGCGCTGCGGCATCTGCCGGTCAGCGGACGCAAGCATCGCATCGACTACCTCGGCGCGCTGCTGTTTGGTGGCGGCCTGTCCGGCGTGCTGGTGTTCCTGACGCGGATGGGGCAGGGCCACTCGCCGCTGGAGCCGCAGACGATCGGCCTGCTGGCTGCCGGGCTGATCGGTCTGGTGCTTTTCATCTGGCAGGAGCGGCGTGCCGTCGACCCGGTGATTCCGCTGAAGATGCTCGCCGTGCCGACCGTCGCGATCTGCTGCCTGACGCTGTTCCTGTGCTTCTTCCAGTTGATCGCGATGTCGGTGCTGCTGCCGCTGCGCTTCCAGGTCGTGGGCGGCGCGGGCGCCGACACCGCCGCACTGCGGCTGGTGCCGCTGACGCTGGCCATTCCGTTCGGCGCCTATGCGTCGGGCCGGCTGATGTCGTGGAGCGGGCGTTACAAGCCGCTGCAACTGGCTGGCTGTCTGGTGGCGCCGATTGCCATCGTCGGGCTGGCGTTTGTGCCGCCGCAGGCGGTGGTGCCGGCCGCGCTGGTGATGATCGTCCTGGGCCTGTCAATCGGCCTGCAACTGCCGAGCGGGCTGGTGGCCACGCAGAACTCGGTGCCGCCGCAGCAGGTTGGCATCGCCACCGCGCTGACCGCCTTCTCGCGCCTGCTTGGTGGCGCAGTGGGCGTGGCGGTGCTGACCACGGTGCTGATCGCGCTGCTACGCCATAGCGGCATGGCGGTCAGTGACCTGCATGGCGGCGAGGATGTGCTGATGAGCATGTTCCGGCGGGCCATGGATGCGGGGGATCAGGGCGATGCTGCCGCGGTGCGCGAGGCGGCGGAGCATGCCTTCCGCCTGCTGTTCCTGATGAGCGCGGGCGTGTCGTTGATCGCGCCGTTCTTCGTCATGCGGCTCAAGGAGAAGACACTGCGCGGCAGCCCGGCCGGGGCAGCGGCGTCCGCCGCTGCCGAGTGATGCGGCGCGGGTTGCCCGCGTCCGCCATTCAGCTACGTGCGCGCAGTTCGTACACCCCGAGCCACGACGCTGTCTTGCCGATCCGGCCGCCGGATGCGCTCCACAGTACATCGAGGAGGCGGTTGTACTGGCGTGTGAACGCGCCCTTGATGCCACGGTTGACGTAAAAGGACCGCCACAGGCGCGTGCGATAGGGGTCCTTGAAGAAGTGAATGTCGACCATTTCAAGCAGGCCGGCTTCGCCATAGGAAATCGGCATGCCGGTTGCGCCGAACGCGTGCCGGATGCTCTGCGGCAGGTACGGGCGGATATGCGAGAAATCGTGATAGAAGCGCTCACCGGGCGTTGGGCTCAGCATTATCATGCGGCCGTTCCTTGCCAGTTGCGCGCAGAGGCGGGGTACCAGTGCGACGAGTGCGTCCGGCGTGACGTGCTCGATGAGATGGCTCAGAAACACCACGTCGAATGGGTCCTGGGTCGTGGCGAAGAAGGCCTCCGGCTCGTAGGCCTGGAAGCCCTTTTCGCGGGCGCCCGCGACGTAGGCCGGATTCGCGTCGACGCCGGTGACCTCCATGCCCAGGCTTGCGAAGACGTTCAGGAATTTCCCGAGTCCGCAGCCGAAGTCCAGCACGCGTAGCGGCCTTGCGCTTGCGGCCTGATACTGCCGCATCAGCGACATGACGCGGACATACTCCAGGTACTGGTAGTGGGCGATTCTTTTCATGATCGGAGTCGTGCTGCGGAACTGTTCGTCGGGTACACCAGACCGCTCAGGAGCGGGCCATCGCGGGTTGCTTGACGAGCAGGGCGTGGCCGTTGAGGTTGTGAATGAACAGCCCGTCATCGTGGGCCGCGACGATTTCGTTGACGGCCTGGTTCGCGCCTTCGCAGCCGAATACGGCAAAGTCATCGAATACGACCATGCCGCCCGGCTGAACCCGCGGCCAGATTTCCGCGAACGACTCCTTGACGGAGCGGTAAGTGTCGACGTCGATATGCGCGAGGCAGATCGATGCCGGCAGACCTTGCAACGTGTCGTCCGGGAAGATGCCGCGGTGGATCCGGCATTCCACGTTGGCCTTCGCAAACAGGCTCCGCACGATGTCTTCGTCGGTGTCGGCGTGCTCTCCACCCGAGTAGAGCGTATCGAACTCGGCATCGTGCTTGACGACGCCGCTGAAGGTATCGAACAGATGCACCGGCCGGTTGTTCAAGGCATGAGCCATCAACGCACCGGTGCCGCCCCGCCATACACCGACTTCGACGATCTCGCCGGCAACGCGACGGCATTGCCGCGCAAGACTGTAAAGCTCGTAGCAGCGGTAGATGTCCACCATGGTGAACGGCTTGACGATCTCGTAGATGGCGGAGAATGCCTCGTCATCGAGCCACGGTGAATAGGTGGCAAAGGGGATGACCTGAGAGTGGCTGCACCCTTCCCTGAGCGATTCGAATCGGGTCTGCCGCATCCGGTTCAACAGATCTCTTCGCTCCGTGCGCAGCACAGCCAGAAAATCGGGAGATGTCTTTTCCATGGGTTCCGTCTACTTGATAAGGAACTCGACCATGTCCACATCGAGAACGGGGATTGCGAGCTTTCTCGCGACCTCGAGTCTCTCGGGAAAATGATTGTCGATAAAGATTGAGTCAGGCGAGATATGGTCGGCCTTTGAGCCGCCGTCGGTGATCACGATGATCTGATCGAAGATGCCGCGGCT
Organism: Cupriavidus sp. Met-2; assembly: GCF_049843575.1. Taxonomy (NCBI): domain Bacteria; kingdom Pseudomonadati; phylum Pseudomonadota; class Betaproteobacteria; order Burkholderiales; family Burkholderiaceae; genus Cupriavidus; species Cupriavidus sp. Met-2. The sequence continues at coordinate 416,592 of NZ_JBBHZL010000003.1, forward strand.
GATATGGGCCTTCTCGAGTGTCTGAGCGACATCGAACGCGTGCCGGGTGATCAGGTTCACCTTCTTGCCGTCCGCCTTGGACTGATACAGGAACGCCATGGTTTGCGGCACGGCATGTCCGTTCAGCACCAGGGTGTCGTCGAGATCGACGAAGACAGAGTCGTAGGCGAAATCCAGACGTGTACGCGTGGCGATACTCCGCTCCACCAGGTTGACGTGCGGATTGTCCAGCGCGACCAGATCGCGGCCGAGGTGATCCTGCACCGCCATCAGCGGCAGGTTCACGCCGCGCGCGCGCTGCGCGACCATCGTGCCGGCAACGCGGCATGAAATTTCGAGAAGCTTCCAGCGGCCATCCTTGTCCTCCTTGAGCTGGAAGAACCAGGGTCCGCGGAGCTGCAGGCGTCGATTGATCTCGCGAGCGATGCCTTCGATCTCAGGGGATAGCGCCAGCAAGCGGGAGCGCATGGTGATGCCCGCCCGCACCCGTTCGCGGGTACGCGGTCCGGTCCAGACGAGCCGCCGTTTGCGGTCCGTGAAGCAATCCACGGTGATCTCTTCGCCCGGAAGGTATTCGACCAGGACCGGGAACTGCATCGCGTCCATCGCCGCGCGAGCCTGTTGCGGATCGTTTGCCAGCGTCACGCCCTGGCCGCCCTGTCCAAGATCCGGCTTGACGATGATCGGCCACGCTTTCACCGCCTCGACCGACTCGAACATGTGCGGCGCCCAGTCGGCATCGCGAAAGCACGCGTAGGTGGCGCTCTTGCGCCGCGCGATGGCCGCGGTCTGCGGGTCGCCATTGATCAGCGTGACGCCCATGCCAGGGGCGCGCGGCGCGAGATAGTCGAGCACGGAGTCGTGCGTTGCGAAGACGACATCAATGTCGAGTTCGACAAGAAGCCGCGAGAAGGTGCTGTCGAATTCGGCGTCGCTGATCTTCGGCAACCCGCCAACGTACCGTTCGAAGCGAAAGCGGCCGTGGTCGTCCACGCTGGATGCGCCGAACAGCTCGACATGCAACGAATACCTGAGCGCCTGGTGAATCTCGGCCGCGTTCTCCGAGCCGCAGGGGAAAACCAGGACCTTCAGTTTCTTGTTCATGGACGCATTCATTCCGTCTGACTTCAGGCGGTGTCGCCGCGCTCGCAGATCACGTAGATGCTCGAGCACAGATCCGGGTAGACCCGTCCCAACTCAAAGCATCCATCGAGATACTCCCTGGAGATGATGCCTGCCTTCAGTGCGGCGTCTATCTGGAAGTTCGCCAAGCCCTTGAAGATGATGCCGCCGTGAGTGACTGGTTGCAGCTGCGCGTCGCACAGGTCTGCCTTCAGCGTGTCCAGCGAATAGGTGACGCGATGACCGTGCGCGGCTTCAGCGGGTGTGACGGCCGCCGCATGGCGGATCAATCCCATGTTGACGGCAATCTGGCGCGACCCGGCCCGCGCGTTCGGCGTCGCAACGAACAGGCGGCCACGCTCCGACAACCATTGGCGGATGCGGGACAGCACTTCGACAGGTTCGTCGAGATGCTCGAGCGTATGGATCAGGAAGATATTGTCGTACTTCTTCTTGGGTTCGAATGTTTCGAACGTCGAGTGATAGAACGTTGCCGCCTCGCCTGTCTTGGACGCGGCGACCTCGATGCAGTCGGAAGACGCCTCGACGACGTCGACCGTGGCAAAGTGCCCGAGCAGGCGCTGCGTGAAATGTCCTTCGAAGCAACCAAGCTCGAGCGCGTTCCCGGCCACCATGGATGGCCCGAACGTCTTGAGCATGTACTCATGCATCAGGTAGTCGAAGGCGTAGGCGTAGCTGTGTTCGGGATGGTCCTTGGCTTCGGCGTTGTAATCTCGGCTCATGATGTCAGTCCTGTCCGCGTTGATAGAAGCGCTGCTCGACCGGTACGTAGAACTCCTCGAGGGACGCGGGCACCCGGGGGTTGAAACCGATCACCTGCCGGAGGAATGGCGTGAGGGTCGAGACGCCGGAGCTGGCCATGAGCCTCGGATAGTCGAGCTGCGGTTTGAAGAAGGGGCAGGTGAACGTCAGCGTCAACGCCCTTCTGGGAAGATTTGTCGTGTTCTCTCCGGCGGCGTGCCAGATTCGGGAGTCGAACAGCAAGACCGAGCCGCGCTCGCCTGTCACGCGCGCCGCATCACGAAAGAACGTGTCGTTGGACGGCCTCTCGGGCTGATGCTGGGAACCGGAAAGAATATGGGTCGCGCCATTCGGCTCGGTGAACTCGTCGAGCATCACCAGCGTATTCAGCATGAAGCGCTTGGCGTTCGAATGAAAGCGGATATCCCTGTGAACGTCGTGGGCGTAGGTCTTGCCGTCGTTGATGAAGCCGCCGTACGAGTTCAGGATGTAGTTGCCGCCGAAGAACCATTTGACGATGGGATCGAGCGCTTCGAATTTCGCCAGCAGTTCGACATAGCAGCGGTCGTCGGAAAGCACGTGGTGAGCGGTGCCCTGACAGTTTTCCATCAGACCATTTGCCGTGCGGATCGCGTCACGCTTGTCCAGCGACGGAACAAGGGCGTGGTTCAGCGCGCCGACGAGTTCCTCATGGATCAGTCGCGGGACCACTGTCCAACCCTGGGATTCGAGTTCGGCTTCGTGCCTGGCAAGGTTCGTGTTCATGAATATGTTTGTCAATTCGGGACCATCATTGACGGTCGCGGTACTCCAGGACCTGCCGGGCAAGCGGAGCCAACTGCTCGGGCGAAAGACGCTGGTCGCAGGGAATGAACAGTGTGTTGCGCGGCAGGCTCCGCTCGAACTCTGGCATGTCCTGGCTTTGCTCGAGGTCAGGCCAATAAGTTGCGCTGTATATGCGTTGGGACCGCCATGCTTCGCGCAGGCCCTGCGGCGCGCCCAGGAATGGGTAGCAAAGTGGCGCGCAATCGGGAGCGGCAGCAAGCGTCAGGCTGTTATGCCTGCCCAGGCATTCATGGAGAAAGGAGAAATTGGACGCACGCCGCGCACGGACTTGCGGATAGTCGATCGCTGCGAGCAGGCGCTGCGTGAGCGGTGACATACGGCGCGGTTCCTGCCACTCCAGGCTGCACTCCGCGGCGGCATAGTCCGCATAGCCGGATTCGGCGCCACCCGCTAGTCGCTTCAGCAGGTGGCTGCTACGGGCTACCGAGCCATCGTCGGTCACTTCGGGAAGCTCCACCGATGCGCGTGTCGTCAGGTATCCGCCATCCGGCACGCCGACGAACTTGCGCGGTGAGTAAATCGTCGCCAGATTGTCACGCGCCGCCGAGAAGAACGCGTGGGCATTGTCGATGATCACCTGTTCGTGCGGAAAGCGCGCGAGCACATCGTCCACGTGGCGATCGCATACACCGAAGTAGTTGACGTATAGCAGCCACTCGCCATCGGCGAGCGCGATATCGGGGCAACCGAGGTCGTGCCGCAGCGCGTATCGCTTGACTATCGAGCCCGCACTCCGAAGTGGTTCGAGCATGCTGTCGCACAGATACCAGGGTACCCAGACGGCTGCCGGTGCGTGTGTGCGAAGTAGAGCCAGGAATGCCGCGCGCGCCGATTGGAAGCGCAGTGCTTGCGGATACCACTCCTGACCGTACTGCGGCAATTCCAGGCCGAGGTAGCCGCCTATCGCGTCCGTGTTCATGCGGTGATGGCCTCTCGGGAAAGCATTGCGTGGACGGATTCGACATGATTGAACATCAGCACGTCGATGATCGACAGGCCGGGAACGAACGGCGCGCCGAACTGCGGATACGCAGGAAGCGCCGTATCGACGAACTCCAGGTCGATGCTGGCAGCGGCGAAGGTGCCAGCATCGTAGAGTGCGCGGCCGCCAGGTAGATTCACATAGGTACCTGCGTGTTCGCGAGCGCAGATATCGATAACACGCGCTTCGCTCCTGAGCGCTTCGTTGCCGTAGCCGGTTGACGTCGTCACGAACGTTGTCTCCAGGCCGAGGTATGCGCAGGTGTCGATCACGCTTTTCGCCGCGAGCCGTGCGATCGAATCCGTACTGTCGGAGAGCACCTGCTCGACCAGCCGGCTGACCGGTGCGTATTGCGGCGCGCGCCCATAAGCGTGGCGGAGTTGCTCGAGCAGCTTCCCCAGCCAACGTTCGCGAGGCTGTGTGCGGACCTCGTCGATCCGGCGCGACGAGCTGGCTCCCGCCAGTGGTACGGTCAGGTAGTGTGGGGCGCCGGCGAGCAGGATGCGGTTCCGGTTGATCCAGCCATTCTTGATGAACGTGACATCGTCGTAGACCACGAAACGGTCCACCGATGCCGCTAGCTGGAAGTAGCCGAGGTACGGGAACAGATAGGGCTGCATGATTGCCAGCCGCATGCTCAATGCTCCGCGATGATGCTCACGACGCGCTGAACTTGCTCTTCAGTGAGCGCCGGATAGATCGGCAGGCACAGCACCTTCAGCGCCGCCTCCGATGCAATGGGCAAGTTATGGCGGCTGGCGGACGGCAGGCCGCGATACATCGGGAAATCCGAGATCAGCGGATAGAAGTAGCGCCGAGCGAAGATACCTTGCTCGCGGAACTTGTCAAACAGGGCATCCCGGCTGATCGGGTAGTCAGCTTCGACGTGGATAGGGAAGTACGCGTAGTTGGCTGTGGTTTCGCCGGCATCCGCCTGGCAACGAATGCCGGGGATGTTGCGCAACAGTTCGCGATAGCGTGCATCGATCGCCTTGCGGCGCTCGAGCGCCTCGTCGATGTGCTGCAACTGCAGCAGCCCAAACGCAGCGTTGATTTCACTCATCTTGCCGTTGATGCCGGCAGCGACGACGGTGACTTCGTCGACAAAACCGAAGTTCTTCAGATGATCGATGCGCTGCTTTGTCTTGGCATCGGGGCAGATGATGGCGCCACCTTCGAACGTGTTGAAGACCTTGGTGGCGTGCAGGCTGAGAATCGACAGGTCGCCGTGCTTCAGGATGCTGCCGCTTTCGTTACGGACGCCGAAGGCATGGGCGGCATCGTAGATCACCCTGAGGTTGTAGTTGTCCGCGATCCTCTGGATCGCGTCGACATCGCAGGGGTGGCCGTAGCAATGCACGGGCATGATCGCCGTTGTCTGCGGTGTGATCGCGGCCTCGATCTTTGCCGGATCGAGATTCATCGTATGCGGGTCGATGTCGACGAAGACGGGCTTGACGCCGTTCCACAGCAGCGAGTGCGCCGTCGCCACAAAGGAGTATGGCGTCGTGATGACCTCTCCCGTGATCCGCAGCGCCTGTAGCGCCGTCACGAGCGCGAGCGTGCCATTGGCGAACAGCGACAGGTAAGGGACGCCAAGGTACTCGCACAGTTCACGCTCGAACTGCTGGTGAAACGGCCCGCCATTGGTCAACACGCGCGAGTTCCAGATCTGCTGCAGATAGGGCAGGAACTCGTCGAGCGGAGGCAGGTGTGGCTGGGTGACGTAGATGCGGTCCTCGAGCAGGGCGCGCACGGATTCCGACGGAAGGCTGGCTGTCATGGTCGCTGATCCTTACGTGACGGGCTGGAGCGCGTGCTCGCTGGCTGCGGCGGGTGCAACCGTGTTCTGAACCGGTTCGATTTCGAAGCTATCGGGCGCCTGGCCCGCGCACCAGCGTTCCCACATCGCGCGTAGCGCAAGGGACAGGCTGGACGCGACGTTCGCGGGCTGGATCGACGTCGCGTGCATGCAACGCTCGCGCAGGGTGGCGCGTAGCTGCTTCAACGCATCCAGGTCCTTCGACAGGGCAAGCGCGCGCTGGACGAAGTCGTCTGCGTCGTTCGCGATGTACTGATGGAGTCCTAGCTGACCGAGCCAGCTAGCGCTGCCGCGGCTCAGCGGGCTGTTGCCTGCGATGGTTACCGTGGGTACGCCCATCCATAGCGCATTGATTGTCGTGGTTGCCCCGGTGTAGGGGAACGTGTCAAGGCAGATGTCGACGTGATGGTGCTGCTGGAGGTACACCGGTGTCTCGGTCCGGGTACGGAACGACAGGCGCCCGGCGTCGATGCCTTCATCGGCAAACCTGGTGAGACAGGTCTGCTGGTCTGCATCGCCCTCGATGGCACCGATGATCATTCGCGCGCTCGGGTCTGCGTGCAGGATTCTTGCCCAGAGCGCGACGACCTGCCGGCTTACCTTGTTCAGCCGATTGAAGCTGCCGTAGGTGATGTAACCCTTGTGCAGGGCAGGCAGGGTGTTGACAGGTGGGGAGGCGGCAGTCGGGCAATAGGGCGCGACTGCTGGCAGCAGGACGATCTTCTCGCTGAACTGCGCGTCAAATAGTCCTGGTGGTGTGCTGTGGCGGTCGGCCAGGAAATAGTCCATGGCGTCGAGTCCGGTCGTCGCCGGATATCCAAGCCATGTCACCTGGATTGGCGCAGGTTTCCGAGCGAACGCAGGCAAGCGATTGTGGTTCGTATGGCCTGACAGGTCGATCAGGATGTCGATCTCATCGCGGCGGACCGTCGCGGCAAAGCCGACATCGTTCATCCTGGTCACGACCGTCCACGATGCCGCGTGCGCTTGCAGGAAACTGGTGACCTCGTCTTCGATCGTGAAGTTGTAGTAGAAGTGCAGCGAGACACTCGGGTCCTTCGCCAGATACTCGACAACGGCCCCAAGATACGTACTGACAGCATGGTTGTAGAGATCACCGGATACAAGCCCGATCCGGAGCTTTCGACGGGGGTCGGGGACGTTCGCGTGCCGCTTCGGGCTGGTCCGGATCGCGTTCCGCTTGCCATAGGCGAAATGCGCTTCGGTCAGGGTTGCCGTATCAATGGCATCGCAGTGGGTCAGGCGGAACAGAACGGCACTGTTGTTCTTGGTATTGTTCGAGTCAAGCTCAATCGCCGTTTGCAGATGCCCAAGGGCCTCGGCTACCTGGCCCCTGTCGATCTGCACCATGCCGAAGCTGAGGTGGGCCAGCGCGTTATTGGGCGCAAGTTCGACAGCACGCCGGCCAGCGACGGCCGCTTCGTCATACCGCTTCTGGCAGTGCAGTACGCTCCCGAGGTGCCATAGTGTGTTGGCGTCGTCCGGGGCCGTCGAGAGAATGTGGCGGCAATGTGCTTCGGATTCCGACAGGCGGCCGATTTCGCGTAATGCGTTGGCAAGCAGTCCGCGGATCACCAGGTCGTTGGGCTGCAGTTCCACCGAGCGACTGGCTGCGTCGACGATATCCTGAAAGTGTCCTACCTGATGCAGGGCAAGGCCGAGTGCGCCCCATGCCGTGCCATCTGACGGGTACTCGGCCGTCAGGCCGCGGGCATACGCTATCGCTTCCTCAAGTTGCCGGTCCTGGATCAAGGCGTTGACCTTGTTCACTTTCGAGGATGGCGCCTTGCGCTTGTCGCCGCTCGCGGTGGCTGTGCCGGATGCGTTGCCGACGGCTTGATCCGGGGCGCCAGGCGTGGCGGCCGGCGTGGTGCCATTGGGTGTGGTGGCAGGCATTGCCACAGCAGCCGGCGCCGGCGACGCATTCGACCGCGCCATTTGCGTGATCAGCCAATCGAGGTCGGGGCCCTTGACCCCGCGCTGCTGCGCGAGATCGAGTGCGATCCAGGCAGCGGATGCCTGGCCGCTCTGGAACAGCGCGCTGATGTAGTTGACCCAATAGTGCCGGTTGTCGGGGCTGAGGCCGAGGGCGACCTCGAAGTTACGCAGCGAGTCCGCCGGTTCGCCCATCTGCACCTTGAGCATCGCGTAGCCATATTGGGCATCGGCGTGCATTGGCACGGCGCCGATGATGATCTCGTACAGGGCCCGCGCATCCTCATAAGCGCCGGCTTGCTGTAACTCAAGAGCGCTTTGCAGAATCAGCAGGACATCCTGCTCCTGCTGCTGCGCCTGAGGTAGGACTTCCGAGACTTCGGGACTGGACAAGGACATGGGCATCGCCTGGACGGATTACGCCAGCATGATGCGTCCTGCCTCTACTGACTAAAGTACGGAGGAGAAGCCAAAAAATCAGTCAATTCGAATTGGGGTCGTTCAGCAGGCTTCTTCGGTGTCGCGATAAAAGTGACTGAAAATCATCATTTTTTCGGAAGATTAGCCACGCGTCGACGCGCGCGCGCCGCCAGCCCTGGGCCAAGCGCCCAGCGCAGCGTGGGCGCCAGCGCGCGCATGCCGGTCAATGCCAGCGAGCGGCGCAGCGAAGGCCGGTGCAGGCCGAGCATCTGGCGCGCCCAGGGCGGCAGCAGCGCCACACCCGCATCGGCCATGGTCCGTACCGCCGGTATCAGCAGCGGATTGGCCACCGGCATCGTCATGACCAGTTGAACGACTTCGCGGGTGCGCTCGCTATTGACCAGCAGCGGCCGCTGCGCCTCCAGATAGGCGTCGATCTCCGCGCGGGAACGCGGCACGTCCGGCGCGCCAAGCAGCGCGGCGACCCTGGCTTCTTCCTCGAAGTAACGATCCTGCTCGGCTGCGGAGAGCGGCCCGACATAGCGCAGGTATCCCGTCAGAAAGCTCGACACTTCGGCCACGTGTACCCACGTCAGCAGCGCCGGGTCGTCGGCGGCGTAGGGCTGGCCATCGGGCGCGGTGCCCTTGATGCAGGCATGGATGCGGCGCACGCGCTCGATCAGCGCCATGGCGTCGGCATGGCTGCCGTACGTGGTGCCTGCGATGAACTGCGCCGTTCGCCCGAGCCGGCCCTGCATGTCGGTGCGAAATGTGGAGTGGTCCCAGACGCCCGCCAATGCCAGCGGATGGAGCGCCTGCAGCAGCAGCGCGCTGACACCCCCGGCCAGCATCGCCGGGAAATCGGAATGAACGCGCCAGCAGACCGCGTCCGGCCCGAACAGGCCGGGGTCTCCGGGTGGGTTGTCGTAGTCGAGCGTCAGCCCGGAGTTGCTGCGCGTCAGGGCACGGACCTGCGCGCCGGCCTGGTTGCGCAGACGCTGCAGCGGGCCGGCGGAAGGTGTGGACGGGGCGGACGAACGGGGGAGTCCTGGCGGCATTGCGGCATGGGCGCCTCCTCGACGCCAGAAAGCCACGGGTTCGATGGGGTCAGTCGTAACGCAGGTCCGTGGCCTTGCCCCAGAATACACGGTACGCGTAGGCCGTGTAACCCAGGATCGTGGGCAGCACGATCACCGCGCCGATCAGGATCACCATCAGCGATTCCGGCGCGCTGGCCGCCTGCCAGATGTCGATGCGATCGACCACGAGGTACGGGAACAGGCTGTAGGCCAGGCCGTTGAACGCCAGCAGGAAGATCACGGCGGTGCCCACGAACGGCACCCAGCACCAGCGGTCGTTGCCGTTCGCGTGCAGGTCACGCATCCGGCGCAGCAGTCGCTCGATGACCACGAACAGCACCATTGTCAGCAGCGGAATCGGCGCCAGCAGGATGATGTTCGGCAGGGAGAACCACTTCTCGAAAATGCGCTCGCTGACCATCGGCGTGACGATCGAGATGGCGGCCACGCCAATCGCGGTGAGCCACAGGCTGCGGCGCGCCCAGTAGATCGCGCGCAACTGCAGGTTGCCCGTGGTCTTCATGATCAGCCAGCTTGCGCCCAGCAGGCAGTAGCCGGCCACCAGGCACAGGCCAACGGCCACGGCGAACAGCAGGTTGGGCAGGTCGTAGCGGAAGCCGGTGATGTACAGGCCGAGCATCAGACCCTGCGAGAAGCTGGCCAGCAGCGAGCCCGCATAGAACGCGAAGTTCCACCAGGGCTTGTGCGGGTCCCGTGCCTTGACGCGGAAGTCGAATGCCACGCCACGGATGATCAGGCCGGCCAGCATCAGCGCCACGGGCAGGTACAGCTGCGTCAGGATGACGCCGTGCGCCATCGGAAACGCGGTCAGCAGCAGGCCCACGCCGAGCACTAGCCACGTTTCGTTGGCGTCCCAGAACGGGCCGATCGAGGCGATCATGGTGTCCTTGTCGGCGTCGTCGGCGCGCCGCAGCAGCACGCCCACGCCAAGATCGTAGCCGTCAAGGATCACGTAGATCAGCATCGACAAGCCCATCAACGCCAGAAACACCAGCGGCATCCAGCCGGCCGGCTGGGAAAGATCGTGCATCGTGGCCGGGTTCATTGCGCGCTCCTGAGCTGACCTGGGATAACGGATTGGGAGGAATCGTCCTTTGACTTGCCGGCCTTGCGCGCCAAGTGGAATACCACCGAGATATAGGCGACGATCAGTACGGCATAGAGCGTCAGGTACATGGCAAGCGTGCTGCCGATCATCGTCGCGGGCACCTTGGAGGCGGCCTGCGCCGTGGTCAGTACGCCGTAGACCAGATACGGCTGGCGGCCGATCTCGGTGACGTACCAGCCGGCGACCAGCGCGACCCAGCCGGAGAATGTCATCGCCACCAGCAGCCGCGCCATCCACGGCGCGGGCGCGCCGCGCTTGCGGAACTGCCACGCAGCGACCCACGAGGCCGCCAGCATCAGCAGGCCAACGCCAACCATGATGCGGAACGCGAAGAACAGCGGGGCCACGGGCGGGTGGCGATCGGCAAATGCGTCGATGCCCTTGATTTCGCCGTCGACTTTGTGGGTAAGGTAGATCGATGCCAGCTTCGGAATCGCGATCTCGAAATCGTTCGACTGCGTCGTGGCGTTGGGCAGGCCGAACAGCACAGCCGGCGCGCCCTTCTCGGTCTTCCATATGCCTTCCATCGCCGCGATCTTGGCCGGCTGGTGATGCAGCGTGTTCAGGCCGTGCAGGTCGCCGGCCACGATCTGCAGCGGAATCAGGATCGCCGCCAGCACCACGCCCGTATGCATCGAATGCAGGACTTCGCGGCTGCGATCGTTGCGCAGCCAGCGGTATGCGGAAATACCGGCCACCAGGAAGGCAACGGTAAGACCGGAAGCCAGCAGCATGTGGACCAGACGGTAGGGGAAGGACGGGTTGAAGATGACCTCGATCCAGCTTGTCACATGCGCGCGGCCGTCGATCATCTCGAAGCCGGCCGGGGTTTGCATCCACGAGTTCAGTGCCAGGATCCAGAACGCCGACAGCGTGGTGCCACCTGCCACCAGCAGCGTGGCGATGGTGTGCATCCGGTTGCTGACGCGGCGCATCCCAAACAGCATGATGCCCAGGAAGGTGGCTTCCAGGAAGAACGCGGTCAGGACTTCATAGGCCAGCAGCGGGCCCGCGATATTGCCGACGGTCTCCATGTATCCCGGCCAGTTGGTGCCGAACTGGAAGCTCATCGTGATGCCGCTGACCACGCCCAGCGCGAATGTCAGCGCGAAAATCTTCACCCAGACGCGATAGGCGTCCATCCAGCTTTCGTCGCCGGTCTTGTTGTAGCGCAGCTTGAAGAACAGGAGGACCCACGCCAGAGAGATGCTGATGGTGGGAAAGAGGATATGGAACGTGATATTCGCGGCGAACTGGATGCGGGCCAGTATCACCGGATCGACACTTGCAAACACGAATTACTCCTTGCGGGAACGGGCGGACTTCGCGGGGGCCTTGGCGGCTTCCCGGGGGGCTGGCTTGCTCGATGCCTTGTTGGAGGCCTTCGCGCCGCCGATACCGATGGCGGAGGTCAGGCGGTCCTTCACATCGAGCAGCTTGGTGACGCGCGAGCCCAGGCGCATCAGCTTTTCCAGCGTGGCGACGTCAAGCTTCTGCATGTCGCCGAACCACGTGGTAACCAGGAAAATCAGCCCGTACATCTCCTTCATGCGCGCCTGCGCATGGAGATCCTCGGGCGATGTCGGCGTTTCGAGCTGCACCTCGCGCAGCATCGACAACGTGGGATCGATCTCGCGCCGGCGGCGTTCCTCGGCCAGCGTGCGGAAGATGGCCCAGACGTCGTCGGGCGCGGAGAAATATTCGCGCCGGTCGCCGGGCTGGTGGGACAGCCGCACCAGGCTCCAGGATTCCAGTTCCTTCAGGCCGATGCTGACATTCGAGCGTGAAAATCCAAGAGATTCGGCGATTTCGTCGGCGTTGAGGGGGCGCGAGGCAGTGAAGAGCAGGGCGTAAATCTGACCAACCGTTCGGTTAATCCCCCAGCGACTGCCCATCTCCCCGAAGTGGAGAACAAAGCGCTGGATCAGGGGCGAGAGATGCATGTTCGTTTCGAACTTTCAGAATTTTGTGAAAGTTTAGTACGAAACGCCTGATCGTGCTCAAGGAAGTTTGCGTGGCGCTTTGCCGCAGGTGTCCATTCTCAGAGTAAGGCCCAAATTCTCAAAGTACCTTGCAAAGATTCTCAGACTTAGTGCTCATAATTGGGAGCGGCGGGCGTGCGTGGTGCTGGCTAGAAGGGCCTAGGCATGGAGGGCGAGGACGTACGGCCCGCGTGCGCATATCCGGCGAGGGGCTTCCGTGGCGGTACATCCATGTAGGGTGGATTGATCTGCCGCCCCACCGTGGTTTTGCATTCCTGGCGTGTGCGCAAAGGTGGTGTCCCAGCGATCGCCGGTCAGTCCCGTGCGTGCCTCCCGTGGCAGAGCGCGATCAACGGGCTGAAGTAGTCGATCGACACTGGTACCTTCCGTTTGCGAACAAGGTCGTCAGTGTTGGTGGCCCGCTCGTCAGAGGGCGCATGAAGCAACTGCACCACGCGCTGACGATCCTCGAATGCGACCGGCTGTGGGCCGCACTGCAGGGCGTGCAGCGATTGTTCATGCAGATTCAGGAGATGAACCTATTTCAGCATCTGAGGCGAGGGGCGGGGCCGTTCAGCAGATGTTTGTAGGGCGAAAATAGTACCGGTACGAAACTAAAATAAATTTGGTACGGCTACCTATGCTTCATCCCGAGAGGGAGGAGGGCTGGGCCCGTACCGTTTGCATTTTCAGCCCTCCGAAATAGCTATTCGGCCAAAACGGACTAGCTCCGCCCTCCCAAAATGGCGGACATTGTCTGGTCTAACGGGGAGGCTTACGGGTACTGTCTGGTGCCCTTGCGCCGGGGCTGGCTCGCACGAAACTCCGTAATGGACTCACGCAACCGGGTCGCGTTCTTCTCGGTCCCCAACAGGTGCAGCGTCTCCTGGATGCTCTCGTAGGCCTGAAGCGACATGAGCACCACAGGTGCGCCACGCCGTCTCTTGATGACGAGTGGCTCGCTGTTCTTGCAGACTGAGACTATCGTCTTCTCAAAATCTGCTCGCACTACACTAAGGGCCATTGATTTCATTGGGTCAATCCTGCTCAAGTGGGCGTGCGTCGGTCCGGCTGTGGTCTACCAGTCCAGACGATAACAAGAATTTCCTCCAGTCCCTTGAAACTCTAGTTCGGTCCGTATGTGGCTTCCGATGTGGCGCGCGACGACGATCGGCATGATCTGCGCAACGAGGATCCGATTAAAAAGGGCAATGGAGCTTACTCTGACGCCTCCTTGACGCGGCTCCCTGCGAAGGATGTGCAGGACGAGGAGGCCGGGAGGAGAACGGGGCGCTTCTCGACTAGCAGACTTGCTCCAATTCGGATCGATGCCCCGTCCCTGACGCGCATTACGCGCTCTCGCCTGCACAGGGGTGCTTTGCCCTTCTGCGGGGTGTGTGTTGATGTGATCAATCCACATCGACCTGTCGACAGGAATCATTCGATGTCCTGCCGGCGCCGCGCCGCCCCTTGGATGCCCGGTTGGCTTCCGCCAAGGTTCGCGAGTCGTTTGGCCGCTTCACGCTGGATCAAGGCCTTTAGCGCTTCGCGCACAATTGCCGTTTTCTCCGACAGGCCCGTATAGGCTTGCGCCTTGGCTAACAATTCGTCGTCAAGCGCAATAGTCGTACGCATGGGAACCTCCGCGAGTACAAGCAGGACTTATAGCATCTATTGATGCCTAAAATGGTGCGTCTTGTCATTCGGAACGCGGGCGGCATGTCACACCAATAGGACAGTTCGTGGAACTTGAGACCGGCCAATTGCCACCGAGCGTGCGGCGTTCATTTAGGAGTACACCCGCGGTGCAGGTCCTGGCTGCGGTAACGTTCGCCTTAGCACACAGCCGTATCGCCGCTGGACTGAGTATTGGGATAATCAATGCACTTTGTTTGAGCAGAAGTCTTGGGCATTTTGTGTTGTGTCGCGCCATTAAGGTCGGTACGTCGCGCCATTAAGGTCGGTACGCGGGGCTTTCAATCGCCCCAAAGCCTTGCTGGAGGCGGCCGTACCGACCTTCTCCATTTGTTGTTGCCGATTATTTGCCACGGATAACGACAAAAATGACAGAAATTCGACTTGTCATTGTTCGCACAGATTGGTGCATTCGAGTCCTGACATCATCAAAGCGTGATGCGGACCGTTTGCCGTGCGGACGCGGCATGCGATCAACTGTACTCTTTTCGGAATCACCGCGGCTAATATTACTGAGCTTGCAGCGGATTGCGCCTGAACCTTCACACTTGATTCCAGTTCGCGTCAGAAGGGGTAGAGAGGCCAGCTCGTCGTTCAGGATGGGGAGGGTGCCGTCACGTGGTGGCTGTGGCGCATGGCGTTCGGATAGTGGCTCGGCCGACCCGCTTGTGGCGCCCTAACCGGCGTGCGGAGACGTGGACGCAGTAGTTGTAGGGCAAGAATTAGCCTTCCGCCCAAAGCAAGGGATCACGGGGTATGCGGCTAACCGGGCGTGCTGCACCGGCATGGTCGAGTGCCAACATTAGCGCCATCAGCGCGACTGGGCACTTTCCGAAGTTTGCGCCGGTTGCAGCAGTCAATGATCGCTTAGAGCCCTGTCAGCGATACGCGAAGTTTCCCCTTATAGGCACTACGAACGGGCCTGTGCGACTTGGCGTTGTCCGAAATCTCTGCCAGGGCCAGCCAACCTGGACACTTCGTTTTTGCAGGGCAACAACGTCTGCCCGCAGCTTTTCACTCGGCTTGCTTGTGTTAGCCATATCAGCAGTGGCAGTTTCTTTCGCGTTCAAAATGGGCAAAAGAGTGCATTCTCCAGCCACGCGTACCAATCCCAAGGATATATGCAGTCACCTGCCGATTCGTGATGGAAGATGGGGACCATCTCCCGCTGAATCAACTGCATCAGTTCGCGAATGTATGGTTGTGGAATCGAGGCAAGCGCGACAAACGCGCCAAGGCGATCCTGGCCAATCGGTACGTGGTTTCGAAGCTGATCTAATTGGCTCACCGTTCGCATGTGTTTGGGCCTCACATTTCCTATGCATTGCTGTGTCGTTGCCGAACAATGGCGGCCAAGTCAGGCGCGGCCGCGTGCACTAAATGGCGCGAGCTGGTTGACGTCCAGTCGCACAAGTTGCTAGGCAGCCGGGCAGGACTGCCGCTCAGGTCGTCATTCCATCGCAGAGCGCAGCAGCAGGAAGTTTCCATTGACGGTGCGTTTCCGAGTTCGCTGGCCTCGGCACAAATGCGTACCGCTCGCCCGATTCCGTATGGCATTCAAGTCCCGAGCGATTGCCCAGAACCCATTCGTCGATGCCGACCACTGGCTCCAAATGCCAGGTTCCTGATTTGTGCAGCCCGCTAGGCACCAGTGCTTGAACGGCGCCGATTCGCTCTGGCGCATGAATAAGCATATCGACCACGTCCTCCATTGACGAGGACAGAATCCAATTCGGCAGTTCGCTGGGGTCGAGGTGCTTCACCTCCAACAGAAGGCTAGGGCGCATTTCGTCAACGCTAACGCATTGCCAGGCTTGGGCGGGTGCAACCAGGGCTTGTAATGAAGGATTGGGATGACGCCAAGCTTCCTGCGTTAAGAACACGACTCTCTCCAAGGTAATGAACACTATAGATTGTAGCTCTATAGTGTTCATAAAGACGAGATTATGGGATTTGCTTCAGCTCTTCCCATGACGCTCAGAGAGAACTTTGGTGGTGCGTTGCGTACAGTGCGGCGGTTCCGGAAAGCTCCGCAAGAGGCGCTGGATGTGGTTTCCAGCCGGACATACGTCAGTAGCCTAGAGCGAGGGTTAAAGAGTCCGACACTGGACAAAATTGATTCTCTTGCCGAGGCTCTCAACGTACATCCACTTACATTGGTGGCACTCACATATTTGCGGTCGCGTACGCGATCTGAGCAACGCGCCATCTTAGAGAAGGTTCGATCGCAACTCGAGGAGTTGTCTAAATTCGAGAAGAAGCAGCGGACTGAGCCCTAGCGTCCGCGTGCAGTAGATGCCTTTTGCTAGCGATTCCGACGCTCGGGAGTAGGCTGGCGCCGTGTGGCGCCTCCGCCCGAAACTTGCACCGTAGGACAGGATCGCCGCGCAGCCATCGCTACGCGGCGATCTCATGTTAACGCTCAGGAAGAAGCGGCAACTCAATCTTCGCAATGCTCCGGTTGCCGAAGGTTGCCGAAGGTCGCCAGCGTGCCAAGAGCCAAGAGCCAAGAGCCAAGAGCCAAAAGCCAAAAGCCAAAAGCCAAAAGCCAAAAGCCAAAAGCCAAAAGCCAAAAGCCAAAAGCCAAAAGCCAAAAGCCAATGCGCCAGTCAGGAAATCACGGCGTGACGCATGCGCAAGAAGTACTGCCGCTATCGCCTCCAATCGGCGGTTACCGACCCTGAGCAGACACCCAATTCGCCACGCTGGTCACCGCGAAGCGGTCATCCACGCAAGGACCGAGCTATCGTATTGAGCCAATCTGGATAAGCGTCATTTTCAGCGTAGTAGACAATCGCTGCGACCCGTTGAGCCGGTGAGAGTTGGCTCGCGAGTTCGCCTAGTACTTCATCGAGAGCTATTGACACCTCAAGAAAATACTCAAAGCCCTCTTGCAGTACGTTGCTAGGAATGCGGTACTCGTCGGTCAATGAAACCAACCGTGCGTCCGAGTTTGCGGTCCATGGTCGTTTTGCGACGATGGTGAGTGTGTTATCGACCGACTCCAGGTCCGCGATGAGGGAAGCGAGGTTCATGTAAATCCGATTCTCTGTCGTCGTACGTGTGCAACGCGAAGCAGCCTCTAGTGAGCGACCGGTGCTGGCCGATAGGCGGTAGCCGCAGCAAAACACTTCTCCATCACGACGTTGGACAGCCTAAGCCCCGATGAGCATACGCAGCTTACCTAAGTCTGTGGTCTCTGATTCGATGTGAAAAAGGTCGTCGGCCACGCCGCTTGCGTTATCCGCAATGCCAATGACGAAATCGCGCCCGAATTTCGAATGCAGTTGGGCCAAGCGCGCCACAACTCGTTCGATGTCAGCAAACCAATCAGTTGGCTCGAATTCAGGCTCGGGCAGGGTCAAGTTGACTCCTAGGTCCCAGTCCGGCAAGTCATCTGGTCGGCTACCAGCGTGCATGCTCTTCTGGTTCACCACAATTGGGCGCGAAGCGACCCAGCCTGACGAGTCTGCAAGTGCGACGAGCTCCCGCTCGATAGCCACTGCAACGTCGTCGAGGTCAGTCCCATCTACATACGCATACAGGGTGTGTCGTTGCATGGTGCGGTGGATGCCTTTGAGGACCAGACTACGTATTGTGTGCAATGTGGTGGTGGTTGTTGACTGGCCGCTTCTGGCCGGTCCCCGTCGTCCGCCCCAGTCACAGGCCAGGCCCGGCTCCATCGGCGGCTCGCGACGCTGAGCGGTCATTGGGATGGGCCAGAGAGTGATATCCATTAGACCGGGAGAATGCCCTCAGCGCTTTGTTTTCAGCGCCTCTTGTATTTGCTGGATAACGAGGGCTTCGATATCCCCCTGAACCGCCCCGGGATTTGGCTTGAGGAGGCTCCAACTCTTGAGAGAATGGAGCCATGAACAAGACGAACAAGTTCTCACCCGAGGTGCGCGAGCGTGCCGTGCGCATGGTGCAGGAGCATCGAGGCGAATACCCCTCGCTATGGGCAGCCGTTGAATCCATCGCGCCCAAGATTGGCTGCGTATCGCAGACGCTGCTGGACTGGGTCAAGCGTGAGGAGGTCGACAGCGGGCAACGCGAGGGCCTGACCAGCAGCAAGCGCGAACGCCTCAAGCCGAGCGGCCCAATCAACTATGGGTGTCGGACTTCACCTATGTCTCGACCTGGCAGGGTTGGCTGTATGTGGCGTTCGTCATCGACGTATTTGCGCGGCGAATCGTAGGCTGGCGCGTGAACAGCACCATGCGTACGGACTTCGTGCTGGATGCCCTGGAACAGGCTCTGTATGACCGCCAACCGGCCAGCTCCGATGCCTTGGTTCATCATTCCGACAGAGGCTCCCAATACCTGTCCATTCGCTACACCGAGCGCCTGGCCGAGGCTGGCATCGAACCCTCGGTCGGCAGTCGTGGCGACAGCTACGACAACGCGCTGGCCGAGACCATCAATGGGCTGTACAAAGCCGAATTGATTCACCGCCGAGCGCCCTGAAAGTCCAGGGAATCCGTGGAACTGGCCACCCTGCAATGGGTGCGCTGGCTCAACCACATCCGACTGCTTGAGCCCATCGGGTACATCCCTCCGGCTGAAGCTGAGGCAAACTACTGGCGGCAACTCGCCAGCGAGGCGCTGTGGCGGCCTCAACTTAAACCAATCGGCCTCCTCGAAAACCGGGGCGGTTCACAAGGTAATCTGTCCAGGGAGCAAGCGCGAGCCGACGTGTTCGACTATATCGAGCGGTTCTACAACCCGACGCGCCGACATTCGACGCTCGGCTATGTCAGCCCGATAGAGTTCCAAAAGGCGCAAGAAGCTTAGGTCGGTGTCCACCGGACCGGCAGCAGCCCAGTACTCAATCGCTAGCGCGTAGCGCGTTGAAATGGCATGGGCCGGCTTAGGAACTTCTATACTGGACGAGATTCGGTAAAATTTTAGACTTCTCTAACCGCTCCATTGAGGATTTTGCATGGCAACCTACAAGCAACTGCTGGTGCAGAAGGAAGCTCTGGAAGCTCAACTCGCAGAAGTTCGCGCAACAGAAGTGGCAGGGGTCATCGATCACATCCGGACGCTTATGGAGCAGTACGGTCTGTCCGGCGAAGACATTCAAGGCAAGCGCCGTCGGGGTCGACCCGCCGGTAGCGGAGCCGCCAAGGTAGCAAAGGAACCGCTGCCTCCGAAGTATCGTGACCCGAAGACAGGTGCGACCTGGTCGGGCCGCGGTCGCGCACCGGCGTGGCTGGGAAGGAATCCGAACAGGTTCCTGATTGAAGAAGCTGCCTAAGCACCGAATGGATGGGGACCACATTTGAGGCCCCCTGATTGTCCGGCAGTTCGCACGGTGTTCATCCATCATGGACGAACCGAATGGCACTTAGAACCGCGAGTTGCGGTCGAGGTGTCACTTAATTAGGCTACCTTCGTTTTGAGTTCCTTGCTGGCAGCCTTCTGCCGGTCGTCGCGCCGGCGACTATCTATCCGAACAGGCTGAACGATATCCAAGGCGCGCCAAAGCATTGGATGCACATTGATTGCCGAGCTCTTCTTGTACTGGCCGTCGGAGATTCCGCGGTCATCGAGATGCGACCAGCTCACCCGTTCCGTGGCCTCTGGTTTGATGCCGATTATCGATGTCGTGTAGAGGACCTTCAAAATCTGAATAATGCAAGAGTTGGCAGAGCGCGTGCTCTGCATGTAGTCGTTTGCTGCAATCCTTAAAGGGTCAGTCTCCTCGATTTCAGTCCAATGCTCCTGGACGCAATCAGCCAAGTCTTGTTCGGTGATTTCGGAGTACTTGAAATGGGATTGTCTCCCCCGGATGAGTTCAGCGCATGCGTTGAGCGAAGAATAGTGGCCACTCCACTCGTCACGGAGAGATCGCAATCGCCCCATAGAGTACTTGCGCTCTGCGTCTTGAACGACGGAAGGTGGGACCGCCTCCTTTCCCTCGCAAAGCTCAATGCAGCAGTTGACGAACGAGATGGCGTCGCGTGGTCTGAATAAAGTTCTGCTGAGAAGGTAGTCGATGGCGGATTCGTTTCGAACTGCGCCCCGGAAAACGTCGTCGAATGTGACCTTCCTCTGCGTGAACTGTTCTCTGATGAGCTTCTCGATACGAAGGTCCAGGAGCTGCCTAAGCTGGGCTTTGCTCCACCTCAGGCGGAGGATAAGGCTTTCGAATTTTTCTTCCTGGAAGCCTGCCTCGCGAGTTGACTCGAAGACCGTCCGCAGCAGGTCTTCCCGAACCGCTATAACGACCTTGACTGACCTGACGCGCTGGAATGCCCTGATTGTCTCAACGAGAGCTCGAATCAGCTTGTATCGGATGCGATCGTCAACCCAAGACTCGTCTAGCCTGTCGATGACGATGTAAAACCTATTTTTGGGGTCGGTGAAGATCTCATCCGCCAAGAGCGTAATGATCTCTCCAAGCTCCCGAACCTGATTCTCGTTGACGACGGACTGGGCCTTATGGATGACTTCTGCCTTTACCTCGTCAGTAAGGTTTTTCGCCGCTGAAGCATTTAGTGAGAAGCCATGAACCTTTGCATCCAGCGTACCGGCAAGCTTGCGCTCGAGTTTGGTGGTGAACTCTTTGACGCGTGTCTCCGTGTCCTGCCAGAATTGGTCGTTCCACTGGCGGAGATACTCCACGGCGCGTTTCTTTGCCTGGTCTTTCTGGAAGAGATCCCGGAAATTATCCAAAAAGCCCCAGGGTTCATGCTCGGTAATCTTGTAACGCCGCCGAAGTAGTTCCACCACGAAAACATGCTTCCACAGTAACTGGTAGAAGAGGTCAAGCTTGACGCCGGCGGACTCGAAGAACTGGATGATGTCGGAGTTCGCCACATAGCTCAGCGATAGTGTCTCCGCGCGAAGCTCGAAGGCATTCGACTGGGTCTCCAGGAGCCGCGCAAGTAGAGCGCTTTTCCCTGCGCCAACACGGCCAACGACAATACGTTTGGGGTTGTCGGAGTCAATCAAAGACTCCAAGTCTCCCGTGTCGAGAAAGCAGTCGCGCAAGAACTGCTCGTCGGACTCGGCGTCCATGGCCCCCACTGAGCTGTTTCTGCGAAAAACATACTTCATGTGACCCCCGTTCTATTTGTTCGATGGGATGCGTATTTTTGCCGGCAGTTATGAAGGCGAGGATGATCGTGCAATTATCCGCGATTACTGCTTACATTGCCTTCACTGTCCGCTGCTTCCCGTCCGCCTTCGGGTTTACGTAACCAGGCGCGAGTGGGGCGCTGTCGGCGCCATACAACGCTAGCGGATCAGCAAGCCAGAGCGCGAATTGTGGACCCGTAGACTGTGGTCCGGTGAGCAGTCGACATTCTAGCGTCTTAGCATGTAGCCAGCATTTGCAGCCCGTACTTTCACCTTGCGTACCCCCTCCGGCGTGTCGTAGTCCAAGCAAGCTGCAAGACCACCGGATGCGGAACTGCCTCTGTAACGGCTTCCGGCGGGGGAACGGGAGCCCTGCAATCGGGCACGTCGATAGTACCCGAGAACTGAATGCCCGTTTTGGGGGGTACGTTCGCAGTGACCGTTCCTGGCCGAACGCGGAAGTTCGTCGGTCGCCAAGGCCCGCCGGAACCGTGGACTTCCGTTCCCGACCCATTTCGGCCACTGGGGCCTACGCATCATCAGCGGAAGCTCCCAGTTGTAGAGCAGTCGTTCGCCTTACTAAGTCGGCCAGCAGGCATATCAGCCGCGTCAAGGGATGGCGCATCTTCAGCAAGACCCGGAAGCATGTCGGTCAATGAGTGCGGTCAAGGTCGGCCCCCGAGTCGTCAGCGCTGTACCGTTGGCTGCATCGGCGCCGGCACGCAGGCGTTGCGAAACCTGTCTTGCCCGGCGTCCCGCCGGGGCCTAGCACCCCGGTCAGATCATGTCGTGGCGGGCGATCGCGAAACGCGATCACCTGGCGCAGAATGCACCTGATGGTGCTTAACGAGGAAGCGCCGTTCTCGTGTCGGTCGGACAGATAGCGGACGCACGGCGTCGCGAGTCGGTTCCCTTACCTGTCGCGCGCGCGGTCAGCGCGGTAGGCGTTCGGGCCAGTCCGAAACAGGTGCTTCAGGTGACCACCGTTCAGCTTTCGGTCAAAGCCTGGTCCAACACCTTATCGAATGCCGCGGCTTCCTCGAACTGCACCCAGTGGCCCGCGTTGGGGATGATGCGCAGCCACCTGAATGCCGGTGCCTTGCTCAGCGCACCGGCGATCAGGTCCGTGCGCCCCCGATAGAGCGCATCCTGTTCGCCCCAGATGCCGAAGAGCGGGCACCGCACGGCAGGCAGGGTACGCTGGATGACGTCCGTCTGGTGCAGACGACGCTTGGGCATGCGGTCGCGCAGCAGGTCAGCGCGGTAGAGATGGAAGGCAAGGCTGTCGTCATCTGTCGTCGCCTCGCGCGCGAGCATCAGCGCGCGCATATTGGCGTGCATGACATCGTCACGCTCGGGCCCGGGAGACAGATGCATCCACGCACGCAGGCCCAGCGGATTCGCCGGCCCGATGCCGAGCGCAGGCGCACCGACCAGCACCAGCCGTCTTACGCGATGAGGCCAACGCGCGGCGATGAAGCTGGCGACCATGGTGCCGAACGAAAAGGCGACCAGATCGTACGCGGCGCCGTCCAGCAGTTGGTCGAGTGCCCGCTCGACAGGTTCAGGCAGCGCGTCAGCATCGGTGCCCAAAGGCGGCCGCGCAGAGTCACCGAAACCGGGCAGGTCGGGCACCCAGACGCGCCGGCCGGCACTGACGAGCGCGCTGATGTTGCGCGCCCAGTGGACCCAACTACCCGAGCCGCCGTGCAGCAGTACCGTAGGCCGCCCCCCAGGCAGGCCCCAGGCACGCACAAGGATGTCACCGTCGCCGCAGGGCACCACAAAGCGACTCGACGCCGCATCGAGCGCCGCCGCATCGGCCAGGGTAACGACGGCGGTGGGAAGCGTGCAAGCTGTTGACATGGAGATATGGAACGCCAGGGTTCCAAAGTCAAAACACCCTACCCTACCACGGGCGACCACCACGGATTGACGACGCCCTCCACCGATAAGCTCGCTCTCGGTCAGTCCCCGCTGCCTTGATGGAGGCCGGCCCCTTGTCGGCCTCCATCTCGGGGAATGTACCGAGAGTTTCACACGTGCTGTCGGCCGCTTCGAATTCGACTCTTAGATTCGGCAGTTCATCAGCTCTGTCGCTGCGACAAAGGTAACGGTCGGCCGCCCAAAGCCTGATACATGCACAACGATCAAGAATCGCTGAAGATTTTGCGATAGACGCCCATGCGTCGCCGAAGGACCATTGCTTGTTTTCAAAGGAGACGACGTTGACGCAAGTAGATAGGAGCGAGTTTTGCCTGAGCCGGCGAGCAGTTCTGCGCGGAGCTGCGGCCGCGGTTGCAGCGGCTGCCCTCCCTGCGCCTGCGCAAGGTGCTTGGCCGTCAAGGCCTGTGAGAATCGTCGTGCCGTTTGCGGCCGGAGGCGGCTCGGATGCCATCGCGCGCTTTACCGCCTCCAGGCTCAACGCCGCGTTGAAGCAGCCGTTCGTGGTCGACAACAGGCCAGGAGCAGGCGGTAACCTTGGCACGGAGCAGGGATTGCACTCAGCGCCCGATGGCTACACGCTGACCCTCATCGCTTCGAGCTACAGCGTGAACGCTGCGGTCTACAACCTTGGGTTCGATCCTGTGGCAGACATGACGCCCATCGTCCAGATCTCGAATGGCCCGCTGCTCATCGTCGCTAACCCGAAGACCAACATCAAGACGATCGGTGACCTGATTCAGAAGGCCAAGACCAACCCGGACAAGATCAACTATGCGACCTCCGGCGCGGGCGGGGTTGCTCACGCTGCGACGGAACTCTTCATGGATCGCGTAGGCATCAGAATGACGCACATCCCCTACAAGGGCGCCGCGCCTGCAATGTCCGACACTCTTGCAGGCACATGCGACGTCTACTTCAGCAGTGTTGCAATTGCCTTGCCGCACATTCGCGCCGGCAAGCTTGTTGCTGTAGCGGTCACAACGCCAACCCGCCTTAACGCCCTGCCGAACGTTCCGACGGTTGCCGAGTCGGGGATACCCGGTTTCGACGTACCCCACTGGCATGGTCTGATCGGACCGAAGGGCCTCTCGCAAGAGGTGGTCGCAAAGGTGAACTCGGCCGTCAATGCCTTTCTGAAAGCGCCTGATGCCAACGAGCACCTGCAACGCGATGGTGTTTCGGCCGCTGGCGGAACACCTTCCTTGCTGCAGGAACGGATCGCTCGCGAGGTGGCGGGATGGAAGAAGCTGGCAGCAAAAGGGCGGCTCAAGGTCGACTGACGAAGAAAGGGCGCTCGCAGCGCCCCTGTCATGTGCCGACGAGCGATTTCGACGTGCCGACGACTTGTGTATCCGTTCGCGCCGCGTATTGATAGAAGTAGCAAAGCTTACGACTCTCAGATGACCCAGGTAACCTTGTTCACGCCAGCCAAAGTGCACTACATCGGTGCCGTCTTATGGCTCCTGGCTTCGGTGCGAGGGGTCGCGGCGGAAGCCCCGCCCTATAGTGTCCTGTTGCAGCAATCGATGGCAAGTGCCCCGGCGATGATGGCGCAGGCCGCCACCGTCCGCGCCGCAGATGCCGATGCCAATCAAGCACGTGCCTGGCTGAATCCACGGATCGATACGGTCCTGGAGAACCTCGGCGCACCGTCAAGCGACGGCACGAGCCAGCGCCAGAACACCTACTCGATTACCCAGCCATTTGAGGTTGGTGGCAAGCGGGGCGCACGAATCGAAGTGGGGGACCGCAACTATGCCGCAGCGCAAGCGCGTGAGCGCCTGGCACGGGTTGCTTACGCGGCAGAACTAGCGGTTGCCTATGCCGCCGCGGAGGCCATGGCCGCCCGGATGGCGCTGGCGACGGAAAACCTGGCACGTGCGAACGAGGAGTTCACTGCTGCGCGTGCGCTAGTGCAGTCCGGAAAGGAAGCAGCGCTGCGCAGCGCGCAAGCGCAGGCAAGTGTGGCGGCCGCTCAGGCTGCGCAGGCCGCCGCCGACAATGACGCCACGCATGCACTGGCGCGGCTGTCGGCCATGACGGGAGCTGCCGAACCGTACACCGCGGTGTCCAGTTCCCTGCTAACGACACAAGGCACCGTGCCGACCGCGGCACTCCCCGGACAGGAGGCCCCGACCGTCGCTGCGGCAGAGGCCGAGCGCAATGCGCTGGATGCACAAGTTGGCGTGGAAAGAAAGCGCTGGATTCCGGACGTGGGCGTAAGTGCCGGCGTGCGTCGATACGGATGGACGAACGCCAGCGGATATGTTGTCGGGGTGACGGCATCGATTCCCCTGTTCGATCAAAACCGCAGCGGCATCAATGCGGCCGTGGAGCGCGTCGCGGCCGCGCAGGCCAGGCTCGACAACATGCGACTGGAAGCCGTAGCGGCGCGCCGATCCGCCATCTCGCAGGTCAGCGCAACGGATCGCCAGATCACCGCGGCCGAGGAGGGTGAAAGGGCGGCGGCAGAGGCCTATCGAATGGGCCGCGTCGGTTATAACGCCGGCAAGACGCCGCTGATGGAATTGCTTGCCGTCCGGCGTGCCTTGCTGGAGGCCAGGCAACTCACCATTGACGCGCGTCTGGCGCGCGTGCGCGCACTGGCGGTGCTTGCCCAGGCGGACGGCCACCTGGCATTCGAGGACACCAAATGATGAAGAACAAGCGTCAGCCTGCAAGCTGGCCGGTGGTTGCAGGCGTTGCTGCGGTAGCAGCGTTGATGGGATTCGGCGTCGCGCGCGTGCTGTTGCCGGGGAATGGGCCCGTTCCCGCGAAGGCAGCCGACGCGCAAGCCGCATCGGAAGCAGCGGCAGCCAAACCGGCAGGCCCACGAGAGGTTCGAATTCCGACCCAGTATCTGGCGGCGGCAAACATCGCCGTCGAGCCGGTCGCCAGTGTTGGGGTGGGTTCGGAGATTCTGGCGCCTGCCTGAGTCGCCGCAGTACCGGGAGGCGAGGCTGTGATTGTGTCCCGTGCGGCGGGCACGGTGCTGCGGGTTCAACGTCGCCTTGGCGAGGGTGTGCGCGCCGGTGATGTGCTGGCCACCGTCGAAAGTCCGGAGGCTGCAGCGATGGCTTCGGAACGCAGGGTAGCACAAGCCAGGGCGGATCTCTCCCGCAGGACGTATGAACGTGAAGCCAGTCTGTTTCAGCAAGGCGTGACACCGCGCCAGGAAATGGAATCAGCCAAAGCGGCACTGGAGGTCGCGCAGGCCGAGGCGCAGCGCGCCACAACGGTTGCCGAGGCTGCGCACCTGACAAGCGATGGCCGGGCGGTCGCGGTGGTCAGCCCCATCGCCGGCAAGATTACTGCCCAATCGGTGACGCTGGGCGCGTATGTCGCGCAGCAGGCCGATCTGTTCCGTGTGGCTGGCCTGGGCGCCGTGCAGGTCGAGGCCGCCGTCACTGCAGGGGATCTGGGCCGTATTTCACCGGGTGGCCAAGCCGCGATTCTGCTTTCCAACGGATCGCCGTTGCCGGCGAAGATCCAGGCTGTCACGCCAACCGTATCGGGCAGTGCACGCGCGGCCACGGTCGTCGTGAGACCGGAGCAACCTTCGGACCGCCTGGTGGTAGGCGAAGGTGTCCAGGTTCGCTTGCGCGCCAAGGCAAACAACAATGGCGAGTTGTCGGTTCCCGAAGATGCCGTACAGAACATTGATGGCACCGATGCGTTATTCGTGCGCACGGAAAATGGATTCCGTGCGCAGCCGGTTCTGGTCGGTACGCGCAGTGGCGGCATGGCGCAGATTCTCTCCGGTGTGCGCGCCGGGGAGCAGGTGGCAACGCGTAATGCCTTTCTGGTGAAGGCCGAGATGAACAAGGCAGCTGGGGACGACGAATGATTGGCAATGTCCTCAGTGGATCGATTCACTACCGATGGCTTGTTCTGTTCCTGACGGTCGTGATTGCCGCAATCGGCGCCTGGCAGCTCAAGCTGCTGCCGATCGATGTCACGCCCGATATCACGAACAAGCAGGTGCAGATCAACACGGTGGTGCCAACCCTAAGCCCCGTGGAGGTCGAGAAGCGCGTGACGTATCCGATCGAAACCGCTATTTCAGGGTTGAACGGCGTCGAGAACACGCGGTCGATGTCCCGCAACGGGTTCAGCCAGGTCACCGTCATCTTCAAGGAGAGCGCCAACCTCTACTTCATGCGCCAGCAGGTATCGGAGCGACTCGTGCAGGCACGTCCCAGCCTGCCCGCAGGCGCCGAGCCGCAGATGGGTCCGGTTTCCACTGGTCTGGGCGAGGTATTCCACTACAGCGTGGAGTATCAATACCCTGATGGCAAGGGCGCACCGCTCAAGGACGGGGCGCCGGGCTGGCAACGCGATGGAAGTTTCTTGACCGAGCGCGGGGAACGGCTTGATGACCGTGTGTCGAAGCTTGCATACCTGCGAACCGTGCAGGACTGGATCATTCGCCCTCAGTTGAGGACAACGGCTGGTGTGGCCGACGTGGATTCCTTGGGTGGCTATGTCAAGCAGTTCGTGGTCGAGCCTGATGCTGCAAAAATGGCCGCCTACGGCATCTCATATGGCGACCTCGCACAGGCTCTGGAGGATGCCAATCTTTCGGTGGGTGCGAACTTCATGCGCCGTTCGGGTGAATCGTACCTGGTGCGTGCCGATGCGCGCATCAAGTCGGCGGACGAGATCTCGCGCGCCGTGATCGCCCATCGCCAGAACGTGCCGATCACGGTCGGCCAGGTGGCGTCCGTCAAGATTGGCGGAGAACTTCGCTCCGGTGCGGCCAGCCGCAATGGCCAGGAAACGGTGATAGGCAGCGCGCTGATGCTGGTTGGCGCGAACAGCCGTACCGTGGCGCAGGATGTTGGCGACAAGCTGGAACAAATCTCGAAGACGCTGCCGCCGGGTGTAGTCATCGTTCCTACGCTTAACCGATCGCAACTGGTGACCGCCACCATCGAGACAGTCGCCAAGAATCTGGTGGAAGGCGCCTTGCTGGTGGTGGTAATCCTGTTCCTGCTGCTGGGCAACTGGCGCGCTGCCGTCATTGCAGCGCTGGTCATCCCATTGTCGATGCTGGTCAGTGCTATCGGCATGAATCAGCTTGGGATCTCCGGCAACCTGATGAGTCTGGGTGCGCTGGACTTCGGCCTGATCATCGATGGTGCGGTGATCATCGTCGAGAATACCCTGCGGCGATTGGCGCAGCGTCAGCATCAGGAAGGTCGTCTACTGACGCTGAGGGAACGCCTGGACGAAGTGTTGCTGTCGTCACGGGAAATGCTTCGCCCCACGATCTATGGGCAACTCGTGATCTTCCTGGTATTCCTGCCGTGCCTGACATTCCAGGGCGTGGAGGGAAAAATGTTCTCGCCGATGGTGATGACGCTCATGCTGGCGCTGGCGTCCGCATTCGTGCTGTCCCTGACCTTCGTGCCTGCGATGCTGGCTGTGCTGCTACGCAAGGAAGTTTCCGAAAAGGAAGTACGGGTGATCGTCGCGACCAAGCAGTGGTACCGCCCGTGGCTGGAGCGGGCGGTGGCGCGACCGATTCCGTTTGTCGGCGCCGGCTTGCTGGTGCTGGCACTGGCTGCAGTTGCGTTCGCCTTTGTCGGTCGCGAGTTCATGCCAACGCTTGACGAACAGAACCTTAACCTGTCCTCCGTTCGCATTCCATCGACATCGATCGATCAGTCGGTGGCGATTGATTTGCCGCTGGAACGCGCCGTGCTCTCGCTCCCTGAGGTGAAGACTGTGTACTCCAAGGCGGGTACCGCCAGCCTGGCGGCTGACCCCATGCCGCCCAACGCCTCCGACAACTACATCATCCTCAAGCCGAAGAGTGAATGGCCGGATGGCGTAACCACCAAGGAACAGGTGATCGAGCGTATCCGGGAGAAGACGGCACCGATGGTGGGCAACAATTACGACGTCACCCAACCCATTGAGATGCGCTTCAATGAACTGATCGGTGGCGTGCGCAGCGATGTCGCCGTAAAGATCTATGGCGAGAATCTCGACGACCTGACCGCCACTGGGCAACGCATTGCCGCCGTCTTGCGCAAGACACCCGGAGCAACGGATGTGCGCGTACCGCTGACCAGCGGGTTTCCCACCTTCGACATCGTATTCGATCGCGCCGCTATCGCGCGGTATGGGCTGACGGTGAAGGAAGTGGCCGATACCGTCTCGGCAGCGATGGCGGGCCGCCCGGCAGGCCAGATATTCGATGGCGATCGGCGCTACGATATTGTCATCCGCCTGCCAGGCAATCAGCGGGAGAACCTCGATGTGCTTGGCGCGCTGCCCGTGATGCTGCCAGCCGCCTCGGACCAGGCGCGGGTTTCCGTGCCATTGCGGCAGCTTGTCGAGTTCCGATTCACACAGGGCCTGAACGAAGTGAGCCGCGACAACGGCAAGCGTCGCGTGTACGTGGAAGCCAATGTGGGCGGGCGTGACCTCGGCAGCTTTGTAGACGATGCTGCTGCGCGGATCGCGCGGGACGTCAAGTTGCCTCCCGGCATGTACATCGAATGGGGCGGCCAGTTCCAGAACCTGCAAGCCGCGACCAAGCGACTCGCCATGATTGTGCCCGCCTGCTTCGTGCTGATCGCCGCGGCGCTGTATATGGCGATCGGCAATGCAATGCTGACCGCGACAGTTCTGACGGCTGTGCCCCTGGCGCTGGCGGGAGGCGTGTTCGCACTACTGCTGCGCGGCATCCCGTTCTCCATCTCCGCAGCAGTGGGTTTCATTGCTGTCTCGGGCGTGGCCGTTCTCAATGGTCTCGTCCTGATATCGGCCATCCGCAAACGGCTGGAAGACGGGGTGGCGCCGGACGCGGCCGTGATCGATGGCGCGATGGAACGGGTGCGACCGGTGCTCATGACTGCCTTGGTGGCATCTCTGGGCTTCGTGCCCATGGCCCTCGCAACGGGGACGGGTGCGGAGGTGCAAAAGCCACTGGCAACGGTCGTGATCGGTGGATTGATCACGGCCACCGTGCTCACGCTCTTCGTGTTGCCCGCGATATGCGGCATGGTGGTGCGCCGGAAACGGGGCGCGGGCGTGGGTCGCGACGAACTCGCTGAAGCTTAGGAGGTTGCATGCTGGACGTATTGCGGAACCGAACCTATCGGCACCTGTTCGGTGCGCAGGTGATCGCGCTGATTGGCACCGGGCTTGCGACGGTCGCGCTGGGTCTGCTCGCCTATGATCTGGCTGGTGCGAACGCGGGTAGCGTCCTGGGAACCGCGCTGGCAATCAAGATGGTTGCCTATGTGGGCATTGCCCCGGTTGTGGGTGCGTTCGCCAACAGGCTTCCGCGTCGCGCATTCCTTGTTGCGATGGACCTCGTGCGGGCGCTGGTGGCAATTTCTCTGCCGTTCGTGACGCAGATCTGGCAGATCTACATCCTGATTTTCCTGTTGCAGTCGGCATCGGCGGCGTTCACGCCAACTTTTCAGGCGACCATCCCGGACGTCCTTCCTGAAGAGAAGGCCTATACGAATGCCTTATCCCTGTCGCGCCTGGCGTATGACATGGAGAGTCTGGTGAGTCCGATGCTGGCCGCCGCGTTGCTATCGGTCATCGGCTTTCACTGGCTGTTCGGCGGCACTGTCGTGGGCTTCCTGGTGTCGGCTGCGTTCGTCGTTTCGGTGCGTTTGCCGCAATCCAAGGCGATAGCTCGCAAGGAGAGCCTGTATGCCAAAACGTTTCGGGGTATGTCGATCTACCTTCGGACGCACCGCTTGCGAGGGCTTCTGGCCCTGAACCTCGCCGCGGCCGCCGCCAGCTCGATGGTCATCGTGAACACGGTCGTCTATGTGCAAAGCAAGCTGCAGCGTCCGGCGTCTGATGTCCCATTCGCTCTGGCGGCCTTCGGCTGCGGATCGATGCTTGTGGCACTGTTACTGCCGAGGCTGTTGGCGAATCGTCCTGATCGTCCAGCCATGCTGGGCGGCGCCATCCTTATGTCAGCCAGTCTCGCTTTTGGAGTAGCACTGACCGGGTTCGGGCAAGTCATCGAATGGCCCATGCTTCTGCTGACGTGGTTTGCCACCGGCATCGGGTACTCGATGACGTTGACGCCAAGCGGACGTCTGCTGAAACGCTCGGCGGCTTCAGCCGATCGCCCTGCAGTGTTTGCTGCGCAATTCTCCCTCTCGCATGCGTGCTGGCTGATTGCCTATCCGCTCGCGGGGCAGGTGGGGGCGCGATACGGGATGCGTGCAGCATTTGTGGTGCTTGCGTGCGTTTCTGTTGTCGGATTTCTCGCTGCCTGGCGCGTGTGGCCAGCAGCAAATCATGAGGATACGGTCCCGGTGCGCTGACACAATCCCTCGCGGCGTGAAGGGTTGGCGAGAAAATTGCCATGATTGACGTGCTGACCGGTGGCGCAGGTCCAGAACCAACGGCCAGACTTTTCGTACGTCAGCAGCGCGTGCTGGGACTGGTCGGGGGCAGCCGCAATGATCAACCAGAGTTCGTGCGGCCTGGCGGCCATCCATGCCAAACGGGTCATCTATCAGGTGATTCCGCAGCAGCACATTGCCGATGCGTTCCAGTTGCAACACGCCGGTGCTTACGCCGGAAAATCTACCTCGACAGAATTGACAGCGAGCCAGTCATCTGGGCATCCGCGTGGGGCACTACGGGGGGCCAGGAAAAGCACTTCGCCGCCCGCTGTGGTTCCGACGAAATTCGTTCCGGTAGAACGGAGTGCGTTTCCACCGGACTGGTCGTTCCGGACAGTGTGGGTGGGGGCACCTTTCCGTTCAAGTTCTGATGCGCCGCATGGCCGTTAGCATGGCGCTAGCCCAGACGCGCACCCAAGAAAATGGCTTGCCTCCGTAGGAGGCAAGCCACAAGCTCTTCGTGCCACGGTAGAGGCAAAAGAGCAGCACCGGAAGCCAGTCAACCTGGACGGATGACTGGCTCCCCTCACACTTGTGCAAGTGTCAAACTGGCATGGGCGTCAACCTGTCAGAGCCCGTGAGCGCCGTCGGTGAAGACGTCTCGCGCCCCAATACGTGCTCCGTCGGTGAAAACGTCACGCTTGTCGATGCGCGCGCCGCCGGCGTACACGTCGCTGGCTGAGGCTCCGGCGCGTGCGCCGTCCGTGAAGGGATCGCGAGGGCGATGGACCTGCCCCTCGGCGGGAGCGGCCACGGCAGTGCCTGCGAGGATCGAGAGTGCGGCGGTAAGAATGGCAGTGTGAAGCTTCTTCATGGAAAGTTCTCCGGAGTCATGTTGGCGAGTCTGTCTCGCTCACCGTGTGCACAGTCTATCGGCCCGACACGATCAGTCGAATGACTCGAATATTACGAACCGGTCATCTGAGGGAAATGCGTCCAAAGCAGGCGAATTCTGTACGGCACAACGGTGTCAAGATCATTGCAACTTGGTCATTTGAAACGTTGATAAATTGATCGCTTATCCTCGCAATGACGCGGAGTGGGGTAGGCTAGTCTGCCCTCTTCCGAATGCGTTGGAGAGGCGAGATGGAAACCGCATTTATCCAGAATGCTGCGCGTAGCGCGGAAAACGCTCATGAACTGGCGCTCAGGCTGCGCACTCGCCGGCTGGAGTTTCTGGCAGCCAATATCGCCAACGCGGATACCCCGAACTACAAGGCGCGGGACATCGACTTTGGCGCCGAATTGGAACGGGCGATGGCAAGCGGCAATGCGTTTGTGGGCATGGCGACGACTTCGCGGCGGCATTTGGAGTCCCGTCCGTCAGCGGCGGAGGAGGCATTGCTCTACCGGGTGCCGATGCAGTCCGGCATCGATGGCAATACGGTCGAGATGGACGTCGAGCGCGTGGCATTTGCGGAGAATGCGGTGCGTATGCGGTTTTCCATTCAGAAGACGGCGGGTGAATACAAGGACATGCTCAAGCTCTACCAGGATATGCGTCCCTAGGCGGTATCCACGGATACTCACTAGTAGGAGTAGAAACTCAAAGCATGGCAACTCTTGCGGGCCCACGTTTGATGGGTAGTCGGTGGCAGGAATGTCTGGTACAAACGGCCCGCGAAGGATGTCGTGCTGCGCCGGATTTGCGTGCGGTGCTTCCTTGGCGCGTTCGATCTTGGATCGGAAAGGTTAGTGTCGGAATGGAGAAACGTCGTCAGAAGCGATTGCGCGCCCACATCAAGGAGTTTGTCCTTCCGCCAATTACCGATGGGCTCGTGCTAGGGCGCGCCTCGCCAATTGGACACGTTGCGGTCGGGCGAGCACTCAGTTTGCTGTCAACCACGGCCTTCGAGCATATAGAAATCGACGACGACGTGATTTCTGACATCCTCATTCGAAAGGCGATTCTCAGAAAGATCCCCGCCGCAGAGCTCAAGACGTTCATCCTGGATGAGATCAAACCGGCCATGGGAGCCGAGGAAATCCTTCACCTGGCGCTGGAAGTCGAGTTGTTCGTGGATCAAAAGCTGGGATAAGGCTTGCAGATGGACACATTGCTTGTTTCGGAGTGCCTCGACCTGACGGCACGCCGCGTTGCGCTCGACCAGCGATATCGGGATCTGGTCGGGGTCAATCAGACATCGACGAACGTCTTCTCGGTCTTCGATGACGACGGCACGTTTCTCGGTGTCGTGACGGACCGGCAGGCGACGCTTTTTCCAGCACGGATTTTCGCGGATCTGATCGCACGACGTCCACCCGAGCCCGTGCAGGGGCATGCCAGCGCGATCCAGTTGCTCAAGCGCATGCGTAAGGAAGCTTGTGAGCACCTACCCGTCTTCGATGCGCAAGGGCGATACATCGGCATTGTCTCCATGGCGTCCTTGCTGGCCGAGTTCGTTTGTCGCAGTGACATCAATCGTCGTGAACGCGAGGCGCTGGTTAGCCAATTGCGTACTGAGCTGGAAAACCGCAAGATATCGGCCAATGTGCTCGAGTCAACTAGTGACGCGGTGCTGGTAACGGACGCTCGCTTGCGCATCCAGTACATCAATCGTGCCTTCACAGCCGCGACGGGCTATCCCGGCGCGGATATTGTCGGGCGGCCGGCCGGATTCTTACGGTCTGGCCGGCATGGACGGGGCTTCTACGCGGAGATATTTGCAACCCTGCGCGATGGCGGACGCTGGGAAGGGGAGGTCTGGCTATTGCGGGCGGACGGCTCGATCGCGCCCGACTGGGTAACGATCAAGACGGTTCACGACGAGCATGGCGAAGTGTTCAGTTTCGTGGCGATGTTCGCGGACATCATGCAGCGCGAAAGCCTGCGCGCCCAGTACATGCACCTTGCCTACTACGACAGCCTGACCGGTCTGCCAAATCGACGCTTGTTCCAGGACCGGCTTGGCCATGCGATCGAACGTTCGGCGAACAAGGGTACGGAATTTTCCCTGCTTTTCCTTGACCTCAACCGGTTCAAGGACGTGAACGATACACTGGGCCACTCGTTTGGCGATCGGCTACTCGAGGTGGTCGGGGAGCGCTTCAAGCGACTGGTGAAGGAAGCGGATTTTGTCGGCCGTATCGGCGGCGATGAATTCACATTCATTCTGCACGACACCGCGGATCCTGCTCAGGTCGAGTCGATCGCGCGGCGGATCTTCGATGAACTGGCCAAGCCGATTGTCCTGAACGGTACGCAAAGCTACGTCTCCGCGAGCATTGGGGTCAGCCGATTTCCCGCCGATGGCACGACCGCAGAAGCGCTGATCATGAATGCCGATGCGGCGATGTACCGCGCCAAGGAGGATGGCATCGGCGCTTGTCATTTTTTTTCTCGCGGCCTGCATACGAAGGTGCTCAAGCGCCTCGACATCTCCAACGCGCTGCACCGCGCGCTCGAGGCCAACGAATTTTCGCTGGCCTGGCAACCCCAGGTGTCGCTCACCACGGGCAAGGTCATCGGTGCGGAAGTCTTGCTCCGCTGGATGCGAGATGGCAGCGTTCCCGTCTCGCCGGCCGAATTCATTCCGGTAGCCGAAGAGACCGGGGTAATCGGCGCGATCGGGGATTGGGTATTGCGCGAATCCTGTCGATACGTCGCGAAGCTCGAGGCACTGGCGATCGATCCGGAATTCAGGGTGGCGGTGAACTTCTCGCCCTTGCAACTGAGTTGGCACAGGCAGGAGCCTGTGCTGCAGACTATCGCGCAGTTTGGCGTTGATTGTCGGCGCTTCAAGATTGAGCTGACGGAGAACGCGTTGTTCGTGCACGAGGAAGGGCTGCTAGAATTTGTGCGGGAGCTGGGCGCCGCGGGCGTCGGAATTGCCATCGACGATTTCGGGACTGGATACAGCAATCTGTCCAGTCTGAAGCACTTACCGGTCACCGAACTCAAGATTGATCGCGCCTTTATCCATGACATGCAAGGCTCGCACAGCGACAGGCAAATCGTGCAGGCCATGATTAGCATGGCGCATATGCTTGGGCTGCGCGTCGTGGCCGAAGGGGTCGAGTACGTTTGGCAAGTGTCGGTGTTGCGGGAGTTTGGCTGCGAGGTGGGGCAAGGCTACCTGTTCAGCCGGCCGATCGACTTTGACGCGCTGGTCAAGCTACTCGATGCGCCCGCCGTCGACGTACAGGCGATGCTTGCCGACGGCTAGGCGATCTTTGGCGTCCCGACGGTCGGCACGACCGCGCGGATGGCTCGTGGCGGGGACTCCCGCACTGCGCTCGATCTCCGGGCGATGTGGCGAGATTTAGATGTGCCGTAATCTCGCCAGCATGACTGTGCCGGCCGCCATGGTGATGGTGGCGAATGCGAAGCCGAGGACAGGTGATAGCGCCGACCAGATGAGACCGACGCCGGCGCTCGAGATGAACTTCGCCGTGCCGTTCGTGGTGCCGAGCGCGCCGATGCTCATGGCCAAGGTGTCAGCCGACACCATCTCGGCGATCACCGTCGGCTCCAGGGCTTCCTGGACGGCCGTGTACAGGCCCGCAAGCAGGAAGACGGCCGCGAGCAGTGCGAGGGTGTTGACGTGGAGCCAGAACGTGATGGCCATGAGCAGGCCGGTCATCGCGCCTAGCGCATAGCCAAGCACGAGAATGCGCAGCGCACCGACGCGATCCGCCAGCATGCCGACTGGAAATGACGCCGCCGATTGCACGACGTTTCGCCAGACGTAGAGGCCACCGGCGATTTGCGCGGCCTGCACGATGCCGAGTGCGGGGGTCAGCAATTTCGTGGCGCCGAGGATCAACAGGCTGTGGGAGAAATCACCCATGCCAAACAACCCGACGGCGCCGAGATAGCGCTTGAATTTTGGCGGAAGGCCGCGCAAGGCCCGGAAAAATCGCAGCCCGGGATTTGGGGAAAATGCCGGATCCTTGACGAAGCCGAGGAAAGCCAGGACGGCCAGAACCCCCGGGATGACACTTAGCCATAGGACCAGACGGAACGGACCGATGGGGTCGTTCCACCCATGATGGCTTTGGGCCCAGCCAAGCAATGCGACACCAAGCAGCGGTCCGACTACTGCGCCAATCGTATCCATAGCCCGATGAAACCCGAAGGCACGGCCTCGCGCGCGCGGCGGGATTGCCTGGATGACAATCGCGTCGCGAAGCGGGCCGCGCAGCCCTTTTCCGAACCAGGAAATGATTCGCCCCACAAGTAGCATTGGCCACGCCGTGGCCAATGCGATTGCGATCTGACCCGCAGGCGTCAGGGCGTAGCCGACCAGCACCAGAAGCTTTCGATGTCCGAGCTTGTCGGCGACGTAACCCGAAATCATCTTGGTAAAGCTCGCCACCGCATCGGCCAGGCCTTCGATAAGTCCCAGAACCGCCGCCGGGATCCCGAGTATTGCCAGGAAGCCGGGCAGGATGACGGTGGTGGTCTCGTAGCAGAAATCGCCTAGTGCACTCGTGAGCCCGGCACCGACAACGGTGCGATTCAGCCATTCTCGCTGCAGCGGCACGGGGGCTGCCGGGGGCTTGTCATTCGACAGCGGTGCGGTGTCCTTTGAATCTGTCATGCTGTCTCGCGATCGGGCGCATTGCCCACGACGATCGAAACCAAAGTTGGCCAAGGCCGGGCTGACGAAAACGCTGAGCGCACTGGTCTGGCGCGGCGCTGTCCAGGAAATCCCTAAAGTCTGCAATCACAAGTCGCCACAGGCGCGGTGTGGATTGTCGGCGTCGAATCCATGACATCGTTCGCATCTGTTGGAAAAAGGCCGCGCCGCCGTGCATGTTGTCCGATGTTGCCGCAGATAGCAACGGGTGCGGCGCCTGGTAATTTCCCCGTCATGTTTGCGACAGGTCATCTCCATAAAATCGAATGTCAGCCTTCTGACCGCGCGCATGGATGTGTGAGTCGGATACGCGTCCAGACGACTTCGCCAGCACGCCGCCGCATCGCGCGTGGGCTCAACGCCAGCCTGGGTGAGTACGAGGATTCTGCAAAGCGATGGAGGGCCCCTTGCGGGAGGGCCTCCGATTTCAATCTGAGGCCGGCGATGCGATCGTGCGTGAGATGTGGCAATGCATTGTCCACGCAGGGGTGGCATTGCTGGTCCTGCGACTGGCAGCCGCCGTCGACATCAGGCATTGTGTGCCTCGCACCCGAACTGATCGGGGATCACGATGGGAATCAAGCGTCGCTGTTGCGGGAATTTGCGCACGTTGAAGACCGGAACTTCTGGTTTGCATATCGCCGCCGACTGATCATCGAGGCCTTGTCTCGGTGGTTCCCGCAGATTGAGTCATTCTTGGATCTGAGCTGCGGTGCGGGAAAATTCCTGGATGATTTCCGGACATGCTATCCGGCCGCCACGCTGGTCGCGGCCGACCGTTGCGTGGATGCACTACGCGAGGTGCGCCGGGAATATGGCTTTTCCTGTTTGCAGATGGATCCTATGCACCTGCCGTTCGCGGACGCCTTTGACGTCATCGGGGCGTTCGACGTCCTGCAGCATGCCGCGTCAGACGGGATAGTGCTTGACCAGTTGCGTAAGGCTTGTCGCCAGGGTGGCGGTATTGTCGTGACCGTACCGCATCAACGAACGCGACGACTGCGCGGCAATGCCCCGAGGGCGCCAGAAGCGCGCTACACGCTTCCCGCACTGATTCGCAAGGTCAATGCCGCAGGTTTCACTGTCGTACACAGCCAGACATTCTGCACGTTGGCATTGCCGCTTATGACGCTGAGCATGAGCAAGCAAAGGACGCGTCCGTTCCCCATGGCGGTTGGCGACCATCGACGCCGTGGTCCCATCCTGAATGACATGTTTGGCGGACTCTGCATGATCGAGAGGCAATTGGAGAAGGGCGGCGTGCGGTTCGCCAATGGCGATGGTGCGCTGATCGTCGCCGTGCGCCGATTCGCTTGAGGATGGCGTTCACTGAGTACGCACGAGAGGCGGCCTGCCACACAGGGCGATTGGAAACTTGAACCGATATTACGTCTTCGATTTGCCGCATGGCGTGCTGTCCTCGCTATTGCTGGTTGCCGTGCTCTGCATCATTGCGTTCCTGGCATTTGTCATCTATCTGAATCGCACCTATGGTCGCGGGCGCCCGCGGCTGCCGCGCCGGGGCCGGCCCCGAAAGAGCCCTCGCTCTGGCCGTCGGAAATAACGGCGGCCTACCCGCGTTCGTACAACTTGGCGTCGCCGCTGTTGGGCCGCAGCACTGTCCGCAAGGTCATTTGCGCAAGCGCCCTGGTTTGGGACTCTTGCTGCGGTGCTTGCGAGGCGGCGGTTGGCTGCGATGCAGGTGCCGGGCTAGCAGGACAATCAAGCTGAGGATGGTCACCAGCCCGACCAGAATTACCGCGACGACCGCGGGCGGCAGATGCAGGATGGGAGGCGGACGCATACGGGGATTTTCGGGCCTGGTGTGCTAGCTGTCCAGAAGGTGGGTCGCGGCGATTTGCCGACGGAGGGTGCCCTACGTGTTGCGGGAGCTCACCAGCGCGGTGTCTTGATATTGTGGCGGCACCTCGAGCAAACGCCCGGGAAGTGCCGTAGGGCGGGTGCCCTCTCATGGATGCGCGCCGCACTGGTGAACGTTCCCAATGCACTGAAGACTGGCCTGGCGGCCCCCGGGACTCGCCAGGCACAGTTGCTACACGGCCCGCTCCAGTTCTGCCTGCTTGGCGGTGGTGGAGGGCGAGGGCAACAAGCGCCGGCGCAGCAACAGATATACGGCGGGCACGACGAACATCGATAGCAGCGGCGCTGTCACCATGCCACCCACCATTGGCGCAGCAATCCGTTGCATGACCTCAGACCCTGTGCCATGTGACCACATGATCGGAATCAGGCCCGCCAGGATGACCGCCACCGTCATCGCCTTCGGCCGGACGCGCAATACCGCACCCTCCTGGATGGCGTCGAGCAACGCATCTAGCGTATCTTCACCGCGCGCCAACCGGTCGTGCCACGCGTGCTTGAGATACAGCAGCATGATGACGCCGAACTCTGCGGCCACACCCGCAAGCGCGATGAACCCAACTATCCCAGCCACAGAGAGGTTGTAGCGCAACAGATACAGCAGCCAGAAGCCGCCTATTAGGGCCAAGGGGAGCGTGCCCATGATCAGCATGGCTTCATCCAGCCGGCCGAAAACTAGATAGAGCAGTACGAAGATGATCAGCAAGGTAAAGGGGACGACGACCTTGAGTTTGGCCGTAGCACGCTCCAGATACTCGAACTGGCCTGACCAACTGAGGGCATACCCGGCGGGCATTGGTACGGCCTTCGCCACGGCGGCCTGCATGTCACGCACGGTGGACCGAAGATCTCTGCCGCGAATGTCAACATATACCCAACCGGAAAGACGTGCGTTCTCACTGCGCAACATCGGTGGGCCCTGCATGACAGTAATGCGGGCCACATCGGCCAGCGCAATCTGTAAGCCGCTGTCGGTCACAATTGGCAGGCGCCGCAGTGCATCGATGGAGTCCCGATCGTCGCGCGGATACCGAACGTTGATGGGGAATCGTGCGAGTCCATCGACCACCTCACCAACGGTTTCACCCCCGATGGCCGAGGAAACAATCGATTGGACGTCCTCGATGTTCAGACCGTAGCGGCCTGCTGCCGCGCGGTCGATGTCGACATCGATGTAGCGCCCGCCCGTGAGCCGTTCGGCCAGCGCAGATGTCACGCCGGGGACTGTCTTGACGGCCTCTTCAATACGTGTGGCGAGTCTGTCGATCTCCTTGAGGTCCGTGCCGGCGACCTTGATACCCACGGGACTCTTGATGCCGGTCGCGAGCATGTCAATGCGATTGCGGATCGGCGGTACCCAGATATTGGACAGGCCCGGTACCTTGACAATGCGGTCCAATTCTTCGACCAGCTTGTCGGTTGTCATGCCGGGACGCCACTGATCCTTCGGCTTAAAGCGAATGGTCGTCTCGAACATCTCAATCGGCGCGGGGTCCGTCGCACTGTCGGCGCGGCCGGCTTTGCCAAACACGGACGCCACTTCAGGGACCGTCTTGATCAGCCGGTCGGTCTGTTGCAGCAACTGCGACGCCTTGCCGGCCGCAAGCCCTGGCAGAGCGGAGGGCATGTAGAGCAGATCGCCTTCGTCCAGCGGTGGCA
This sequence comes from Cupriavidus sp. Met-2, assembly GCF_049843575.1. Lineage (NCBI taxonomy): Bacteria > Pseudomonadati > Pseudomonadota > Betaproteobacteria > Burkholderiales > Burkholderiaceae > Cupriavidus > Cupriavidus sp. Met-2. The sequence goes on from NZ_JBBHZL010000003.1 coordinate 456,935, forward strand.
TGAATTCCCCGCCAGTGCGCATGATGGGCCAGGCGGTCGCAACCAGGAGCACGCCCGCCAGCGCCACGGTGGTCTTGGGGTACCTGAGCACCTTGTTGAGCAGCGGGTGATAAGCGCGGATCAGCAGGCGGTTGAGAGGATTGGCTTGCTCGGAAGGGATCTTGCCACGAATCATATAGCCCATTAGCACGGGGATCAATGTGACGGAGAGACCCGCCGCCGCCGCCATGGAGTAGGTTTTGGTGAACGCCAATGGCGAGAACAACCTGCCCTCCTGTGCCTCCAGGGTAAAGACTGGAATGAACGACAGGGTGATGATCAGCAATGAGACGAACAGGGCAGGACCGACCTCTGCGGCCGACTCACCGATAAGGCGCCATCGCTCTTGCGCCTCAAGTTCTTGCTGTGGATGCTTGACGTGCCAGTGTTCCAGGTGCTTATGGGCGTTCTCGATCATGACGACCGCGGCGTCGACCATCGCGCCGACTGCGATTGCAATACCCCCCAGTGACATGATGTTGGCGTTCACGCCCTGATAGCGCATGACAAGGAATGCCGCCAGCACGCCAAGCGGCAACGAGATGATGGCGACCAGTGCCGAGCGCAAGTGAAAGAGAAAGAGCAGGCAGACCACTGCGACGACCGCAAACTCCTCCAGCAGCTTGGTGGTGAGGTTGTCGACTGCGCGACTGATCAGCGCCGACCGGTCGTAGACGGTGACGACCTCGACGCCGTCAGGCAGGCTTTTCTGCAAGGTCTGCAGTTTGGCCTTGACGGCGTTGATCGTCTCCAGCGCGTTCTTCCCCGATCGCAGGATAATGACCCCGCCCGCGACTTCGCCTTGGCCGTTGAGCTCCGCGATGCCGCGGCGCATCTCTGGGCCCAGTTGAATCACGGCGACATCGCCCAGTCTGACCGGAATACCGGCGTCGCTCGTCACGATCGGCACCTGCCGAAAGTCATCCAGCGTCTTCAGGTACCCGGTAGCGCGCACCATGTATTCGGCTTCACCCAGTTCCAATACTGAGCCCCCGGTTTCCTGATTGGCCCCCTTGAGTGCGGCCAGCACCTTCCCTTGTGACAGGTTGTAGGCGCGAAGCCGGTCGGGCAACAGCACAATTTGGAACTGCTTGACCATCCCGCCCAACGAGGCAACCTCTGCGACATTGGGCAAGGACTTGAGCTCAAATCGCAAGAACCAGTCCTGAAGGGCGCGCAGCTGTGACAGGTCATGCTGTCCGCTCTTGTCCACGAGCGCGTACTCATAGACCCAACCCACGCCGGTAGCGTCGGGACCAAGCGCAGGCTTGGCGGCGGCCGGCAGCCGGGACTGGACCTGGTTCAAGTACTCAAGAACGCGTGAACGGGCCCAGTACAGGTCGGTGCCGTCCTCGAACAATACGTAGACATAGGAGTCGCCGAAGAACGAGTATCCGCGCACGGTCTTCGCGCCGGGCACCGACAGCATCGTGGTGGTCAGCGGATAGGTGACCTGGTTCTCCACAATCTGGGGAGCCTGCCCAGGGAATGGGGTGCGAATGATGACCTGCACGTCGGAGAGGTCGGGCAGGGCATCCAGTGGCGTACTTCGCACGGCCCAAAGCCCCCACGCGGTCAGCATCACCGTGGCAAGAAGGACCAGGAAGCGGTTGCGGATGGACGCAAGGATCAGACTGGCGATCATGGCTTGGCTCCCGCGGTCTGGACTTGCGGCGCGACGGTGACGAGCGTCGCCATGCCGTGGGGATCCAACCGGAAGCTGAACGCGACGCGATCGCCCGCTTTCAGTCCCTGCGGAAGGCCGGCAGGTGGCGCGGCAAACTCCATTGTCATGGCGCCCCACTGGGCTGACGGGATGGCCTCGTGAGCGATGATCAGGCTGCGCTCGCCGATGGACTGGATGCGCCCTACTGCACGATGCTCGGGGCCAGCGGCCGACGCCTCGGAGGCGGCGCTGTCAACCGGGGGGCCGGAAGTAGTTTCCTGCATGCGTGCGACGGTCCCGCGCAGGCTCGCTTCTGAATCAATGAGGAACTGTCCGGAAACCACGACTTGCTGGCCCGCCTTCAGGCCCTCGAGGATCTCGCTCTGGCCACCGGCGGTTGCGCCCGCCTTGACTTCTACCGGATCAAATCCACCTTCGCCTTTGGCCACCATGGCAATGGTGCGCGCTCCGGTCCGGATTAGTGCCTCGCTGGGCACGAGCAGCCGTTCTGTTGCGCCCGCCGGCACCATGCGTACCGACACGAACATGCCCGGCAACAGTTTCCTGTCCTTGTTCTGCAGTTCGATCCGTACCTTGATCGTGCGCGTACCGGCGCTGACGTCCGGCAAGATCGTGTCCACCTTGCCGGGCAGCGCCAGATTCGGCAGCGCCGTGGTGCTTGCCATTACCGCCTGGCCAGGCCGCAGGGCAGCCGCCTGGCTTTCAGGCACTTCGGCGAGCACCCACACCGTTGCCAGGCTGGCGATGCGAAAGAGCGTCATGCCAGGGGGAACGGTCATGCCGTCCCGAGCGCCGACCTCAGTGACAATGCCGTCGACCGCGCTATTGACCGTGAGCCGCGGTTGGAGCTTGCCGCTTGCCTGCACTACGCGGATCTGGCCGTCTGTCATGCCTACCTGCCGCATGCGCGCCACCGCGGCGTCGCGCAGTTCGGGCTGCGGGTTACCCGGCATGCGCGCGACGGCCAGGTACTCTTCCTGCGCCGCCACCCAGTCTGGCGAATAGACCTGGGCGAGCGCCTGGCCTTTGCGGACCGTTTCCATGGTGGTCCGCACGTAAGTGTGTTCGACGAACCCGGTGGTTCGCGCCTGAATGACTTCGATGCCGCGCTCGTTGATGGCGACATTGCCGGGGACCTGCAGGGCCATCTCCAGCCGGCCGAGCTTTACTTCCGCGGTCCGGACGCCGAGGTTCTGCGTCACGCGGCCGTCGATGCGCACCGCGGCGCCGTCGGCATTTTCCTCTTCATACACCGGTATCAGCGGCATATCCATGTAAGGGGATTTGCCCGGCTTGTCAAAGCGCTGCCCCGGTACCATCGGGTCGCGCCAGTAGAGAATCCGTTTGCCGGTCTTGAGCTCGGCGCCCGCGGCCGGATCATGGCCGTCGTGGGGCCCATTGACCGTTGCGGATCCGGAAGCTTGCTGATGACGTTGCTGTTGTCCAAGGTAATATGCGCCACCCAGGCCCGCCGCAACGGCGAGACTCATCGCGACGCGCGCGATTGCGGTCGTTTTCATGGTTGATCCCCTTGCGTGGATGCCGGCATTGCTTCAGTCGCAAGCGGCATCAGGAAATTGAGCTCGGCCCACAGCCGGGCCGTCGCGGCCTCCAACTTCAGGCGTTCCAGCGAGAGATTGAGCGCTTTGCGGCTCGCGTCGGCGACTGCGGAGAGCGTGCCGGCACCGGCGCGATACGCCGTCAGTGCTGCTTCTGTCTGCGTTCTGGCCAGCGGCACCGTGACGTCGCGATAACGTTCCAGCCGCGACTGGTTCAGGCCGAGTTCGGCTCGCTTGCCGCGCAGTTGGCCCTGTAGCCCACGTCGAACCGCTTCGGCTTGGGCTCGCGCTGCATCGGCCTGTGAGAGCTTCGCGGCGAGCTCACGATCTTGCCGGTTCTTCCGATCCCAGGGCAAAGGCAGGGATAGGTTGACCGAAACCATGTTCGAGTACGCTGGGCCGCGCTGGCTGTACATCAACTCCACGCTGACGTCCGGAATCCTGTTTTCCCGCGCCACGCTGCCCTCGGCCTCCGCGACGCCGACCTGGGCCTCGGCGGTGGCCACATCGGGCAACTGGGACACGACGCTGCCATCGAGATTGGCGAGCCACGCGGGTATCGCAAGCGTCGGACTGTCACCCAGGGGGCGCACGGCGGCGTCACCGACCCAGCGCTGCAGCATTGCTCTGGCTGTCGACACAGCGGCGCGCGCCTCGTCCTCCCGGTCGCGCAATTGCTGCAACTCAAGTTCAGCGGTCAGGATATCGGTCCGGGGGCCGCGGTTGCCACGATAGGCAGCGCGGGCAGCGTCGATCATCAGCCCGATGGACTGCGCCTGTTCCGCCAGCACGACGGTTGCCCGCTCGGCATAGAGCCGATCGAGCCACGCCTGTGCCGCGCCACGCTGTACGGCGGCGAGCGCGGCCGTGCGTTGCGCCTGCGCCGACGAGGCCTCGGCCTCGAAGCGTCGTGCGCGCGCTTCACGCTTGGCTGATCGCGTCAGTTCCTGCATCACGCTGATCGAGCGCATCGTCATCGATTCCGTGCCGATTGAGAAGCGATCCCGTCCATCGGCGGGCACGTTGTTGACGCCAACCTTGAGAACCGGGTCCGGCAGTTGCCTGCCCGCAACCGCCATTTCCAAGGCGGATTGGATTGCTGCGCGCGACGTCTCAGCGTCCGAGGCATGCGCCGAGGCGAGCACCACGGCTTCCTGCAACGACAGGGGTGCGGCCGATTGCGCCCATCCGGGATGGGCGGCCGCGATGAGCGAGAGGGCGAGCGACCACCGCCGCCCGCGCGCTAGGGGAAAACGCAAAAACATAAAGCCTCCACAAAGCAACGACTCCCTTGGTCTTGACGACTCAGGGCACGATAGCGGACGTTGCTAGGCGGGCTAAATGCGGAAACAGCAATGGAGGATCGCGAGCGGGCGGGGAGGCGGTCGTGGGACGGGGTTGCCCGTGGCCAGCCGATACCCGCCAAGGATCGGTGTCAGGTCAGGTGTGGCTACCGGGCTAACCGAGGCCGCCTGGAATACGGGGAGCTGCGGGGTCGCGTGATCGGCGGATTTGCTGTCCTGGTGGCAATGCGCCTGGCACAGGCCGGCATGCGAATGGCCCCGCTTGATTGCCATGTCCGGACAGGATTCCGCCATCCCGGTCATGCTCGCCGTCATGCTCAGCGCGTACCTGCTGCCCTCACAGGCGTAGGCAGCCGCTGCCAGCTGAACTGTCAGGAACGAAATCAACAGGAATGCGGCAATCCAGTGCCGGTGATGGGAGGCGTGCATGAGCCGGGAATCGAGTGGGCGAATCCTAGCAGCCTTTGATTTGACTTCTGGCAACAAGCCTGCAGTTGGTTGTCCTAGATCAAAGACGCACACGAAGTGCGGCGCTCGGCCATCTGTCGGAAAAGCGGACGACGGTCGGGCGCAAGGGATCCGGTCCGTCTGGGCGCGCAGTGTGCTCGCCTGATTCCGGTGCTTGGCGACGCCGTCATGTGTGAGTCATTTTGCTGACAGGCCAACTCTCTACAATACGTTGAGACGAAATTCCGCTCTTCCGTGCCGTCGAATGAGACGCTTGCTGCCCCGCCTCCTGCTGTGGTTCATGATCTTCGCATTGCCGCTGCAGGCGATGGGAGCGCCCGCGCACGCCGGCTGCCCAGCGCATGACCGGCTGCGCAATGATGCGGCGATGGTCCTCGAGGTCGATGTGGAGGAAACGGTCAGCAACCCGGACAAGCCGTGTCACCACAACACGCAGCACAGCCCTTCGCGGGGAAAACTGGCTCCTGATGCGGACGGTCACGCGTGCGACGCGTGCGTCGCCATGGGCCAGGCCGCCGGATGGTTCTTGGGCTTCTGGCTGCGGCAGCCGGAATCGTTCGAGGTGGCGGGCAGGACGGCCGCGCTCCTCGCCAGTTTCATTCCAGACGTGCTTCTTCGTCCACCCTCCACTCCTGTGTGAATTGGGGTTTCACCCCGATCGCAGTCCCGCCCCATCGGATTGCGACGCCTTGCTGCCTGGTTACCTAGGCATCTCAATTCACTTGCCACGTCATCGCGTTGACGCGTTGCCGTGGGACAACCTCGCCCGCGCGTCGGAAAGCCAACGCGTCGAGCAGGTACCTAGAACGGGAGACGACCATGCGCGCATGCATTCAGTGCAGAGCCCCTATCAAGCACGAAATCTGGAGTTGCGCTGCGTGCGGCTGGCAACCGATGAGTCAGGATGGATTGGTCTGCATGGCGCCGGCCATGCTGGCCGACCATGATGGCTATCACGAACCTCTCTTCGAGGAATACGAAAAGCTCGAGGCCACGCACTTCTGGTTCGTTCATCGGCGGCGGCTCATTCTCGACGTCCTGCAGAGCCATTTCCCGACACTCAGGTCCTTCATGGACATCGGTTGCGGGACCGCCGAGAACCTCAAGGCCATCGAGCAGCGCTTTCCGCATGCGCGCATCTGCGGTGGGGAAGCGTCGCTGCAGGCGCTGGCCTCGGCACGCAACAAGTCCAACGCCCAGTTCATCCAGATGGACGCCCGCGCGCTGCCCTTTACCGCCGCCTTTGATGTGATCGGGGCGTTCGATGTGATCGAGCACGTCGACGACGATGAGCGTGTCCTGGCAGAGATGTACCGGGCTTGTCGCGCCGGCGGTGGCCTCATCCTCACCGTACCGCAGCATCCCAGCCTGTGGAGCCATCTTGACGATGCGGCCAAGCACAAGCGCCGCTACACGCGCAGTGAGTTGCTTGGCAAGGTGCGGGCCGCCGGATTCCAGCCCGTCTACGCCACCTCGTTCATGTCGCTGCTTCTGCCGGCGATGGCGCTCTCGAGATTGCAGCAACGGCTCAAGCCGCCCAAAGACGCGGTGGACGACGGATTCCGAATTGGCGCGACGCTCAACCGCATCTTTGGCGGCATCTGTGCCGCCGAGCGGCAGTTGATTCTTGCCGGTCTGAGGTTTCCGTTAGGCGGTTCCCTACTTGTCGCCGCGAGGAAGCCTTCGTGAAGTCTCGCGTTCTCTGGTTTTCGCTCATTGTCGTTGCCATCTTGCTGTGGACCGCGACCCTCTCGATCCGGCCGCTCTACGAACCGGATGAGGGGCGCTACGCCGAAGTTGCCCGGGAGATGTTCGTCTCGGGCGACTGGACGACCCCTCGGCTGAACGGCGTCAAGTTCTTTGACAAGCCGCCACTTCAGTATTGGGCGACCGCGGCGGCGTTTGCGGTGTTTGGCGTCAGTGAATGGAGCGCCAGACTCTGGAGTTCGTTGATCGGAGCCAGTGCCATCCTGGTCGCCGGTTGGTCTGCGACGGCACTCTTCGGGCGGCGAGTGGGGCTCGCCTCTGCCCTGGTGCTGGCCGGCTCGCCGCTATGGATACTGGGCTCGAACCTGACCACGACAGATATCGGCGTCGGCGCACTGCTGGGCAACGCCGTCCTGGTCTATGCGGTAGCGGTCAGGAATGCCGATAGGCGCCTCTATCCGATCGTCTGGGGTCTGGTGGGGCTGGCCTTCCTTGCCAAGGGATTGATTGCGATCGTGCTGCCCGCCGCGACCATGGTGGTCTACGCCGTGCTCACCAGACAGTTCGGACTGTTCAGAAGTCGCGCCTTCTGGATATGGGGGTTGTTCGCGTGCGTCCTCGCGCTGCCGTGGATCGTCGCAGTGTCGGTTCGCAATCCGGAATTTCTTAACTACTTCTTCGTCCACGAACACCTGGCGCGCTTCACTTCCTCCGTTCATGCCCGCAACAAGCCTGCCTGGTTCTTCGCCGCGGTGCTGGTCGCGGGAATGCTGCCGTGGGCTGGCGTCATCCCCGCCACAGTCTGGCAGCGCTGCCGGCCTGCGAGGCGCTCGGGGACATTTGACCCGCGGTTGTTCCTGCTGGTGTGGACGTTGATTGTGCTCGTCTTCTTTTCCGTCTCGCGATCGAAGCTGCCCCTGTATCTCCTGCCGGCCTTTCCGCCGCTCGCCGTGCTCGTTGGTGACGCCATCCTGCGCGTCCGCACGAGATGGGTAGTGGTCGGATGCTCGCTGATGGTCATACTCGGCATCCTGATCGCGGGGTTGCAATGGATCCCCGAGCTATCGGACAAGGTGCTCAAGCGCGGGATCTCGGATCTTGGTCATTTCTCGTTCTGGAGCACGCTCACCATCGGCGCCCTGGTGGTTGGCGGGCTGGGTGCCTGTGCCCTTGCCCTGTCAGGCCGACGTGGCATTGCCGTCGCAGTGGCAGCACTGGCATCGATTGGCAGCCTTCAGCTTGGGCTCGTGGCATCCATGGCCTTCGAATCCCTGTCGATCAAGCCGATCGGCCTAACCGTCAAGGCATCGCGCCGCGCCGATACCGCCCTGTTCAACGTCGGGCAGATCGACCGGGGCTTGGCGTTCTACTCCGAAATGCTTCCCCAGGTGGTGGTTGCCAGGGACGAACTGGATCTTGGCTTTTCTGTCGATCCCCAGCGGTGGATCGATAGCTACGCGACCTTCCTGCTGCGCTGGCGCGAGCGCGGACACAAGCTCGCCGTCATGCGCGAGGCAACTTTTGCGCAACTGTCCCCCGACCTGGGGCCAGAGAGCCTGGTGGTGGCGCGCCGGGGCACGACGGTGCTCGTGGAGAAGCGATGACAATGTCGCCCAGATTCCTCCGCTATCTGGTCACCGGCGCGACCGCGACCGCCGCGCATTACCTCATGCTGATCCTGATTGTTGCGCAGGGGGGCATCCCATTGTTGGGTTCGATTGTCGGCAGCGTGGTGGGGCTCCTGACGAATTATTTCCTGAGCAGTCGGTGGGTGTTCGCGCGCACGTCGGATGCTTCATCGCGCTTTGCGAGATTCCTGGCAGTTTCGGTGCTCGCCTTCGGGCTCAACGCTGCGTTCATGT